>WRDS01000008.1 GCA_009779675.1 Coriobacteriia bacterium
CGGCGTTGCTGCGTCAGGCTTTCGCCCATTGCGCAAAATTCCCCACTGCTGCCTCCCGTAGGAGTCTGGGCCGTGTCTCAGTCCCAGTGTGGCCGATCAGCCTCTCAGCTCGGCTACCCATCGCTGCCTTGGTGAGCCGTTACCTCACCAACAAACTAATGGGCCGCGGGCCCATCCTGCGCCGCCGGAGCTTTCCCAAAAAAACCATGCGGTTCCTTAGGAGTATCCAGTATTAGCTCAAGTTTCCCTGAGTTATCCTGGTGCGCAGGGCAGGTTGCCCACGTGTTACTCACCCGTTCGCCACTCTATACACCCCCGAAGGGGCTTTAATCGTTCGACTTGCATGTGTTAAGCACGCCGCCAGCGTTCATCCTGAGCCAGGATCAAACTCTCCGTGGAAAATGTTCACAAGCCATTTAGGCTTGTGGTTCACGAAGTTAAGATCCGGATCTATCCGGAGTTGGCTCACCTTCATCACCCAAAAACGAATCTAGGGGTCTTATGCGACCCTTAATAAAGATACCGCCTGTAGATGATGCGGTTTGAACCTAAAAGGAAGTCATTCGGTTTGGTCCGTTGATTGACCCTCTCGAAATGACGGGTTCATTTCTGGCTTGTCACAGTATCCGGTTTTCAAGGTTCAAGCTGCGGCAAGACACGCGCAACAACTGTTGCTGTGCCCGCCGCACGCCGCCAAACGGATTTAGACGGCGAGGAGGTACATTACGCGCTCGGCGTTGGAGTGTCAACACCATTCTGCAACTTTTTCAACGCACTTGAAAAAGCAGGCCGGGAAAGGTCTGGTGATAGAAAAGCCCCCCAGACCCGGGAGGCTCGATACGCGGCCATCTGCCGCGGGTATTTAACAAACCTACGGTAGCTTCCGGCATCGCCTCACTTCGGAGAACTCTATTATCAACCAGCACCCCGATCCGACAGTCTCAATCTCGAGCGGTTTTTCAGTGTATCAAAAGATGGTGTGAAGGGGAATAGGTTTCTGCGTAATTGTCACAGGTTTTTGCGCAATGTTTTTGCGGGTTTTGCGCAAAGTGCTGATTTTCCCGATTTTCCGAGCATTCCTCCGAGCAGTTTCCCTAGCCTTTGGCAATGACCCGCGCAAAACGCCGTTTCCCGACTTGAAGCACTTTGCCTTCCACGCACACGCGCGCGAGGTTGTAGCAGCGGGCGGACAGCTGCTCGCCATCAGCGCGCACCCCTCCTCCATCGATCATGCGGCGGCCCTCCCCTGCCGAGGCAACGAGCCCGAGCTCGTGCAACAGCCCGGGGAGGTAGACATCCTCAGCGAGGGAGACGGCGACCTCGGGTATGTCGCTCGGCAGCTGGTGGCGCTTAAAGACCTGGTCGAACGCCTCCTCGGCGGCAACCGCCTCATCCATTGAGTGGTAGAGGGCGACGATCTCGCGGGCGAGGCGGCGCTTCGTCTCGTTGGGGTGTAGGTCCCCGCTTGAGAGCCGCTGCTCGATCGAGTCGGCCTCGGCGACGGGAAGCAGCGTGCAGAGGCGGTAGTACCTGGGCACGAGCCCGTCGGGGATCGACATCACCTTGCCGAACATCTCGCTCGGTGCGTCGGTGAGCCCGATGTAGTTGCCGTAGCTCTTGCTCATCTTTTGCAGGCCGTCTGTCCCTTCGAGCAGGGGCAGCGTGAGGCAGACCTGCGGCTCCAGCCCTGACTTCTCCATGAGCTCGCGCGCCGCGAGCAGGTTGAAGAGCTGGTCGGTGCCGCCGATCTCGACATCGGCGGAGACCGCAACCGAGTCATACGCCTGCGCCATCGGGTACAGGAGTTCGTGCAGCGAGATGCTCACGCCGCTCTTGTAGCGGTTGGAGAAGTCGTCCCGCTCAAGGATGCGGGCGACCGTGAAGCGGCTGGTCACGCGCAGGAGGTCGGCAAAGCCGAGGCCCGCAAGCCATTCGGAGTTGCGCCGCAGCTCGGTCTTTTCGGGGTCGAGTATCCGGAACACCTGGTCGATATAGGTCGCCGCGTGCGCCTCGACCTCTTCCCGGGCGAGCGCGGGTCGGGTGGTGTTGCGCCCCGAGGGATCGCCGATGAGCGCGGTGAAATCCCCGATAATCAACACGACCTGGTGCCCGAGGTCTTGGAAGCTGCGCAGCTTGCGCAGGGACACGGCGTGGCCGAGGTGCAGGTCTGGCGCGGTCGGGTCGGCACCGAACTTGATGCGGAGCGGAGCCTGCCGGGCCAGCTTCTTCTTGAGGTCGGCCAGGGGGGTTATGTCCGCCGCGCCGCTTCCAATGATGTGCACCTGCTCGTCTACAGAAAGCAAAAGTCTCCTCCGAAACGTAAACGCCGACGACAGCCGCGGCAGTTGGCGGCGGCACCGTCAACGGCGGCGGCAGTTGGCGGCGGGCATCGGTAACGCCGCCTTAACGGATCCAAGCGTACAGGCCCTGCCTGCGGCCCAGAGTGTCATACTATCAGCTGAACCGTTTTGTGGGCAGACAACGGGCAACTCCATGGGCATTGCGTGGATGTTGGGACAAACGATGGGCGGCCTCATGGGCATTGGCCGTGCAGACAATATGGCATGGGGGACTGATGAGCGACTCCCGTAAAAACAACAGTGCTGGGATGCCTCGGCGGAAAAGGCCTGCCAAGCAACCGCGCCAAGGCGTGCCCCGAAGCGCATCGGGGGCAAAGCCCAAAAGCGCCAGCCAACGTCCGCCGAGCAGAAAGCGCCAACCGGCCGCCTCGCAAAGGCCGCAGCAGAGGCCGCCCCAACAAACAGGTCAGCGGGCGGGTCAGCAAGCGGGTCGGCGGGTGCCTCGGCAGGCAGGCCAGCAGGCGGCTCGGCAACCGGGAGTCAAAAGGAGGAGGCCGGGGCCGGGCGGCGGCGGAGCGGGACCCAGGTCTGTCGCAGCGCGCACGGCGCGGAGGCGTCGTGCCCTCAAGGCCACCCTGCTCGTTATCCTGCTCGTCTTTGTCGCGCTGGCAGCGACCGGCTGCGCGGTCTACGCCTCCATCTCATCAGGCCTTCCCGACCCCGACATCCGCAAGGCACGCGGCAGGGACCAGTCGACGATCATCATGGACCGGGACGGGAAGCAGATCGCCCGCCTGTTCGCCGAGCAGAACCGCCAGGACGTCCCCCTAGACAAGATGCCCAAACACCTGCGCGACGCGGTCATCGCCACCGAGGACAAGCGTTTCTACGCGCACGAGGGCGTCGACCTGATGGGCATCACGCGGGCGCTTGCCGTCGACATCGCCAAGCGGGACAAGGCCCAGGGCGGCTCGACCATAACGCAGCAATACGTCAAGCAGGCATTTGTCTCCTCTGACCGGACACTCAAGCGCAAGATCTCCGAGGCGCTGCTCGCGCTCAAGGTCGAGAAGCGCTACTCGAAGGACGAGATCCTCGAGTTGTACCTGAACACGATCTACTTCGGGCATGGCGCGTATGGGGTCGAGGCCGCCTCGCGGGCGTATTTCGGGAAGAGCGTCGAGAAGCTCAGCGTGGCCGAGGCGGCGATGATCGCGGGGGTGATCAAATCACCTGGCAGGTACTCGCCATACCTCAACCCAGAGAACGCGCTCGATCGGCGCAACACTGTCCTAAAACAGATGCGCGACCAGGACTTCATCGATCAGGCGACCTGGCAGGAGGCGCGTGAGACGCCTGTCGAGGTCACGGGGCTGAGCCCGCTTGCAAACACCGCCCCCTACTTCCTTGAGTGGGTCAAGGAGGGGCTGGTCGGCGAGTACGGGAAAGACGAGGTCTACCGTGGCGGCCTGCTCGTCCGGACCACTTTGGACCGCTCCATGCAGGAGGCCGCTGAGAAGGCCGTTGCCGATGTGCTGAACCGCGAAGGCGATCCCTCGGCAGCACTTGTCGCCATACAGCCGAGCACCGGCGAAGTGCTCGCGATGGTCGGTGGCCTCGACTTCAAGACCCAGCAGTTCAACGTTGCCGTCCAGGGCAAACGCCAGCCTGGCTCGGCATTCAAGCCCTTTGTGCTTGCAACCGCGCTGGCCGAGGGCGTGAGCCCTGAGAAGACCTTCCCGTCTGCGGCACGCAGCTTTGATGTCAATGGCAAGCCGTGGAAGGTGACGGGGAGCAGCGCTGGCACGAACGGGATGATGCGCCTGCGGCAGGCCACCGAGCTTTCGGTGAACTCCGTGTATGCGCAGCTGATCTTGGACGTGGGTGCCGACAATGTGGTGCGCACCGGAGAAAAACTCGGGCTGCACAAGGGCATCACGCCTGTTCCTGCGATCGCGCTTGGCGGGCTTGAGGACGGCGTCTCCCCCCTTGAGATGGCCCAGGCTTACGCGACCCTTGCGAACGGCGGCGTGCGGACCACCCCGTATGGCGTGTCAACGGTGAAGCTGCCTGACGCTACGGTCTTGGGCGAGACGAAGCCGAGCGCGGAAAAGGCCATCGACCCGGGCGTGGCATACCTCACGACAGACATACTGCGTGGCGTGATAGAGCGCGGGACCGGCACCTCGGCGAAGATCGGCAGGCAGGCGGCGGGCAAGACGGGCACCACCCAGCAGTATCGCGATGCCTGGTTCGTGGGGTACACGCCCGACCTGGTGTGCGCGGTCTGGGTTGGCTACCCCGACTCCCAGCGCGAGATGAAGGGTGTCCACGGCGTGAACGTGAGCGGCGGCACGCTGCCGGCGGCCATATGGGGCCGCTTCATGAAGGATGCCCTCAAGGACACTCCGAAAACGGAGTTCAAGCAGCCAAAAGGGCTCACGCATATCGAGGTCTGCTCGGAGAGCGGCCTGAGTGCCACCGAGTTCTGCCCGACGCGCATGAGCGCCCTTGTCCTGGCGAACAACCTCCCGCCAGCCTGTGAGGCCCACATGGAATCGGCCGAGGTGACGGTCCCGAACCTTGTCGGGATGGCGAAAGCGGCCGCTGTGAGCGCCCTTGAGGAGGCCGGGCTCAAGGCGAAGACCGTCGACCAGGCGGCAGCTGCGGACGCAGAGCCAGGAACCGTCATCTCGCAAGACCCCAAGGCGGGCACAAAGGTCGAAGCGGGCTCGACGGTCACTGTCACGGTCGCTTCCTCCGCGGGAGGGTCGGCGAAAAGCCCGACACCGACATTCTACCTACCGGTAAAGGCCGCTGTGGGAGACCCGATAAAGCTCGTCGCAGGCTCATCCGGCGGCGGTGGGTCGGCGGCCACCTATTACTGGGAGTTTGGCGACGGCACGGATGCCACCGGGCAAAAGGTCTCCCACGCATGGGACGCACCAGGCACGTATGAGGTGACGCTTTGGGTGACCGAGAGCAACGGGGCACGCGGCTCGCTCACCAAGAAGATCGCGATCAAGTAGGCGCGGCTGGGGCTGGCGGGCAGGCTGCAGCCTCCTGAGTGGGGGTTGCGGCCTAAACGATAGGTCGCCGAGTCATAACTGGCCTCTTGCGCTTACAGCGCATGTGCTGAAACGCACCCTGTCGAAGTGCGCACGGCAGTCGCCGAACATGCGACCCAGCGACGGAACGTGCCTTTTGCTTGTGGCAGTCAGCTGCATGAGGGTTTATCTTGTGCACAGTACGCTATCAGGGAAGATGCTGAGTTTCCCGGATCCATGCCCCTAACAAGGACAGAATCGCGAAGAATGTCCCGCTCGCGAGATAGAACAGTATGAACAACATTAAGCCCGTGACCCAGCTCCTAGCAGCTCGTCTTGCCTAGCGTCACAAAAAACGGATACTGCTCACACGCCCTTTCGATATACCCTCTAAGAAAAGCTCTGCCATATATTGTTGGGCAAGGACTTGAAAAAAGAAGAGCTTGGTTATGTTTGTGGAGGTACGCACATGCACCGTCAGCAAATTCGCTCGCGGCAAGAACATCACCGTCAACGTGCTTCAAAAAAATCTGCAAGTCGTTGGGGTGCGACATCGGCAACATTATGGAGATTCTGCCGGACGGAGAGAACGGCACGACGGCACGAAGAGGAATTGACACATGAATGAAATGCGACAAGCGCACGAGAAGATAGCAGCCTCGTCATCCGATGTGCTGGAGAACGACATCGGAATAAGTATGCCTCGCATACTTGAAATTCTGTTGTTGGATAGGACTACTTCAACACTGAACACCCCCAAGAATATCATCTGGGCGAACGGCAACTATAAGTATTACGACGCAACTGTTTATGCCCCGACGGCACAAATACTGCCGGAGCTTATAACTAACAAGAGAGGCTCTTTGATAAGGCCGAGGGCATTGAAGGCGACGGCATTACAAAAAGAGCGCACGCGGAAACAGGCCGAGGTATTCACGCCCATTTGGGTCGTGAAAAAGCAAAACGATGCAGTAGACGAGGGATACAAGAACGATGACTTGGAGACCTACACCCGCCGCAAGTGGCTTGAAATCACCTGTGGCGAAGCCCCCTACATGGCTACCCGCTACGACATGGAGACTGGCGAGCTTGTGCCGATTGCCGAGCGTGTCGGCTTCGTTGATAGAAAGCTCGCACGGATAAACAACGAGATAACCGACAAAGCCGAGTGGCAGCGGTTGGTGGAGCTTGCCTACAAGTCCTGCTACGGCTTCGAGTGGAACGGCGATTCGCTGCTGCTCGCCCGTGAGAACCTGCTCTACACTTACCGTGACTACTGCCTTACTAAGTGGAGCAGCGAGCCATTATACGGCCTGCTCGAGGAAATCGCGGTTATCATCAGCTACAACGTCTTCCAGATGGACGGATTGAAATACACCATCCCGCTCACAGAGAAAAGGGAGAAGGTCGAGGTAACACAACCGTCGTTGTTCGACATAGACGAGCCGAAAGAGGAATGGCGAATCACACCCGGAAAGCGGGTCAGGATTATGAATTGGGACACGAGCAAAATGGAGTATTTCGACAGAGAGACAAAATGAGCATGAATAACAATACGGTCATCAGAACCACGAAGATCATTTACCCGCAAATCTACGCCTATATTCTACCCACATTTGAGCCGAAGGACGGTTGGGTAAAAATTGGCTATACAGAGCGGCAAGACGTTGACAGTCGTATCAAGGAGCAGACGCATACAGCGGCGGTCAATTTGGAATACTCCAAGCTGTGGTCAGAACCTGCCAAGTTCACGGGTTCCGATGTATGGTTCAAGGACAAGCAACTCCACACCTACCTACGTAAGTTCAAGGGGATTGAGCAGGAGCCGAACACGGAGTGGTTCTACTATGACGGAACACCGCAACAAGCGCATGATGACTTCGATGATTTTAGAAGTAACTGCTTGGGCAACTCCGTTCAGGCGGGCAGCCAACTTGAATACCAGCTTCGCCACGAGCAAGAACTGGCCGTGGAAAGGACACTTGCATATGCAAAAGCACACCCTAACGGCGAATTTTTGTGGAACGCAAAGCCTCGCTTCGGTAAAACGCTGACTACCTATGACTTAGCCCGCCGGCTAGATGCGATGAAAGTTTTGGTCGTTACAAATCGTCCAGCTATCGCCAACTCATGGCACGACGATTTCGAGACCTTCATCGCTTGGCAGACAAACTACTTCTTTATCTCTACCGCGGATTCATTGAAAGAGAGACCCGTCCTTACGAGGGAGCAGTATTTAGACCAGAGCATTGGCAAGCCCCAAGATTCCGGGTTCATCGCTTTCATTTCCTTACAGGACTTGAAAGGGTCGCTCTATTTCGGCGGCGGCTTCAATAAACTCGAATGGGTCAAAGGTCTGAAATGGGATTTACTTGTCATCGACGAAGCACACGAAGGCGTTGACACCTTCAAGACCGATGTTGCCTTCAACAATATAAAATGCGACTTCACTTTGCATTTATCAGGCACCCCGTTCCAAGCGGTTGCCTCTGGTAGATTCGCCGAGGAACAGATATTCAACTGGACGTATGCAGACGAGCAAGACGCAAAAGTCGCATGGTCGGACGCAGAGCAAAACAACCCTTATGAGAGACTGCCGCGCTTGAACCTGTTCTCATATCAGATGAGCCAGATGATTACCGACGAGGTAAACAAGGGAGCCAATATCGAAGGCAAGGATGTAGACTTCGCCTTCGACTTGAACGAATTTTTCGAGACGAACGACAGCGGCAATTTCGTCCATGAGGCCGAAGTGAGCAAGTGGCTTGACACGCTCTCTGAGAACGAGAAGTACCCATTCTCCACCAAGGAACTGCGCGACGAGTTGAAACACACTTTTTGGTTGCTCAATCGTGTTGCAAGCGCAAAGGCTCTTGCCAAGCTCTTGAAGCAGCACCCCGTCTTTGAGAACTACGAAGTCATCTTGGCAGCGGGCGACGGCAGGATGGAAGACGACCAGACCGCCAACGAAAAATCGTTCGACAGGGTTCGCACAGCGATAAAGAAGCATGACAAGACCATCACGCTTTCCGTCGGACAGCTCACAACGGGCGTGACCGTCCCAGAGTGGTCAGCAGTCCTCATGCTCTCCAACGTGAAGTCGCCGAGCCTTTATATGCAAGCGGCTTTCCGGGTGCAGAACCCATGGGACTACGAGGTAGATGGCGAGAGGCGCCAGAAGCAGAATGCTTACGTCTTTGACTTCGCGCCGGAACGCACACTCATCATCTATGACGAGTTCGCAAACAACCTGAACAGCAAGACTGTATCTGGCGGCGGCACCACGATTGACCGCGAGGACAACATCAAGACGCTGCTCAACTTCTTCCCTGTCATCGCCGAGGATGACGAGGGCAAGATGGTGGAGCTTGACGTTCGGCAGGTTCTGACCATCCCGAAAGCATTAAAGGCAAGAGAAGTTGTCAGGCGCGGTTTCATGTCGAATCTCTTGTTCCAGAATATCTCCGGCATTTTCGCCTCAACGGAAGCACGCGAAATCTTGGAGCAGCTCAACCCCGTCGATGTGGGTAAGGTCACGCCACGTCAAACGGACGATACCATCGACACACAAGGCGTTCAGGTTGATGGCTACGGTGAAGTGGTCGTGCCGCCGCCTATGGTTCTAAAAGAGACCGAGGCTCGTTTTGGTGAGAAGGTCTATGCCGATATTGCCGGAGCTGTACAACAGGCAGCAGAACAATCTGTGCCTAACCTAACCAGCACGGTCGCTACGGCTTTCACTCAAAATGTGCTTGACGCCGTGAAAGAGCTTGCGAGGGACAACGCTATCACGATGGCGCAAGCGGAGCAGGTGATAAAGCAAAATGCAAACGTCATCGCCCGCGAGGTTGAGATCGTACAGAAGCAAGCTGAAATCAAACAAGCCGAGGCAAAGATTGAGTTCGAGCGTCAGGTCGCCGCCGCCAAAAGCGACAAGACGGCTGTCGCCGAGGCGAAGGCGAAATTCGAGGCAACGACGCAGCAGATACAGGACGATTTCAAGAAAGGCGTTACCTTAAAGGTCGAGGAGAAGACCAAGAAACTTACACAGAAATCGACCGAATCCATCTTGAAAGAAGCTGAGGAAAAGAAAAAGGCGACTGTCGAGGATGATGTCCGCGCCAGACTGCGCGGCTTCGCCCGCACCATTCCGTCGTTCCTAATGGCATACGGCACAGTTGAGACAACGCTGAAAAACTTCGACGAAAACATCAAGGACGAGGTTTTCAAAGAGGTGACCGGCATAACGCTTGACCAGTTCCGTACCCTGCGGGACACCTATGAGTTCTTCGATGGCGTTGTCTTCGATGAGTCCATACAAGAGTTCCTGCACAAGAAGGAGCAGCTCGCAGACTACTTTGACGACAGCCAAACCGAGAACATATTCGACTACATCCCGCCGCAGAAGACCAATCAGATTTTCACGCCGAAGAAGGTTGTGAAGCTGATGATCGACAAGCTGGAAGAAGAAAACCCCAATATATTCGCGGACAAGGACAAGACCTTTGCAGATCTGTATGTCAAATCAGGCTTATACCTGACAGAAATCGTCACACGTTTGCACACGGGATTGGCCGAGCAGATACCTGATGAGAAGCAGAGGATAAAGCACATCCTCGAAAATCAGATATTCGGATTCGCGCCGAGCGAGATTATCTACAACATCGCCAAGAACTACGTCTATGGTGGGTTTGCTGATATTGACAGCTCGCACCTCGAGTGCCGCGACTTAACCGATACAGCTAAAAGCGGAGGAGATTCAAAAATGAAATTTGATGTTGTTGTTGGCAACCCACCTTATCAGGAAAGCGGCGAGGCAAGGGACGAGCCTGTTTATCACTATTTCTATGACCTTGCCGAAAAAGCAGCACAGAGATATTGCTTAATTTCACCCGCGCGATTCTTATTCAATGCAGGGCAAACGCCAAAGACATGGAATGCCAAAATGCTTAATGATGAGCATTTGAAAGTCGTGTATTACGAGCAGAATAGCGCCAGCGTCTTTGCCAATACTGACATAAAGGGTGGGGTAACAATCATCTACCGAGATGATGAACAGGATTATGGAAGCATCGGCGTTTTCACACACTACGATGAGCTGAACTCTATCGTTAGCAAAGTCGCCAGTGTAAGGGAAGTGGATTTTTCTTCTATTGTTCAGCCACAAGGAATATATCGCTTTTCGGAGCGATTCTTCTTAGATTTTCCACAGGCCGAAGCCATGCAAGGCAAAGGTACAAAGAGCAAAATTGTCTCAAAGTCATTCTCGCAGATGGATTTTGTATTCCATACGTCGAAAATGGCTGATGATGACATAAGCATGCTTGGCTTAGACGGCGGCAAGCGAGAGTATAAGTGGATTTCATCGAAGTATCTTGCCCTGCCGGAATCCTTTGAAAAGTACCGCGTGATAATCGCTGAAACCAACAATACAGGCGTTCTCGGCGAGACTTTGAGTAGCCCTCTCATTGGCGTTCCTCATATCGCACACACCGACACTTTCTTAACTGTAGGTGCTTTCGATACAAAAATGGAAGCTGAGGCGGTTCTGAAATATATCAAGACCAAATTTACCCGCGTGTTGCTGGGGGTTCTGAAAATCACGCAGCATAACTCACGCTCCACTTGGGCAAAAGTCCCCCTGCAAGACTATACGCCGCAGAGCGACATCGACTGGACAAAGCCTGTCGCAGACATCGACAAGCAGCTCTACACTAAATACGGATTGAACAAAAAAGAAATCTCCTTCATCGAAGAAAAAGTCACGGCAATGGAGTGAGTGGGGTAACGTCCCCATTAATCTTCAATGTCTTTGAGGAAGTCGCCTTCGTGGCACGCTCGGGAACGGCTAAAAGGAGCGTGCGGCCTAAAGGGACCAGACCGTGCAGTCTGGGAGCGAAGCCCAGGGACACACGAACCGTACGATTCAAGTGCATCTCAATCGTACGATTGGGGCTCATGATCGAGCCGTCGGCGAAAAGGAACCGCGTCTACCAGGTCAGCTACAGCTCACGCAAGTCCGCGGAAGAAGTGCCCTGTGGTGGTCTCGCCTGCCTGGGGCGGGGCTGCTCGGCCAGCGAGCGCCAGTTTGACCGCCGAGCACACACGTGAGACCTCGGCAGCTGCTGTCGGGGCATCCAGCATCTCCAGGTCCAGGCGCACCGCATCGACGCCCGCCTCTATGAGCGCAGGCAGTGCACGCGTCGCATCAAGCGTCACCGAGTTGTACACACGGGTGCGCCCGAGCGGATCAGGCATGATCGGAAAGACGTACTCCTTGCGGTCTTTGATCGCATACGCGGGCGTGCCGCGGGCGGGCGTGCCGCGTCCTGGTATGGTGTGTTTTTGCGCGTCGCGCCCCTCGTCGTGGGCGTGTGCGCCGCGCCCTTCTCCGACGGCCGCTATATCGTGCTCGGTCACCATCACCTCTTGCCTGCCCGCCACGGCGACCCCGACCGGCAGGCCTGCAGACTCGGCGATCTCGCACACCTGGGCAAGCGACAGCTCCGGCGAGAGCCAGACGAACGCCGCCCCCATGTCACCGGCCTGCGCCACCGAGCACGCGTTCGTCACATTAAGCGACCAGTGCGCCTGCACGCTGCAGCCTTCCTCGGCAAGTCGCGTGAGCGCGCCGAGCGACCCGGCAACCGCCTTCCCACTCCGCCGTGAGGGGGCGAGCAGCATCTCGGCCTCGGCATCGTGGCAGACGCGGGACACGACAGGGACGATGCCTTCCGGGACTTCCGGGGCCCCCAACGCCCCCACCGTCCCAGGCGCTCCGAACTGCTTGGCCGCTCCAGGAGTCCTGGCCACCGGGCGTGCCTCCCCGAGCGCCCATGACTCGACATGCACCTCGTCCGCACCGGCGGCAAGACATGCGCGGGCGCACTTGAGATCCCTGGCCACGGCGACCACGCGGGGTGCCTCCCTGCGCGGCCGCTGCGGTGTTTCCGGTCGCTGCAGTGTTTCCGGTCGCTGCGGCACCTCCGCCCGCGGCGCTTGTTGCCCGCGCTCCTCCCACGGGCGCAAAACCTCCTGCTCGAGCGCAAGGACCGCCGCCTGCCGGACCCGATGCAGCTGCGAGAACCCCACCCCTGCCCCAGGCGAGAGCGCGCAGTCGAACTCGGCCATCTCATATGCCGTGCTGCCGAGGCGCCCCACATGCTCGGCGACCTCCTCGGCGGTCACCGCCTTGGTCCTGGCAGGCTCGACCACCTCGCCAAAGGCGGCCCCCCTCCTGCCGGAAGCATCGGTGACCGCAACCTCGAGCGGCTTGCCGATCACCACCGAGGCGAAGACCGACACCGGCATCCGTCGGCCTCCCGGCTGCGCGTAGAGCCGCTCGGCGGCGGCGGCTAAGGCCGCATTCCGCACGCGGAAGACGCGGTCGCCGACTGATGCGGGCCTCTCGGCGAGTATGGAGACCTGCGCGCCGCCGGGCGCGGACGAGACGGTCTTTTGCCCGAACCGCATCGGCCCGATCTTTTGCGCGTGCCTGCCGCGGGAGGTCCATACCTCGATGGTGTCGCCGGCATCCACCGCTTTCTCAAGCTTGAGCGTGGCCCTTTCGGGTGACGTTGCGATGATGCGGCCCACCCGCACGCCGCGGTTGTTCGGTCGGCTGTAGCCGATGAGCCCGCTCCCACGCTCGCCGGTAAGGTGGCCTGTGGTGAACCCGCGCGAGAATGCCTCGGCAAGCACCGACCGCTCGCCCTCGCGCACCTCCCAGCTGCCGGAGGAAAGCCAGGTGGGCAGGTCGCGGGCCGCCCGGTCGAGCGCGCCGCGATAGATGCCGGTGACGAGCCCGACATACTCGGGGCTCTTCATCCTGCCCTCGATCTTGAGCGAGTCCACGCCGGTTGCCACGAGCTCTGGGAGCACGTCGATGCCCGCGAGGTCTTTGGGCGAGAGCAGGTATTCGCCCGGTGCCTCGATGCCGCCGCCTCTGGCGTCCACCAGGCGATAGGGCAGCCTGCAGGGCTGGGCGCACATCCCGCGGTTCGCCGAGCGGCCGCCGGCCATCGACGAGAGCAGGCACTGCCCCGAATAGCAGACGCAGATCGCGCCATGGACAAACGCCTCTGTCTCCACCCCGGCCTCATGGGCTACCGAGGTGAGCGAGCGTATCTCGGCTAGGGAGAGCTCGCGCGAGAAGGTTATCCGCGACGCGCCGAGCGAGGCCAGCGCCCGAACGGTGTCGGAGGAGTGAGCGTTCACCTGCGTGGAGATGTGCATGCGGATGCCGGGCAGCTCGCGGGCAAGGAGCCGCATGAGCCCCAGGTCTTGCACGATGACCGCGTCGATGCCTGCGCTCCAGGCCTTCTCGATAAGGCCGAGCACCACGGGCTCCTCCGACGGCAGGATGACGATGTTTGTCGTCAGGTAGACCTTGGTGCCGCGCAGGTGGGCGAAGCGGCAGGCCTCGGCGAGCGTCTCGACGGTGAAGTTCTTCGCCCCCCGCCGGGCGTTGAAGCCCTCCACGCCCAGGTACACCGCATCGGCACCTGCGGCCACCGCCGCCCGGAGGGACTCGGGAGCCCCTGCGGGCGCAAGCAGCTCGGGCCTGGTGTCGCGGCTCTGTGCTCGGTCTGTTGTCACGCGGCCTCTGACCCTCCTTAGCAAGATTCGGACTGACGGTTACGGTAAGGTGGCAGTTACAGCAAGGTGACAGTCACGGCAAGGTGACAGTCACGGTAAAGCGACAGTTACAGCAAGGTGACAGTTTTCCTTTGGCCGATGCCTTGAACCGGCGCTTTAGAGACAATATTGTATTGTGGGATATTACGGCAAGACGTTACGACATCAAGGCATCGTGGCAGAACGGCAAGAGGCATCCCAGCAAAGGGCGTCGTGGCGGGGTAATATGTGTGGGAACACGACATCCGCCGCCAAGTAACCGCCCGTGGTTCGGAGAGACATGTCATCTCATCGTAAACGCACCAAACAACGGCGCAAGCGCAGCCAGAGGAAGATCATCGCCCTAGAGATCACCGGCGCTTTGGTCTTAAGCGTGCTGCTCGTCATCCTCATGAGCGCCTCAGCGGTAGCAGCAACGGTCCAGCACTGGCTCAAAGACCTCCCCGACGCAGGTGCCCCGGGGGCGTTCGACGTTGCCGAGGCGACCGAGATCTACTCGGCTGACAACAAGCTCCTTGCGCGGCTGTACCTGGAGAACCGCACGGTGGTGCCCCTCTCGAAGATCTCGACCGACCTTGCAGACGCGATCGTCGCGATCGAGGACGAGCGCTTCTACCAGCATAACGGGATCGATATCCATGGGCTTGGCCGGGCCGTCGTCGTCAACCTGCGCGATGGCTTCGGCGAGGAGGGCGCCTCGACGATCACCCAGCAATACGTCCGCAACACCATCCTGCTCGACGAGGCGACCGAGATCTCGCTCGGCAGGAAAGTGCGCGAGGCGTACCTGGCCATGGAACTCGAGAAGCGCTGCGAAAAAGAGGAGATCCTCGAGCTGTATCTGAACGCCATATATTTCGGCGCGGGCGCCCATGGAGCGGAGGCGGCATCTAAGACGTACTTCTCCAAGCATGCGGACGAGCTCACGCTGGCGGAGGCCGCGCTGCTCGCGGGACTTCCGCAGCAGCCCCTGCGCCTGGACCCGTTCCAGTACCCGGACCGCGCCGTTGCGCGGCGCAACCTTGTGCTCGGCTCGATGCTCAAGAACGGTTACATCACCCAGGCCGAGCACGATGAGGCGCGTGACACCCCGCTGGAGCTTGAGAAGACCGCGGATCCCGAGGACGGCATCTATCGTGCGCACTTCTATGTCGCGCATGTGAAGAAGCTGCTTCAGTCAGAGTTTGGCAAAGACATCGTGTTTGGCGGCGGGCTGCGCGTGTACACGACCCTCGACACCCGGTTGCAGGGGCTGGCCGAGGACGCGGTAAAGAGTCGGCTGCCCAGTGGTCCTGAGGCCGCGCTCGTCTCGCTCGATCCCAGCAACGGCTATGTGAAAGCACTCGTTGGAGGCCGGGACTATAGTACGAACAAGTTCAACTTGGCCACGCAAGGACGCAGACAGCCGGGGTCGTCTTTCAAGACGTTTGCGCTTGTGACCGCCCTTGAGGAGGGCATGCCCCCCTCGTACATGATCGACGGCTCCTCCCCCGCCCTCATCCCCACCAGACCGAGGCCCTGGCGCGTATCGAACAGCGAGGGAAGCAGCCGCGGGGCGATGTCGCTGGATGCGGCCACCCGGGCATCGGTGAACACCGTTTACGCTCGGCTTTCCTGGGGGCTCGGTGCCGAGAAGATCGCGGCAACCGCAAACAAGATGGGCATCGAGAGCAAGCTGGAGCCCTATCCCTCGATAGCCCTCGGAGCCCAGAATGTCACCCCGCTTGAAATGGCCTCGGCTTACGGCACGCTCGCAACGAACGGCCTGCACGTCGATCCGGTATTCGTGACAAAGATCGTCGACTCAAGAGGGAAAACGGTTTACACCAACCAGACCAAAGGGACTCAGGCCCTTGACCCTTCCGTCGCTTACGCGGCCACAAAGGTCTTGAAGGGCGTCATCACCGGTGGCACTGCGCGCCGAGCAGCGATAGGACGGCCAGCGGCCGGCAAGACCGGCACCAGCCAGAGCAACCGAGATGTCTGGTTTGTGGGCTACACGCCCCAGCTCGTCACATCAGTCTGGGTCGGCTACCCCACCGAGAGAACGATCATCGTGCGCGGCGCACGCGCTTTTGGCGGGACCGTGTGCGCTCCGATATGGGCCGCATTCATGCGCCCTGCCATGGCGGATATGCCGGTGAAAGACTTCCCCTCGCAACCCGCCCCCAAATACTCGTCCAAGCGCTTCAAAAACATCCCTTCAGGCAGTGTCGCACCTGACGACAAGGAACCGCCCATCAAAGACCCTCAACAACCAGCGCCCACTCCGCCAACGCAACAGCCGCCCACCCCACCGAAGCCGCCGACACCTACCCCGCCAAAGCCGCCGAAGCCCGATCCCCCAGAGGAAGGCGGCGGGGGTGATCCGGCTACCCCGGACCCGTAGGGGCGAGGGGCGCAGGTACGCGGGGCGCAGGTGCAGGCGATGTGCAGGTTCACATGCGGGGTCGGATCCCTGTAGCCTGGCTCCAATCCGGGCTGGCAAATGCTTCTTTAAAAATCCGCCTTATCGTATGTGTACCACTCTGCGTCAGGTTTTTTGTCCCACTCGCTGAAATACTCTGCAACCGCTATTACATCGACCTCTTTTCCATCTATGCGGTAATTGATGCGGCCTGTGTAGCCATCCCAATCAAAACCACATAGCTCATTGAAAGCAACTTTCCCTTTTGAGAACCGCATCTTCGATATCTGATCATAGCCCGTATCAGCATCCCGGAACGACCCATCCGCCTTTATGTCTTTGAAGCCCCTCCACCCAATGTCAAAGCCGTACACGACACCGTCCTCGTAATGGAATAACAGCCTATTGCCGTGGAAGGGGCTCTCCAGTATCAACTCCGGATCACCCATTCCGTCCATGTCGATCACGCAGAATCGGTCATAGGGCCTGTTTGTCTCCTCGCTGTCACCAAAACAATATTCCACATCTCCTTCTTCGTTAACGGACGAGAACTCGTCAGAACAGAAGTCCTTGAGATGCGTACGCCGACCGACCACATCGCCACCCCAGTCGACGTAGAAAAACTCCCTCTTGTTCCAGATAACGTCTCGTATCACGGGATTAATGCTTTGAATGATGCCCGGCGGCGGCGGCGAGAGCTGTGATTCAGAAAGCACGTAATGATAAGGTAGGTGATACACAGAGAAAGACGTATAAGTCGGTACTTCAGATGCTGCCCCGTGCTCAGATGCGTCTTTTGGGTCAGAAGCACCGTCAGGTCTCGGACTGCACGCCGAAAGACACAGCGTCAACAGCACGAGCAGACAGGCTATGTGATGTCTTTTCATGCCCTCATCAGATGCTTTCTCGTCCTCATCGCGCCCGCATCAATTGCCCGCGCTAATGTGCTGCGGAGATCCTTGGGCAAGCAGTCTGCTCTGCTGCCATAACCCGGCTATGCACGCCGAGGTCACGCCAGACCCTGCTTGTGTCCTTCAGCGTAACACGCGAACTCATCTCAGAGATCCGTTCCCATCATGTGGATCCCATGTAGATCCGTTTCACCGCATGTTTCATCATATGCTGCTTTTGCGTCACTCGGCATCCCTTATCGCTTCGATTTCAAATGCGCACCGGTGCGCCCCCGTGAGACATAGGGCGAACCGGCCTCATAAAAGCGATAGGGCAGCTCATGCCCCTTTGACAGGCCGATCCGTCCCGATACACGGATCTTGTCTCGCGCTACCGGAGTCCCGGCATACACGCTGAGCCTGTCCGTGCCGAGCGCGATCCCGTTGTCTGACAGGTCGACCGCAAGCGCCGCTGCCAGCTTCCCCGGGCCGCTGCAAAGCTCGGCTTCCTGGTTTTTGCCTCTTCGGCGGCTCATGGCATCTTGCCCGACAATCGGCTCAAGCGCTCTCAGCAGGACCGCTCCTGCCGTGCCCTCTGGCCCACAGACAAAGTTGAGCATATGGTGTGCGCCGTAAGTGAAGTACACGTACGCACATCCGCAGGGGCCGTACATGACGGCATTGCGCACGGTCATCCCCTTGGTTGCGGCATGGCTTCCCGGATCGTCGCGCCCCAGATACGCCTCGGTCTCCACTATGCGCCCTGCGACGAGTGTTCCCTCGGCGGTGCTCGCGACTATGCAGCCGAGAAGATCGGGGGCGACCTCAAGCGGGCTGCGCTCGAAGAATGCCTGGCTGAGGCTTACGCCGAAGCGCTCGGGATCGAGGCCGACAGGACGGACATACCGCGCAGGGAGCCGACCGGTCATTCAGGGTCCTGCGTGGCCTCCAGCCACGCTTCATCGCCCGCAATCGACGTACGCATCTGCGCGATCTGCTTGCGCACGGGGTCGTGCCCCGTGCCCCCTGCGCTTCCTCGGCGACCGACCTGCCGGTCCACGTCGGTTATCTCGGATACATCGGGGTCGAACTCGCAAGAGAACCCGGCGAACCCCTCTGCGGAGAGGTCGTGCAGCGAGCGTCCGCTTTTCTCCAGCTCAAGGACCATCTTGCCCACAACCTCATGCGCCTCACGGAACGGCATCCCCTTGCCAACGAGATAGTCGGCCAGGTCAGTCGCCGCCATGAACCCGCTATCGGCGGCCTCGCGCATCCTCGCGGTGTTAAACGAGAGACTGCCGAGCATCCCCTGCACGACCTGCAAACAGTCCGCCAGCGTGTCGATGGCATCGAACGCAACGCGCTTGTCCTCCTGCATGTCCTTGTTATATGCAAGCGGAAGCCCCTTGAGCGTCACCAGCAGCGCGACCAACGAGCCGATGACGCTGCCCGTTTTCCCACGCACCAGCTCGGCAAAGTCAGGGTTCTTCTTCTGCGGCATGATGCTTGAACCCGTCGAATACGCATCATCCATCACGACAAAGCCGAACTCCTCGCTCGACCATAAGATGAGCTCCTCGGCAAGCCGCGAAAGATGCGTCTGGCACATCGCGCACGCGTACACGAGGTCCACCAGGAAGTCCCGGTCGCTCACCGCGTCCATGGAGTTCTCGCTGACCGCTGAGAAACCCAGCTGGCCTGCCACCATGTCCCGATCGATCGGATAGGTGGTGCCTGCCAGCGCCGCCGCGCCGAGCGGGCATGCGTCCGCCGCCTCAAACGCATGCCTCATGCGCGTGAAGTCCCGCGACAGCATCCAGCCATACGCCAGGAGATGGTGGCTCAAAAGCACCGGCTGGGCACGCTGCAGGTGCGTATAGCCTGGAACGACACAGTGGGCATGCTCCTCTGCGGCAGCGAGCAACTCCTCGCGGACACCGGAGATGCGGTAGGCGATGTCCCGGGCGCGTTTTTTCACATAGAGCCGCGTGTCGGTCGCGACCTGGTCGTTGCGGCTGCGCCCCGTGTGGAGGCGGGCACCAGCGGGCCCGATCCGCTCGGTGAGGACGCGCTCGATCGCCATGTGGACGTCCTCGTCGGCGATGTCCCACTCGAACTCACCGGCTTTGATCTCTTCGCGTATCCCGAAAAGCCCTGAGACGATCTCCTCGGCATCCTCGGGCGTGATGATACCTTGCGCGGCAAGCATGCGCGCATGCGCAACGGAGCCGCGGATATCCTCCTCCCACATGCGTCGGTCGACGGGGAGAGAGGCCCCGAACTCCGTTAGGAACCGCCCGGGGCTTCTCTCGAACCGCCCCCCCCACAGTGCTTTTAAGTTTTTTGACCCGCCCATTGCCTAGACTTCGCCCTCTTTTCCAACCTTGCGACGCTGGTGCGCCCATACTTTTATGGGAAGCCCGTGCAGGTCGATGAAGCCCTTTGCAGCACGATGGTCAAAGCTGTCAGAGGCATCATATGTCGCAAGGTCGTAGTCGTAAAGCGAGTATGGCGAGCGACGGCCGACGGTCACGCAGCTGCCCTTGAAGAAGCGGAGCCTCACGTCACCCGTGACCAGCTGCTGTGTTGTCTCAATGAACCCGTCGAGCGCCTCTTTGAGCGGAGAGAACCACATGCCGTTGTAAACGAGTTCGGACCACTTCTGCTCAACGCCGAGCTTGTAATGCAGCAATTCGCGCTCAAGGCAGAGATCCTCTAGGGCCTTGTGAGCAGTGATAAGGGTGAGCGCGCCCGGGACCTCGTAGACCTCACGCGACTTCAGGCCGACAAGACGGTTCTCGATCATGTCGATACGGCCAAAACCATGCTTTCCCGCAAGCTCGTTCATGCGGTTGATAATCTCGTGGAAACCGGTCGGCTCACCGTCCAAGGCCACCGGAAGGCCTTGCTCAAAGCTGATGACCGCATACCCTGGCTCACCACATGTCTCACCACGCGCATCGCTAGTGAGCGTGTAGATGTCATCAGGCGGCTCAACCCAGGGATCCTCCAGCACGCCACACTCGATTGCGCGACCCCACAGGTTGTCATCGATTGAGTACGGGTTTGCTTTTGTGGTCGGCACCGGAATGCCCCGCTCGGCAGCCCAATCCATCTCCTGCTCACGCGTTTTAAGATCCCACTCTCGAACCGGCGCGAGCACCTGGATGTCCGGGTCGAGCGCGGCGATCCCGACCTCGAACCGGACCTGGTCGTTGCCCTTCCCGGTACACCCATGCGCGATGTAGCCTGCACCGCACTCATGGGCCTCATCCACGAGGTGCTTCACGATGATGGGGCGACTAAGTGCCGAGACAAGCGGGTATTTGTTCTCGTACAAGGCATTCGCTTTGAGCGCACGGGAAAGATAGTCGTTCACGTACTCCTCGCGGACGTCCTTGCAGGTCGACTCGACAGCGCCGATGCTCAGGGCCTTTTCCCGCACGAAATCCAAGTCCTGACGTTCCTGCCCGACATCGACAACGAGCGCAATGACATCCAGGCCGTAATTCTCCTGGATCCATTTGATCGCCACCGAGGTATCCAGACCGCCAGAGTACGCGAGCAGACACTTACTGCGAGCCATTCTTTCCCTCCTGCCTCGTTAAAACACCAGTGACCCAGCGAGCTTGGAGCCAGCGACCGACGGCCCGGCAGACCCTGACCAGCGACCCGGCAGACCCTGACCGACGGCTCGGCAGAGACCCGGCGTTCCGTCTTTGCCTAGAACCCGCGGAACTTGTTCAGGGTCTCCACGACCGAGGACCCGTGATCCTCGTCTTTCATGACAACCAAGACCGTGTCATCCCCAGAAACGCTGCCGATGATCCCTGCGAGTTCCGTTGCATCAAGGGCCGCGGCCACACCTGGAGCGGTTCCCGCCTGCGCTTTGACGAGCACCAGGTTCCCTGCCTGCCGCACATCGTGCACAAGGTCCCGCACCATTCTTTGCAGATGCAGATCCTCGGCAAGTACGTAAATACCTTCCGGAAGCTTGCGCAACCCCATCTCGGTGATATCCCGCGAAACGGTTGCCTGCGTGCACACGTAACCCTCCGCCTTCAGTCGATCAACAAGTGTGCGCTGAGTACGCACCCTCTCGTCCCTGATGATCAGCCTGATTGCTTCTTGCCGTCGTTGTCGCTTCCTCATCTGTCTCCGCCCTCCCTGTTGCGAGTAACTTGCTTGCCCAAGATCGGCCATAGCAGCCTACACGATAATCAACTCTAGCAACGCCTGTTGAGCATGCAGCCGGTTCTCGGCTTCATCAAATACCACCGATTGCCGCCCGTCAATAACAAAATCGGTGACCTCCTCACCACGGTGCGCGGGCAGGCAGTGAAGAAAGATCGCCGAGCTATCAGCATACGCCATAAGCGCCTCGTTGACTTGATAGCACGCAAACGCGTCGGCGCGGTCATCGTGCTCGCCCTCCTGACCCATCGACGCCCAGGTGTCTGTTGCGACCACCGAGGCCCCCGACACGGCTCTTGCGGCATCCGTGCACACCGAGACACTCCCCCCGCTCGCGTCCGCCAGCCCACGTGCACGTGCAAGCACCTTTGCATCGGGCTGATAGCCGATCGGGGTCGCAACTGACACGTGCATGCCGCATAGCGCTCCGCCAAGCAGATAGGTGTGCGCCATGTTGTTGCTGCCATCCCCAACAAATGTGAACGCCAGACCGGAAAGCGTGCCGAAGCGTTCTTTGATTGTCAAGAGGTCTGCAAGGCCCTGGCACGGGTGGTGCTCATCTGAAAGCGCGTTCACCACAGGCACCGATGCCGAGGACGCGAACCCCTCAAGCACACTTTGCTCATAGGTGCGCAGCACAATGGCATCGACGTAGCGCTCCATCACACGTGCGGTGTCTGCAATGCTCTCCCCGCGTGAGAACGCACCGTCCGGACCCGTCATAACAACCGGATGGGCACCCAGACGGGCGCATGCGACCTCAAAACTGATGCGCGTCCGAAGCGAGGGCTTTTGCAGCACAATGGCCACTGCCCTGCCTGCAAGCGGGGCCGAGCGCTCGCCAAGACGCCAGGCGGACTTGGCCTCGGCCGCCCGGTCCAAGACATATGCAAGCTCTGCAGAAGTGAGATCGTCTATGGCAAGCAGGTCCCTGCCGCAAAGCCCCGCTCGGCTGCTCACGCGCACACCTCCACAAGTACTTCTTCGAGATTGGCACAAAGTGTATCAACCTCAGCAGTTTTGCACAAAAGCGGAGGAAGAAAGCGTATAATATTTGCTCCTATATTGTTTACCAGGAGGCCTCGCCTCAGTAGCATGCCGACAACCTCGGCGGCAACCGGCTCTGTCAGGGAGCAGCCCACCATAAGCCCGGCTCCGCGCACATCGCTTATGAGGGGGAAGCCCTGCATCAGCTCGCCGAGGCGCGCCTGAAGGTAAGCGCCTGCACTGAGCGCGTTCCTGCCACACTGCTCGTCGCTCAGCGCACGGAGTGTGGCGCGAGCGGCAGCGCATACGAGCGGGCCGCCGCCGAAGGTAGAGCCGTGGTCGCCGGGCATGAATGCCTCGGCAACCTCCTCGCAGGCGATGACCGCGCCCACCGGCAGCCCGTTCGCCATCGCTTTTGCGACGGTCACTACGTCTGGCATCAGCCCGAATGCTTGATGCGCAAAAGCAGGGCCGGTGCGGAAGAAACCCGTCTGCACCTCGTCGATCATCAGCAGTATCCCGCGCTCGCGGCAAAGCTGCTCGGCAGCGGAAAGATATCCGGCGTTTGCCGGGAATACCCCTCCCTCCCCCTGCACGACCTCAAGCAGCAAGGCGGCAACGGTTTCGTCAAGCGCTGCGTCCAGCGCGTCTATATCGTTTAAGGGGACGTGGGAAAACCCCTCGGGAAGCGGCAGGAACCGCTCTTGCTTCGCCGCCTGCCCGGTAGCGGCAAGCGTCGCAAGCGTCCTTCCATGGAATGACCGCTCTGCAGTCACGACCTTGAATGCCCCAGGGTGCCTGTCCTGGGCAAAACGACGGGCCAGCTTGATTGCGCCCTCGTTCGCCTCTGTCCCGGAGTTCGAGAAGAACACCCGACGCGTCCCGCCATCAAAGAGCCCGCTCAGTTCCTCTGCCAGCTCTGCGCGATGCTCAACGTAGTAGAGGTTGGAGACATGCGTGAGCCTCTTGCCCTGGCGCGCAATCGCCTCGCAGACGGCCGGATGGGAGTGGCCGAGGTTGACCGCCCCGATCCCAGAGACGAAATCGAGGTACTCGGCACCCTCGTCGTCAAAAAGCCGCATCCCCTTTCCTGATACAAACAGGATGGGCTTGCGTGCGTAGGTCTGCATCACGTACTTCGCGTCGAGCCCAAATGCCGCGGTTGCCTTCACTCCCATGTCCTTTGTCACTTCCCTCCGACCCTGCCCCTGATGAAGTCGCCCGTGATCATCGTCCCTACCCCTTCATCGGTATAGACCTCGAGTAACAGGGCGTGCTCGACGGTCCCATTCAGGATATGCGCACGCCGCACCCCTGATCGGATGGCACCAAGGCACGCGGTCACTTTGGGGAGCATGCCGCCAGCGATCTCATCGGCCGCCATCATCGTCTCGATCTGCTCGGGCGTAAGCACGCTCAAAAGCGACGCTGGATCGTCGACATCACGGTAAAGCCCGTTGACATCCGTGAGGAAGATAACCTTGTCCGCGCCAAGCGCACTGGCAACCTCGCCTGCCACCAAGTCAGCGTTCACGTTGAGGCTCGCCCCGTCGTCCCCGTTCGCAACCGAGGCCACCACCGGTATGAACCCGCTGTCGATGAGATTCTCGAGTATCGTTGTGTCTATGGATACGACATCGCCGACCCTGCCGAACTCCGGTGAGCGCGGTGTGGCGACAACAAGGTTGCCATCCTCGCCTGAAACGCCGATCGCAAGCCTGCCGTGCATGTTGATGGCACCTACAAGCTCCTTGTTCACCTTGCCGACAAGAACCATCCTGACGATGTCCATCGCCTCTTCGGTCGTCACCCGCTGCCCGTTCAAGAAGCGGACCGGCATCCCCAGACGCTCCATCAGGCCCGTGATCTCCGATCCCCCGCCGTGAACCACAATTGGATTCACCCCGACGAGTTTCATGAGCACGATATCTGCCGCAATCTGCTCGCGGAGCACAGGGTCTTTCATTGCTGCGCCGCCGTACTTGATCACGACTTTGCGGCCCCATGCCTCTTTGATCCAGGGAAGGGCCTCCATGAGCGTGCCTGCTTTGTCGAGTAGGTCTTTCATCAATCCTCCGTCGGGTCGGGCACAAAATGTGGGAATCTCTCAGTCAAAGCGGGGTCAAACGGGTTTGGCGAACTCAGCTTGGCGAACTTGGTTTGACGAACGGGGCTTGAGGAACGGGGTTGGCCGGGCCCCAAAAACAGGGCCCTAGGTTCGGTAGTCACCGTTGATCTGTACATAGCCATGGGTCAGGTCGCATGTAAAGACCTTGGCAGCATAGCCGCCAGTGCCAATCGACACGCTGATCTCAATCTCGTCTTCAGCGAGGGCGACGGCCGCTTCCTCCTCGTCAAAGGGGACCGAGACCCCCTTCTCACAAACGGCGATCCCCGCAAACGCAATCGACAGGTCATCGGGGTCGAACGGGACACCCGACCTGCCCACGGCCATAGCAACGCGCCCCCAATTTGCGTCTTGCCCGAACACCGCGGTCTTGACAAGCGGGGAATCGGCTACGGTGCGGGCTGCCTGCTCGGCAGCCTCTTCGCTTAAAGCGCCTGCGACCGTCACGGTCACCAGTTTTGTGGCACCCTCCCCATCACGGGCGAGCAGCCGGACAAGCGCCGAGCACACCTCGAGCACCGCATCCTCGATCACCGAGAGCCTGGGATCGCCTTTGGTGATCACGGGCCCTTTTGCCTTGCCGCTGGCCATAAGGACTACCGTGTCGTTGGTTGAGGTATCAGAGTCGATCGTCAGCCGGTTGAAGGTCGAAGACACCGCTCGCTTGAGCACCGCGCTGCAGGTCTCAGGTGTAAGCGGGGCATCCGTGGTGATGACCGAGAGCATGGTCGCCATGTCGGGGGCTATCATCCCGGATCCCTTGGCCATTCCGCCCACCGTATAGCAGCCGCCGTCAACCGGCACGCTCACCGCAGCCTGCTTGGCAAAGGTATCGGTGGTCATAATCGCCTCGGCAGCAGCGGTCCCATCAGCGCTGCCAAGCGCCTCGCACGCCTCCGTGATCCCGGAAAGCACGTTTTTCATGGGCAGGAAGGCCCCGATGACACCGGTGGAGCACACAAGGACATCGGTAGGGGCTTGACCCAGCCGCTCGGCAACCGCTGCGGCCATCGAACGGGCATCGGCTATCCCCTGCGCACCGGTGCATGCGTTGGCCCCGCCGGAATTTATCACGACCGCCGCGCACGTGCCTGAGGCGATATGCTCCCGTGAGACGGTGACAGGGGCAGCAGCCATTATGTTGCCGGTAAAGCACGCAGCCGCCGGTACCGGCCCGGAGTCGGAGGCTACGATTGCCAGGTCTTTGCAGCCCGCAGCTTTGAGCCCGCAGGCCACCCCCGCGCACACGAAGCCCTTGGCTGCCACAACCCCGCCTTTGGCAGACTCAAGACCTTTTTGTCCCCGCATCAGTTCCTGCATCAGCGCTATCCAACCGTCCCGGCCCTAAACCACCCTGGCCTCAAACCGCCAGTGCCGCTTGATCCCAAAACGCCCGCTCTCAGTACCACCTCGGTCTTAGACCACCCCTGACCACGCATTCAGGCCCTCTGTTTCCGGCAGACCAAAAACCGTGTTCAAGCACTGGATCGCCTGACTTGCAGCGCCCTTTCCCAAATTGTCAATTGCGCAGGTCGCAACAAGCGTGTCAGTGCGCTCGTCCACCATCACGCCGATAGCCGCCCTGTTTGTCATCCGGACCTCTGAGGTCGATGGCATGACCCCGGCTGAATGCACATGCACAAACGGCTCATCGCGGTAGCGACCACGGTAAAGCCCGACCGCCTTGGCGGTAGTAAACCCCTTTTCGACTCTAATATACACCGTTGCAAGCAAACCCCTTGCCATTGGTATCAAATGTGGAGCAAATACTACACTTATTTCCTCGTATAAGGCTAGACTGAGCACCTGTTCGATTTCAGGGATGTGCCGATGCTTGCAGTCCCCGTATGCGGAAACCGACTCGCTCGCCGAGCAATAATGCACTTTCGCCGAGGGGGTCCGCCCCGCTCCCGAGATACCCGATTTGGCATCAACAACGATGTGGGAGTCTACAGCGGGCCCCTCAAGGGCAGGAAGCGCCGCAAGCACGGTCGCCGTCGGGTAGCAGCCTGGACAGGCCACGAGCCTGGCTCCAGCAAGCTTGCTGCGGTTAAGCTCGGGCAGCCCATATACCGCCTCGGCCAAAAGCCCGGCGGCCGTATGTGGGGTCTCGTACCACTGCTCATAGACACCCGCATCGGTAAGCCGGAAATCTGCCGAGAGGTCGATGACGGTCAGTCCGGCCTCAAGGAGACCCGGCACGATCCCCATGGCAGCAGTGTGGGGAACAGCCAGCAGCGCTACTTTGGATTTTCTGGCTATTGCTTCAGGGTCCGGCTCAGAAAAAACGACATCGGTCAGACCGGTGAGCGCAGGATAAGACGCGCTCACTGGCCGACCCGCATCCGTTCCCGACGTTGCGCACGTGAGGAAGAGCCCCGGGTGCGCGAGCACCCAGCGTACCGCCTCTATCCCCACATAACCTGCAGCACCGACTACTGCGACATCTATCACGTGATTCTCCAACCCTTAGTTTGTAGCAAGATAGATTCTATTCGTAATTTAGCATATTAGTCAATATAGATGCAGATTTTTTAGTTAGCTATACATTTGCAAGTACGGGGATCAGCTGCGAGGTCCGCCTCCAGTAGCGGCAAATGCCCGTGGTCAGCTGCGCAACCCTCCCCCCGTGGCGGCAAGCACCTTGCGCACGATCTTACTATGGACAGCCTCCACCTCTTTTGACGTGAGGGTCCTATCAGGCAACCGGTAGGTAAGGGAGAACGCCATCGATTTCTTGCCTTCGGGCACACCCGTTCCCCGGTACACATCGAATAGATGTGCGCTTTCCAGGAGCTTCCCGCCAGCAGAGGTGATTATCTGCACGAGCTGCTCGGCGGTGGTCTTCTCTTCTACGAGGACGGCAAGGTCAAAAGAGACCGCTGGAAACCTTGGAGGCTCCACGACGCTACGCTCAATGACCGAGGAGCGGATAAGCCTGTCGATCTCCAGCTCGAACGCGATCACCGGGCCGCTGCATTCGAACTTCTTGAGCACGCCCGGGTGCACATCGCCAAGCCACCCGATCACATCGCCAGATACCAACACCTCGGCGGCCCGACCGGGCTGGAGCCAGGGCAAGGCCGTGGGCCGGAGCTTGAACTTTGGTGCCGCAAGATCCCTGGCCAGCGTTTCAAGCACACCTTTACCATCGAAGAAATCAAGCCCTTGCGCGGACGCGTTCCACTGCTGCCGGTTCCAGGACCCGGCAAGCACCCCGGCAACGCGCTCGCGCTCCTTCGCAAGCCTGCGGCCAGGGGCGGTCCAAAACACCGTTCCCGTCTCGTAAAGATGGATGTTATCGACCCCTCTGCACTGGTTATAGCTGACCATGCGCAAAAGCCCCCCTAAAAGGGTCCGGCGCATCACGCCCTGCTCTACCGACATGGGGTTAAGTATCTCCACCACGCACTCATCAAGCGGAAGCTCGAAGCCGAGCAGCTCAAGATCGTGCGGATCGGTGAACGAGTAGGTCATCGTCTCGCTAAGCCCTGCAGCACGAAGCAGCGCGCCCACATGCTCCCGCATCCTCTGCCCGCGTGTGAGCAGGCCCACACGCTCTCGGCCCGCGGGAAGCGTAGGCTCGATCTGCCCCATGCCGTAAATACGGAGGACCTCTTCGATGAGGTCGATCTCGCGCTCAAGGTCGGGGCGGAACGAGGGGGTGCCGACCTTAAGGTGAGCGTCGAGATAATCGCCCGAGCGGCTCCCAGGGCGATCATCAGAGGAGTCGTCAGGACGACCCTCGGGGCGAGCGCCCGCGCCGCCCAGGTGCTTCTCGACCGAGCAGCCGAGCCTTTCCAGGATGCTGGCAGCCTCCTCGGCAGGTATCTCGGCCCCGATGATCTGCGTCAACCGGCTGAGCCTGAGCGTGAGCGTCCGCTCGGCAAGGGGCTCGGGGAAGACATCCACGAGCCCTGTTGCTACCTCTCCACCTGCGATCTCGGCCATGAGCGCTGCTGCCCGGTCGGCGGCAGCAGCACACCCGCTGCGGTCGACCGTGCGCTCGTAGCGCATGGAGGACTCGCTGATGAGCCCGAGTTGACGGCTGGTCCGGCTGATCGACTCGGCATCAAAGGATGCCGATTCCAGCAGGATATCCACAGTCTTGTCTGAGACCTCTGTGGCCTGGCCGCCCATCACGCCTGCTAAGGCCACAGGCCCGTCCAGGTCACAGATGCAAAGGGTGCGGGGAGCGAGTTCTCGCCGTGTCCCATCGAGCGTGGTGAGCTCCTCGCCCTCAGCAGCCAGCCGGACGATGATCTCTGCCTTGCCGTCCAGCCCCTGCTTGAGCATGCCCATATCAAACGCGTGAAGCGGCTGACCCAGCTCAAGCATGATGTAGTTCGTTATATCCACGATGTTGTTGACGGGGCGCAATCCGGCTGCCACCACCCGCTCGGCAAGCCAGCTTGGCGAAGGGCCGACGCGCACGCCCTTTATGATGCGCGCCGTGTAGCGTGGGCACAGGCGATCGTCCTCGATGCGGACATGGCACTGCTCGGCAGCCGCCGGCCCGGCCTCATCAAGGGTTGTAGCCGGAAGCTTCACGGGCACGCCGAGGACCGCCCCCACCTCGCGTGCGATGCCCGACACCGAGAGGCAGTCCGGTCGGTTAGGGGTGACCTCGAGTTCAAGCACGATGTCGGAAAGACCCGCGTACTCGGCAAACGGCGTACCTATCGGGGCATCCTCGGGCAGTATGAGGATGCCATCATGGTCGTCGCCTAAGCCGAGTTCCTTCGCCGAGCAGTTCATCCCCTCGCTCACCACACCCCGCAGCTTCGACTTCTTGATCTCGAAGCCGCCAGGCAGCACCGCCCCCGGGAGCGCAACCGCCACACGGTCGCCAGCCTCGAAGTTCTGCGCACCGCAGACGATGGCCCGCAGCGCGTCCTCGCCGGCATCGACCGCCGTTACCCAGAGCTTGTCGGCATTCGGGTGGCGGTCCTTCTTAGTGATCTGCCCGATGACGACGTTTTCAAAAGCATCCCCAACCATGTGAACCGTCTCAACAGCGGTGCCGGTCATATCCAGACGATCGACAAACTCGGGCACGGGCACTGAGACCGGCACGAGCTCGGTAAGCCATTTCATCGAAATGCGCATTTGATCCAAGTCCTTTCGCGCAGCAAACAGGGCAGGTGACTAGCTGACGTACGCACCGGCACCGAAGAGGTCGTCGGCAACCGGCAGGCCACATCAGAACTGACGCAAAAACCGCATATCCCCTTCGACCAGCATGCGCAGGTCCGGGATGTTGTACTTGAGGGCAGCGATCCGCTCGATGCCTAAGCCAAATGCAAACCCGGTGTAGCGTTCTGGGTCAATATCCACGTAGCCAAAGACATTAGGATCGACCATGCCACAGCCGAGTATCTCGAGCCAGCCTGTCTGCTTGCAGAAGCGGCATCCCTTTCCATCGCATATCCCGCAGCTCACATCGACCTCTGCCGAAGGCTCGGTGAAGGGAAAGAAATGCGGGCGGAACCTTGTCTTACGCTCGGAGCCAAAGATCGCTTTCACCACATGGTCAAGCGTCCCTTTGAGGTCGGCGAAGGTGATCCCCTCATCGACCACAAGCCCTTCGATCTGCGTGAACTGCGGCAGGTGGCTGGGGTCTGCAATATCCCGCCGATAGACCCTGCCGGGCGCAAGGATGTAAATAGGAGGATCCTGTTTCTCCATCGCACGGACCTGCACCGGAGAGGTGTGGGTGCGCAACAACGCGTCACTTGGGACGGACCCGTCAAAACCCTTGCCGGTCATATCGCGCACGTAAAAGGTGTCTGTTGCGGCTCGGGCAGGGTGTTGAGGGGTGTGGTTGAGCGCAGTGAAGTTGTAATAGTCGAGTTCGACCTGGGGGCCTTCGGCCACCTGGTATCCGAGCCCTAAGAATATCTCGATGACCTCGGCGGTGATCGCCGATATCAGGTGGCGGCTGCCGACCGGTCGCCCTCTTCCCGGAAGGGTCACGTCAACAGCCTGTGCTGTGAACTGCGCGGCTAGCGCGTCTTGCTCAAGCAACGATTTCCGGGACTCAAGCGCCTGCTCGATAGTAGCGCGGACCTCATTTGCGACCTTGCCGGCGATGGGTCTTTCCTCGGCAGAAAGCGCTCCCAGTCCTTTGAGCACCTGGGTAAGCGAGCCTTTTTTCCCTAAAACCGACACACGGACAGCGTCAAGCCCGGCAAGGTCACCCGCCGCCTCGATTGCGCCCAGCGCCTCACCGTATAACCTGTCAAGCTCCTCAGTTACTCCCATGCTTCGCGTTACTCCCCTCTCCAATGCCTGCTGCTAGCTCGCTGCCTCAAAACGAAAAGGGAATCTGACCCCGCCCTGGCTATCGCCCAAGGACGGGAGCAGACTCCCGCGGTACCACCTCGGTTGGCCACGCATTGCTCGCGTGACCCGCTCATGCAAGCCGCAGCGCAGCCCGCTTTAGCGTAGCTTGCGCTACGCATCTCCGATAACGGGGAGAACCGGCTTCCCTACTGCGCAACTAAGCGGTTCAGGTCACAGCTGCTGGAGTGAACCGCATATGCGTAAGGCCGTCGGGCTTTTCCAGCACACGCAAAGCCCTTCTCTGGCCGACCACAGAGTGCAGATGCGCCTCTCCGTCATTGCCTTATTTGTTGTTGATCCAGAAGTGTAGCGGACGTTTGCTGTTCTCGCCAGCGTGCAATAACCACGCCGAGAGGCACGACCGCTGTTACCTTCCCCGCAATGTGGCTTGGGTCGACACTTCCAAGATCATCGAACTGGTTAGCATCGCCCCTGGTTGTCACTGATCCATTTTGCGACACGCCCATCACCCGGTGCAGCACGGCCCCATGACCCGGTTCCCTCACCAGGGCAACGTCCCCCGTGCAGACCTTCGCCCCTTTTCTCACGATAGCTATATCTCCTGTGATAAACGCCGGCCTCATGGAATCGCCAACGACCCTAAGCGGCTCCCAGTAGCGAAGCGCCAAGCCCCCAGCAAGCAGGATCACCGCTATTACGCCCAACGAAAGCAGCATTGATGCGAAACGCCTCATCAATGGGCCTGTTCCGCATCGACGTACAGCGAGATCCTGGCGTAGTCGCTAGAGAACGTGTTAGCGACGCTGGCAGGCAGCCCAACGTCAAAGACGAGCTCGCTCCGTGCACCCGGGACCAAGCGGAGCGGCGTGGTGCGCATCTGGCTTAGCGGGCCAACATACAACGGAACGCCACCGCAGCTCGCGGTACACTCCAGCGACTCATAAAACTTCGTGATGCCTGCTTTCCTCGATGCAGAGACAACAATGTCAGCAGGAAGCATCCCCGTGTTAACGACCGTCATAGGACGGCTCACTGTCTGACCAGGCGCAAGTGGGTCCACCGAAAGCGGAGCGCTTGTCGGCTCAGCAGACACCGCCACATTCCCCGCCCGGATCATACTGTCAGGCACTTGGACCTGAGCAGTGAAGTAGGCCGTTGCCGCACCCATGCTAAGCGCAAGCAACGCACCGGCAGCCATGCAGATAACTCGTTTTATCCCCATCGTTCCTCCTCGACAAAAAGGCCGCCGAGGGGAAGCGACAGCTGAACTATCCGGTCGATAACCTGTACCGACCGGATATCAGCCTATAGGCATGTTGTGACCGACAGCTAACCGTATTCTTAACAGAAAAGCTCAGAAAAACTTTTAGGCAGCTTGCTCCTTTGCCAACTCGGCAAGCTTGGCAAAAGACTCGGGGTCGTTGATGGCCATATCGGAAAGGATCTTACGATCGAGATCCACTCCGGCAAGTTTAAGGCCGTGCATGAACCGCGAATATGAGATGTCGTTTAGGCGCGCCGCAGCATTGATCCTGGCGATCCAGAGACGACGGATCTCGCGCTTCTTGTTGCGGCGATCACGGTATGCGTACTGAAGTGAGTGCTGCACCTGTTCTTTTGCCGCTCGGTAGCTCCGGCTTTTGGCACCGTAATAGCCCTTGGCGCGAGCAAGAACGGTGCGGCGCTTCTTTTTGGCGGTAACAGCTCTCTTAACGCGAGGCATGGGTAATCACTCCTTGAGGGGTTAGACACGATCATGGCTATCGCTCGGTTAGCTCTACTTTGCTTATGGGTTATCAGCCGAGGCCGAGGTTCTTTCTTACGACGTTCGTATCACTTGCTGCAAGCTCGGTCTCCTGTCTGAAGCCGCGTTTTCTTTTGGGGGACTTCTTCTCAAGGATGTGGCTTTTGAACGCCTTGCCACGCATGATCTTGCCCGACCCAGTCAGCCGGAATCGTTTTGCTGTCCCTTTGTGGGTTTTTTGCTTAGGCATCGTTTGCCTCCTGCCTTTCCTCGGCCGCCGAGTCGACCCTGCTCACCTCGGGAGTCTCCTCTGCAACTGCCTTGCCCTCTTTTTTCTTGAGCGGGGCAAGCAGCATATGCATATTGCGCCCTTCGACTTTTACTTGCGTCTCGATTATTGCGAGGTCCTCAAGCTCTCTTGCAAGCTTTTCTAAGATGTTGTACCCCTGCTCCGGATGGGCCATTTCCCGCCCCCGGAACATAATTGTCACTTTGACTTTGGCACCGGTATCCAGAAAACGCAGGATATGGCGCTTTTTGGTCTCGTAATCGTGCTTATCGACCTTGGGTCGGAACTTCATCTCCTTGATCTCGATCTTGGACTGGTTCTTTCGAGCAGCCTTTTCTTTCACAGACAGCTCATACTTGAACTTACCGTAATCCATGATCTTGCAGACCGGTGGATCTGCGTTGGGCGCAATCTCGACCAGGTCAAGACCCTGGTCGTCGGCGATCCTCAAAGCCTCGCTGGTAACAAAGATCCCAAGCTGGCTTCCATCAATGCCGATAAGACGGCACCTCTGGCCACGGATCCGTTCATTGACCCGATAGTCCACGCTGCTGATAGGCAGCTCACCTCCGTAACCTCTTTTGGCTGCAACCGCAACCTTGTATAAAACCGCAGCCTTGCATATCAGGCTCAAACAAAAACAAAACTCCCGGCGGCACAGCCGACAGGAGCATAACCTCCGAGAAGCCCAAGGCTTTCGTGTTACATCTCATCGACCAGGCAGCTACCGCTTGGTGCCGCTGTGGTGGGAGCCTCCTCTCTTGATGAGAGCGAGAGTCCTCTTGACCCGTATTTAGTTAGCCGGTAGATTTTAGGCGTTCACCCGCTATCTGTCCACAACTCGTCATAAATACTGCCCAAACGCTCTTGCCGATTGCCCCTAGGCGCTTTTATGAAGCATTTGTCAAGCAATTGTTAAGCAGAGGTTTAGTATATTTCAAGCAATTGTCAGGCACTATGGACGATAGCGCTGCGGGGATAGTTCTGGCACCGCTTGCGCTGCCGCTGGCGATCAGCCCACCGGGAAAACAGGGCGTGCGCCACACATGGGCCCGCAACTCTTTCGTGAGCTGCAACCCCATGTTGCTGTCTCTCTGTGATACCGTGCCTTCTATGTCCAGGTTTACTCCATGCCAGCCTTACCGGTACCGAACCCACAGTAAGAGGTCCCGCAGTTTGTTCATGACGTTGTCGGAGACCACATTATCTCCCCCATAGATCTGGATGTCCGGCTTGGTGCTTCCGTACGCACTCGGCAGGTAGACGACCCAGTTCGCCGCGAGCGCAGGAAGGGCGGTCGGACAGGTAAGGATGACCAGGGTCTTGTTGCGGTAGGCCAAAGGCGAGACCGCAAGGCCGTCCGCAAAGTTGTTGCCGCGGGCCAAGAATGCCTTCTTAGCTTAGCAAACGACGCGTTCTCAAGGGCCGCGACCTTGGCCGCGATAGCGGCGCTCGCGCCGTAGCGGTCGGCTCCTTGGATGCGCTCCACTGAAAGCCCTGCGCTGGCAAGCGAGCCCTCCACCGCGTCAGAGGCCGCTGCTGTGGAGCCCATGATGTACGCCTTCTTCGCGCCGAGGCGCTCTATCTCCGTGAGCACGCCGGGGCTCAAGACATCCGGCTTTGTGAGGAGGAGCGGTGCCTTCTCCGAGCCTGCAAGCGCGCTTGCAGAGAGCACGTCGGCGTAGTTCATGCCGGTGGCTATGATGACGGCATCCGCAGGCGTGAAGTTCGCCTTACTCACCGCGATGGCGGTCGCAAAGCGGTCCGCGCCGGCGATACGGGTGATGGAGCCGCCGGGCAACGGGCCGTCAACGAGGGTGGGGGCGTCCTTGTCGGTGCCCGGGTCGTTCGTGCCGATGCCGAGCTGGCCGTAGTAGTTGTCCCCCACGCCCAGAGCGAGCCGTCCTCCTTGATGCCGAGGGAGTGGCTGTCCCCTGCAGCGATCATCTCCCAGTCCATGCCGGTGCCTACCTGGACAGGGGTGCTATAGGGACAGGACAAGGGTGGTCGGCATGTTCCCCGTCCAAGAGCCGTTGCCGATGGCCGCTTGATGGCCTGCCTGGGATTATGTTGTATGTTGAGATTCAATATATTTTATTTGAGGCACTACGTGAGGCACTACGGGCAACCGGGATGCTACACTTCGGGCTAAGACGCGAACGGGGATTACAGGGAAAGGGACACTGCATTACATGGAGGCAGATCCTCGGACAGCCCCTTGCGGGACAGGAAGCCCCTCGGCAGCGGCGCTTCCTTTGACGGTGATCGTCCTTGCAGGCGGTCGGTCAGTGCGCATGGGTGCCGACAAGGCGCGGATCGACCTTAATGGAAAGCCCCTCCTTGTGTGGGCGGTCAATGCCGTCGCCCCTTACGTCGGACAGGTAATCGTAGCCGCTAACCGCCCAGATGTCGTGCCACTCGATGCTTTTGATGTTCCCGTTGACATCACCACCGATGAGATCGCTCACCAGGGACCCCTTAGCGGCATGGCAACAGCCCTCAAAGCCGCACGTCAGCAATGGGTGCTGGTCCTGGCCGCTGACATGCCCTGGGTTTCCCGGGAAGTCGTCACAGCCCTTTGGCAACAGCGCGAAGGCTACGATGTTGTTGTGCCCATAGAGAAAAACGGCCCGGAACCCCTGCTCGCCCTGTATCGCCGAGATACCATGCTCGCCGCCGCAGAGAAAACGCTGGCCACCGGCAAGCGCAGGATCATCGCCGCTTTCCCTGCCCTAAAAGTCCGTGAGGTGCCGCTTGGAGAGCTTCGCAGGGTCGACCCGCATCTGACTTCTTTCTTCGACATCAACACACAAGCAGACCTCCAGGCTGCCCGTCGCTTCGAACAGACTCGCAACAGGGTCTCCAACACGGCTCCCGACACAGCCTCCGACGCTGCCCCAGAGGCGCAAGAGAGATGAGCATCGGCCCAGACACACTCCCTTCATTTGTCCTGGGAACAGCTGGGCATATTGACCACGGGAAATCCACGTTGGTCCGCTATTTGACCGGGGTTGACCCTGACCGCTTGAGCGAGGAGAAACGGCGCGGCATTACTATCGAGCTCGGCTTCGCGGAGCTCGTGTTACCCGATGGGCGGCACCTCGGCGTGGTGGATGTGCCAGGGCATGAGCGCTTTGTCCGGCATATGGTCGAGGGGGCGACCGGTGTCGATGTGGCGCTGCTTGTGGTGGCAGCAGATGACGGCGTTATGGTACAGACCCGCGAGCATATAGCGATCCTTGAGCTGCTCGGCGTGAGCCATATGGTGGTTGCTGTGAGCAAAGCCGATGCTGCCACCTCTGAATTAGTCGAGTTGGCTTGCCTTGATGTCGCTGAGCTGCTTGCCAAGACCCCCTTTGCAGAGGCCGAAGTGGTAGCGGTCTCCGGCATAACAGGCATGGGCGTGGACG
>WRDS01000009.1 GCA_009779675.1 Coriobacteriia bacterium
CAAAGCGCGGGGTTGCCACCGAGAAGACCGTAACGCCCGCATCAAGGGCCCGGATCGCCTCGCTGTAGGCACCCGATCCGATCGTTGCGTCAGTCCCTATCACGCCCACTCGGCGGTTCCGGGTCGCCATAACGGACGCACGGGCACCCGGCTCCACCACACCGACCACCGGCACATCAAAGATGCGCTGGGCGAGCGCAAGCCCTGCAGCCGTACCGCTGTTGCACGCGATGACGATGAGCTTGACACCGCACTCCTGTAGCCATGCGCAGATCTCGATGACGAAACGCCGGACCTCGGGAAGGGCGCGGGGGCCGTAGGGACAACGGGCGGTGTCCCCAAAGTAGATGAGCGACTCATTTGGAAGCGCACGGGCGATCTCGCGGGCCACCGTGAGCCCGCCGATACCCGAATCAAAGATGCCGATAGGTTTTGATCTCATCGTATGAGTATAGCGCGTATGAGTATAGCGCCTGGGGTGTAGGCACGTAGCTGGCCCACAGCTGCCCTCAGCCCAGCACCGCTTTCGTAATAGCATCGGCTACGCAGTGGACGGGGAGCACATCCATCGCCGCTCCAATATCAACGGCGGCCTTGGGCATGCCGTAGACAACAGACGTAGCCTCATCCTGGGCAATGGTATAGGCTCCCTCATTGCGCATGAGTTTAAGCCCCTCAGCGCCATCCGCCCCCATTCCCGTAAGAAGCACCCCTACGGTATTCGCTCCATGCATCAAGGCAACCGAGTCAAAAAGCGTGTCGATGTTAGGCACATAGACCTGGCCCGGGGATGACGCGACAACGCGCATAGCCGAGCCCTCGAACCTCAGGTTGGCCCCGGTGGGAGCAAGATAGGCGACCCCCGGTTCTGGGACCACCCCGTTCTCGGCAACAGTCACCTTGATCGCACAACCCGAGTCAAGCCAACTCGCAAGGCCGGAGACGAACCCGTCGGCGATATGCTGCGCGACCACTACGGGGACAGGAAGGTCTGCCGAGAGCCGACCAAGGACCTCGAGCAGCGCCGACGGCCCGCCCGTCGAAGAGCCAATAGCCACCAGCGAACGCTTCGCCATGGAACCGACCTTGGCCAAACGGGCAGGCCGGACCGTCCGTTTGCCCCGGACATGGGTGACGACCTTCACGTTTGCGAGGACCTTCACCTTTTGGATGATCGCCTCGCCGATCTCGCCGAGCGTTGTCCAATCCCTTGCTTCCGGCTTCTTCACTACGTCAAGCGCCCCTAAATCGAGCGCCTCAAAAGCACTGCCCATCCCTTGTCCGTAAACAGATGTCGAGACCACAAGGATCGGCGTGGGGGCAAAAGCCATGATCTGCTCGGTGGCATCAAGACCGTCAAGCACCGGCATATGGATGTCCATCGTCACGATATCGGGGCGCAAGGCGGCTACCCTCTCAACCGCCTCGGCACCGTTTTTTGCTTGACCCACTACCTCTATATCAGGATCGCTTTGCAGTATCTGCACAAGTAGCTCGCGTGCTACAAACGAATCGTCAACCACTACCGCCCTGATTTTTTTGCGTATCCTGCCCACTGCACTCATAGGCCCGCCCTGCCACCGCGCATCCGCCACATCCCTGCTCTCTACCTTGTCAGATGCTCAACAGTGTCAAGCAACGTCCCCTGATTGAACACAGACTTGGTGATATACGCATCTGCCCCCGCTTCGATGCCGAGCGCTTTTTCCTCATCGCGCTCCAATGATGTGACGATCACGACCGGCAGATGGGCGAACTCGGGGTCGCTTTTTATGGCTTTTGCCAACTCAAAGCCGGTCATGTTGGGCATCTGCACGTCACTCACTATGATGTCGACTTTCAGCCCTTCCCGTAATTTTGTGAGCCCTGCCAAGGCATCGTTTGCAGTCTCAACATAGTACCCTGCTGCCTCAAAGATCGACCGCTCGAGCTCCCGGGTCGTGAACGAGTCCTCACATATGAGCACCCGTCGCTGCCGAGGGCCCGCCGACTGCCCACGGGTCGCAGACCGGGACCGACCCGTTCGGTTATGGGCCCCTACGATCATGTCGGGCACGTGCAGGATCGGCACGATCTCGCCTTCCTCGGCCACGGTCACCCCAGCGATATTAGACACCTTGCCAAAATGCTTGCCGAGGGGCTTGATCACGATCTGCTGCTCGCTCTCAAACTCATCGACGACAAAACCGAACCGATAGCCCGTGTGCCCGATCGAGACAATGGGGACCTTGCCTTCGGGGTGCCCGTGCTCTCTGATGCCGAGAAGATCGGCAAGGTGCACCAATGGAACCGCCCTGCGTCCCCGCCGGATGACCTCTCGCCCATCGAAGCGCTGGATCTCCGATGGATCCAGCAAGAGTGTCTCTTCGACAGATGCCGTCGGCAGCGCAAAATACCGGTTCCCTACTCTAAGCACAAAGGCGCGGATGATCGCGAGCGTGAGCGGAACGGTAAGTCTAAACTGCGTTCCCTCGCCCAGTTTTGAGTACACATCGAGCGAGCCTTTTAGCTTCTCGACGATGAGTTCCCGCACAACATCCATTCCAACACCGCGACCGGACAGCTCGGTGATGATCGTCGATGTCGAAAAGCCCGCCTCAAAGATCAGGTACATCGCCTCGCGGTCGGAGAGCGCCTCTGCATTGGACTCGGCGATATACCCGCGGCGAACCGCGGCGGCTTTGATGGCCTCTGGGTCGATGCCAGCACCGTCATCCGACACCTCGATAACAATCCTGTCGCCCTCCTGGTGCATGGCGACACGCACCTTGCCCTTTGCGGGCTTGCCCCGTTTTATCCGAGTCAGAGGGTCTTCTATCCCATGGCCTACGGCATTACGCATGAGGTGTACAAGCGGGTCATTGATCTGCTCCAAGACCTTTTTGTCAACCTCGGTCTCCCCTCCCTCGATCTCAAACTCAATCTCCTTGCCAACATCTTTGGCAAGGTTGCGCATCGTGCGAGGATACGCCTGAAAGACCGTATTGGCGGGCAGCATACGCATGCGCATACTCTGCTGTTGCAGATCGGAAATGACCGCGGAAGCACGCGAGGTGTCCTCGTTCTGGGTTTTCACAAACTGGGCAATGCCGCACTCGTGGTCGACAAGAAGGCGGTCAAACTGCTCGACATCCTCGGTGCCGACACTCCACCCTTGCAGATCGACCTTGCTCAAGGCAGCCCTGAGACAACTCCATTCCCTATGGATCTCCATAGCCTGCAGATGCAAAGACCGCAGGTGACTGACTTGTTTTGCCCCTTTGACCTGACCGATGACGACTTCGCCGACCATGTTTAAGAGTGAGTCCAGCTCATTTGTGCGCACACGGACCGTTGACTGCGCTTTGGCAGAAGACCCAGAGGAGGCCGCCGACCCGCTCGAACCGCCTGTGGGAGCCACATCAGAAATGGACGCGGCATCCGCCTCGGCAGGAGGGCCAGGATGCCCATCGCCGACAGATGTGCGGCCATCCTCATCGGCATCACTGGCGATACCAGCAGGATCGCTGCAGGAAAAACCCGCTTCCTCTAAAGCGCTATCCTCGCTATCCTCGCGCACCAGGCAAGAAGCGAGCCGCTTTTGTAGCTTATCCAGGTCAAGTTCTCCGGCAACGTTCGTGCCTCCCTTCGCCGTGAGGAACATGACGGCATCGAACGCCTCAAAAAAGCAGTCGCTCACCGCAGAGGAGTAGACGAGCTTCCCATCGCGGATCTGCACCATGATGTCCTCAAGATGATGCGCAAGGTCGGATATCTCGATAAGCCCGACCATCCTTGCCGAGCCTTTGAGCGTGTGCGCATCGCGCAGCATGCCCTCAATGAGTTTTTTTTCATCCGGGACAGCCTCAAGCCGGATCGCACTCTCGTTGAGGCGCTGGAGCAGATCCTGGGCTTCCTCTTGGAACTTTTCAATAAATGCAGTCCGGTCGAAGTCGACCATAGCCACCCGTTCCTTTTCAACAAAGTGGCGCTATGCACCCTCAATGATAACCAGGTCACCAGCAAGCTGGTTCAGGCCGCTTTCAATCGATGAGAGCGCGTCGACTGAAGATGCCACTTGCCGCGACCCGGCAGCCGATTGCTGCGCAACGGCAGCGACCTCGCGCATAGCTTTGACCACTTGGTCTGTCGCTGATTTTTGCTGTTGCGTCGCCGCAGAGATCTCTTTGGCCGAAATCGCCGTATGCTCGACCATCTCCACAATCTGATTAAGCGAGTCCCTGGTGCTCTGAGCAAGATCGACACTGGATTGAACCTGCTTCATCTCCTGCTCGGTAGACATGACAAGCTCGGTTGATGCCGACTGGATCTCACCGATGATCGCCGAGATCTCAGAGGTTGACTCGACTACCGACTCTGCCAACTTGCGGATCTCGACAGCTACAACCGAGAAACCCTTGCCGGTCTCACCTGCACGTGCCGCCTCGATGGCAGCGTTAAGGGCAAGTATCTTTGTCTGGTCGGCGATCGAGTTGATGATGGTGAGCACTTGCCCGATCTGCTGGCTGCGTGCGCTCAACGCAAGAATACGGCTTGCGCTCGATTGTGTGCGTGCCTTGATGTCCTCTATCGCAGAAAGCGTGCTGCCAACAGCAGCCTGCCCTGACTCAACGGAATGCAGCGATGCCTCAGCCATACTTACAACCTGGTTGGCATTCTCGGCGATCTGGCGGTACGTGCTCGCAAGCTCTTCCATCGTCGCAGTGGTCTGCGCAATCGACGCTGCCTGCTCGGCAGCTCCCGAAGCCTGCTGCTCAGTAGCGCTTAGGATCTCGTTGGAAAACCGCTGGAGCTGGTCTGAGACCGACTCTTTCTGGCTGACAAGCTGCACCAAGATCTCAGTCGTCTTGTTATGGGCATCAGCCAAAGCACCTACTTCGTTTTCTGCATCGACCGGCACCTTTTGTCCGATCTTTCCAGCAGACATCATGCGAACCGCGTCTAAGAGCCGGTAAAACGGCTGGAGAAGGCGATCTCCTACCAGCACATTGGCATATAGCCACAGAGAAAGGCCGACGAGCGATACCCCCGATATAATAAGGAATTGGACCCAGAACCCCATTTGGTACTGTTCCATGAACTTGTATCTGAGCAGGAACACAACCGCAAGCAACAGGCTCTGATAGATCAGCTGCCAAACAAAACATGCGGCAAGGATCTGATAGAGGATCCGGTGTTTGATACGATTAGTTAACCCCATCCTGATGCTCCCTAATGTGTGATGCCATCGCTACTGACGGGTCTGAGTACCATATCCACATCCAAAACACTCATCAGACGGCCCTCAACCTCAAGGATCGCCGAGACACACTCCGTGGCAGCCGTCCCCGACGTGTTTATTATCGGCTCAAAGTCGCCCTCGCTTACATCGATGATGTCTCCGATCTCATCAACCACAAAAGCGGTTGCAACGTCCCCTTTAGCAAGGACGATCGCAACGTCCATGATGCCCTCGTCCAAAGGCCTTTCCGAGCACCTGGACCCCAGCATCTCCGCTGCCCCGCACACCGAAAGGATCTCGCCACGTAAATTGGTCACTCCGAGCACATACTCGGGCACACACGGCAGCGAAACGACCGTGAAGCCATGGATGATCTCCCGAACAGGCGACACCTTCACGGCATACCATTCATTTCCGGCACAGAAAGACAGCACCGCCTCAAGCAGAGGCTTGTCCTGTTGTTCTTTGACGTGGGCAAGTGACTCGGCGCGCTGGCGCAGCACCTCATCGTCAGATGGGGTCGTGGGAAGCGCACGCGTCGGCTCACCCATCACGCCACCACGCTCAAACACCTGAACAGCTGCTCTGCCGAAAGCATATAGACCAGGTTCTTATCGAGACGCGCAACCGATTCCATCAGTGCGCTCAACGGATAGGAGTGTGGCACCTCGCGCACCTGTGCCGCAGAGAGGTCGAATACGTCCTCGACCGCATCGACCACGAGTGCGATGACCTCACCACAAAACGTCGCAAACACCATCGGGGTGTCAAGGGTCTTCTCGGCAGAAGGAACGCCGAGCAAGACCGCAAGATCGACCGCTGGCACAATCTCCCCGCGCAGATCAACAATGCCTATGACACCTGTTGCCGCCCCTGTGGCAGCAGACATACCAACAATCGGTTGGACCTCAAGCACATGCTCGAGGCGCAGCCCGAAATGTTGGTCGGCGACCGAGAATACGACGTACTGCACATTGGCACCCCTGGCAGCCTGCTCCTCCGAGCCGAGGGCAGCAGACTTCTCTTTGCCCAGATGCACATTGAGGTCATTTGCCCGACCGCTCACTTCGCAAACCTCAAGACCCGATTCAGCTCATTAGGGCTGATGATGCCTTTTTCGACTTTCGACAGGCCTGAGGAGACCATTGAGCGCATGCCGGCCTTGGTCGCCGCAATGCGGATGTTGTTAACACTCTCATCGCCCACGATGACCGTGCGGACAGGCTCGGTGAACGGCAGCACCTCAAAGATCCCGGTCGCACCAGAGTATCCGGTCCCCGAACACGCAGGGCACCCTTTGCCCTCGTGCGGCACAATGCCCATGCGGGCACCAGGGATCTTTGACACGATTGAGCTCTGGGTCGGTTCTGCGCATGTGGTGCAGTTCGTCCGGAGAATGCGCTGACCCACCCCAAGCGTAAGCGAGTTCGCAAGCGAGACCGGCTCAACGCCCATATCAAGGAGCCTTCTTACGCCAGAAACAATATCCCCGCTCACGAAGGTCACAATCACAAGCTTGCCCATCCCCGCCGCTTTGATAGCAAGGTTGGCCTCATCGACAGCCTGGATGGAGTCAAGCGCGAGCACATCGGTGTCCTGCTCGAATCCGGCGGAAAAATACCCTGCAGCCGGTATCGGAGTGCCAGGGCTGACTTGGACTTGGGCTGCTGCGGGAATCTCATAGTCTATTGAGCGCTCCACCGAGTACACGGTTTTGCCCACCTGCGCCGCATGCTGCAGGAGCGCGTAGTACGTCGCCGAGCAGCCACCGCCCACCGGAGCAGCGATCAACAGCAGCCCGCGCCCACGTTCGACCATCGCATGAAGCGCTTTTTGCTCAGCATCCGACATTCCAAGGGCAGCAAGGTCTTTTGGACGCGGCGGATTCGTCACTGCCGAGATGACAAGCCGTTGCCCGGCGATTGTTGGAACCGCTGAGATCGAGAACACGACGTCCTTACCAGCGATCTCTGTACGCACCCGGCCAAGCGCCGGACGGCTGTCCGGGATGTCGCCCAACCGTGCAAAGTTTATAAAACCCTTGATGAGCTGTTTTTCCATAGACAGCGGGGCGCTTGCTATCTTCTCAAGCCTGCCCCGGATCCTGAACACCAAGAAGAAGTCCGACTTGTAGGGCAGTAGGTGTATCTTGCTCGCACCGCGGCGCACTGCAGCCTCAAGGATGTCTGTAACCAAAATAGCGACCGCACGCTCATCGGCAACCGCTAAGACATCAAGGTCTATCGATGGGCTATCCTCGCCGATCTCACTTCCCATGACCTGCTCAACGGTCAACGCCGCAGAAACATCTGCGATGTCGCTGTCAGCTGCCACACTGGGACCCGAGTCGAGCTCGCCGACCGCAAACCCCTCTGCACTTGAAGAAGCGTGCTCGACTCCAAACGCTGCTGCCTCTACCTCATCAGGCGCTGAAAGCGGTTCGGGGGTCCACTGTGTATCTTCGGAAATATCAGGATCGGGGACCTCTTCAGATACGGAGGACTCAGAAGAAGCAACGTCGGGGGCCACTCCCGCCTGGGACACCAGGCCGTCCATCGTAAACTCATTTGCCCCGCTCGTGTCGGCAGGTGCTGCCGAAGCCGCCTCTAGCGCGCTGTCCGCCGCCCCTGACCCACTCGCCCCCGGCCTGCTGTCCGCCCCTGACCCGCTGTCCGCCGCCCCTGGTCTGCTGTAATACTCCAGCAGCGCCTCTTCCACCGCCGACCTCTCGCCGATGACAGCGTTAAGCTCAATCCCGTTCGCGGCACCGATCTCTTCAAAAGCAAACACCGAGGCAAGGTCGCCGAGGGCCACGGTAAGCACCCCGTCGATATCAAACAACGGCAATAACCGATAGGCGTTGGCAACATCTGCCGGTATAAGCCGCAGCGCATCCTCGTCGGGCGCGTAACTCTTCAAGTCGATTTGCGGGTAACCAAGATCCCGCTCGAGTACAAGTGCGAGCTGCGCTTCGGTGATGACACCTTCTGCAAGGAGCCGTCTCCCCATCTCGCCATCGGTAGCCGAATCGACACGGATAGCCTCAACCTGCCCAGGCAGGATGTACTTCGAACTGACAAGCGAGTTTATTACCTGATCTGCTGTGGATTTTGCTGTGATATCTGGCATCGTGATCACTGCCGCCTTTTACTTTAAGCCTGCACTTTGGCAAGTTCTTCTGCAACAACTGCGAGGAGACGCTCTGGCTCGACTGGTTTGGTCAGGTATTGGTCGGCACCGGTCCGGATACCCGTGGCCATAGACTGCTCTTCTGCCTTTGCCGTCAACATAATGATCGGGATCTTCTGGTAGTTCTTGTCAAATTTAAGCAGTCGACATACACGATAACCATCGAGTTTGGGCAACATGACATCAAGCAAGATCAGGTCAGGCGACTCACTTTTTGCAGCATCGAGCGCTTCAGCTCCATCCGAGGCCTCTATGACCTCGTACCCGGCGGAAATCAGAAGCGACTTAATCATCTCCCGGATGGTCAGACTGTCATCGACTAGCAGTATCCGTGTTGTAGACATGGGAGTCTGCTCCCCTCTCGGCTATTAACCACAACAATCACTTTGCCTAACACCGGGTCATCCGGCATCAGCAATGGCTCTTCGAGACTCTTCGATTCCACGCTCACTCGCTTCGGCGATCATTTCAGGCGAAAAATCGCCGAGGAACACCGACCACGTCCCCTGCCTTTCCTTCCCCAAAGTCCTAAGGGTCCGCTCGTACTCGCAGATCGCTTCTTCTGCGTCCCCGTTTTGCCGAGCAATCCCCGCAAGTGCGAAATGCGCAAGGGAGAAGTCCGGATCGCTATAAAGCGTGCGGCGGAACTCGCGCGCTGCCGCCCCCAACTCCCCCTGCCCGCGCTTAAGCATCCCAAGCAGGTAACGCGCCTGGGCACAAAGCGGCTGCTCCTCAAGGATGGCATCGGTTTCTGCAATGGCTCCCGCCACATCGCCGACATCCGCCCGCTTGTACGCTGAGACCAAAGCCAATTGTATTTCATCCAAGGCCGCCGCGTCTTGTGTTACCGGCTCTGTTTTGCGCACCTCATCTACATCTTCATGAGCCCTTGCAGCCTCGGCAGCCCCTGCAACCCCGCGAGGAAAGGCCCTGACAGGGATCCCTTTCCCTTCGAAGCCATTAGAGGGCCCGGATTCCGCTCCACCTTTTGCCTGAGGCATTAAAAACGCAGTCTGCCTGGCTTGAGAAGGCCGGCTGGGCTTCCTGTAGAAGAACACGCCGTTCACCTCCGCCGTCTCAAAACAGTCTTTCGCCAGTGGAAGCATCTCAGAGTGCCCGAGGAACAGGTACCCGCCCGGATTAAGCGCATCGTACAGGCACGCGATAGTCGATTTTGCAATGGTCGGCTCGAAATAGATCATCACATTGCGGCAAAAGATCACGTCCCAGCCCATGGGCTGCAGGTGCGTCTGTTGCTGCTGCGCCAGATTGTGGTACCTGAAATTGCACACGTCTCGCACTTGCTTGACCGGGCGCCAGTAATCGCCATTGGGCTCAAACCAGCGGGCGACAACATCACTTTGCAGATCCCTGATCGCCCGCTTTGAATACCTGGCCACACGGGCGAAATCGAGCACGACCGACGATATATCCGTGCCGAGCACCTCGATCGGGACCCCCTGCAACCCTACGAGCGAATCAAACAGCGTCATAGCGATCGTATACGGCTCTTCCCCCGTCGAACATCCGGCAGACCAGACCCTGAACGGAGAGGTGTTATCCTGACGCTCGCGCAGGATACGCGGTGCGGCATGATAACGCAGCGCATCAAACTGCCCTGGAAAACGATAGAAGCTCGTCTCGTTTATCGTGAGGAGGTTCATCAGCTCCTTGAACTCGTCCTCTTCACTGCCGAGCGCCTCAAAGTACTCGGCAAAGGTGCTCAGCCCAAGCGAGACCGCACGCGAATGCAGTGCTGTTTGCAAAAAGTCTGTCTTGGATGCCTCAAAAAACACCCCTGATTGCTGTTGGATCCAGTCGCGGAAAAGCTCGAATTCTTTTGCGGCCAGTATTTGCTGCGTCACGATCATTTTGGGCGCAACTTGCCTAAATGCCCGCAGAAGTACTGGCAACCGCTACCTCGTTGCGCTCAACCAGCCCAGATGCCTGCAGCTCAAGCAGAAGGCGTGCGATCTCAAGGTCACCATAACCGGTGAGGTTGACGAGTTCGCGCAAGCTCCGACCACCATGCAGATGACATAAAAGACCCCACTCGCGGGCGGTCAGGTGAATATCCCCCGCATTCCCTCCGGCAGTCGATGCCATGAAAAAATTGGTTCCGTCGTCAGGGACATTCTTTGAGAGGCGGTTCCACTCCTCTAGCCTTGTGGCGAGCTTTGCCGCAATATCGCCAACGGCTATTGCAACACCGAGGTCGGCCGCCTGATGAGAGTCATTCGGCTCGAAACGAAGGGTCCCGCTCTCCCATCTGAGCAGATCGAACAGCACATCCTCGACGGACTGCGCTACAAACTGTTCGAGTTTGTGCCGAGAGACATATCCCTCTTCGATAAGCACTTGGGCCAGGCTGCGTTTTGCCTTATCGCCCTGCTGTATCTTCACCAGGCCTTTGGCCTGCCGATACTCGGTCTCTGTGATCAGGCCGCTTGCATACATGCGCTCTCCAGGATCGCCAGCAGAGGCCATGCCCACCTCGGCATGGTAGATCATGCCTTTGCTAAAGCACACCTGGCCACGCGTAGCGACCCTTTCCGCCTCGGTTTTCTCAAGATATAAAATGCCGTCTTTCTTGCCGCTCTGCAGAAGGCGGAACATGTCATTAAGCGAAAAATCTGAGAGGCTGCCCTCAAGAGCCACTTCATCCTCCAAGCATCCGGAACCAAGCTGGCGTATGTATACCAGCGCGCTAGATAATTATCGGCATGATCCCATCTGCTCAAAAGTGCCTATCCAGCCAAAATGGATGTAGCCGAGCCGCTTTATCTCAAAGTGGTACCGGTCAGAGTGACCCGCGCCGGACACTCTCAATAGCCGAGCCAAAAAGAGCAAGCTCCTCGGCGGTGGTTATCGCACCATCGTCAGCGATAACCGCAGACTCAAAATCAGTGAGATCCGCGAGGCTCTCCGCCTGATAACCTGCTTGCTGGACATCGCTGACAGCAAGATTGCGGATCTCAACGCCGCCCATGGGGACAAGCCCAGCCGAGCAAGCCGCTGTGAATGCCTTGCGCAAGGACACCCGTTGGCCGCCCGCGATATGCACCGCCGAGAAACCCGCTGCCGCAAGCGCCGAATAAACCACCCTGATGTCGCCGTCAGAGTGGAATACGGCTGGTCGCCCCTTCCCCCACACTTTTGCAATCGCGCAGTAGCAGGGCATGAGTGTCTCAAGGACAAAATCGGGCGCAAGAAGCCAACCTGCGGATCCAGCAAGGTCATCGCCGCAGAGCAGCACGTCGGCTTCGGCTAAATGCCCGCGGCGCACATCGAAAAGACAGCTGCGCATAGCGTCACGGAGCGCAACCGCTAGGTTCTGCGGCGAGCGTGCTGACTCGGCAATCGTGGGAAACCACCCGCGTTCAAGGGCAACACGCGACACGACCCCTTCCACAATCCACCCTGCGGCAATACCCGCAGATTTAAGCGCCTTTACCGCATCGGTACCCCACGGCTCAGATGCTGGAACAAATGCGAGATCAACGTCGAATGCCTGGGCGACAAGGGCGAGCGTCTCCGGGCCGCTTTCGGCGCTCGGGCCACCGGCGAGCGCATGCGCTGCCTCAAGGGGGACCCACGTCATCGCAGTCGCACGACCAACCGCATCGCCTAAAAGCAAACTGACCAGTTCACTTTTGCCCATAAGCCACCCACACCTTCTCGGCTTCCTCGCACCATGCGGTTCTCGGGTCGGAGATGTCGCGACCAAACCGATCAGCAATGAAGTGAAAATACCCGATACCGGGAATGCCGCTATCCGCACGGACCACAAGCGAAGCGATGATAACACCCTTTTCTGCATGGACTTGCTCGTCGACTTCCGTGAGCAGGTCCATGATCAACCTTGAGCGAGCTGGCACCGTACCGCCAAACACATGCACTGCAACATCTTTATAGGCAACCGTCTCACGCCGTCGGGCGGCATCGACAAGCATTTCATAAAGACGCGCACGTGCGCACTCCCAGTCTTTTGCGGTTCGACGGGCGCGTGCCGCCATGCCGCTCCTCCTTGGCCCTATATAGCTGGTTATGGTGGAGGTGGCGAGACTCGAACTCGCGTCCATGGTACGCCCCTAGGAAGCATCTCCAGGCTCAGTCATCAGATAGATCTCGAGCCAGCTGCCGCCTGATGACTCGCTGCAACTGCCTCATAGCGGTCCCATCTTTCACAACTGCATGCCGCCCGCGTCAGTTGTGGCAGTCTCCTAAAATGACACCTAGCCGATGGCGGAGACATCCACCGGATCGGCGTCGCTGCTCTATTCTAGGCAGCGAGAGCATAGTTGTTGTCGACGCTTGAGCGTCTGCGCCCCTGTTTTACGAGGTAAGGCGACCTCGACCTGCTTCTTCCCTCAAACGTATCATGTCGAAACCGGTCACCCCCATATCCGAGATGTGTTCGACGTTGTCAAAGTGCCTTTTGCGGCATGCCTTTTGCAAAGCACTCCGCCGCAGCGCATGCCCCCTGTAAGGCACCCGCCACAGCAATAGTGTACACGATCCCTCTGACAGCACCCGACCAGCTGCCCGGCTGGGTCGTTGCCTGTCACCGAGATGAGCCGTCCGCCGACAGCTACGCGGCTACCCGCCTTTCTGCCGCTCCCGCAAGGCCCGTTCCATATCGCGCTTCTGGTCCCTCTCGGCAATCGAATCGCGCTTGTCATGCAGTTTCTTGCCACGCGCCAGCGCTAACTCTACTTTTGCCTTGTTGGAAGGCGAGAAATACATCGAGAGCGGGATGAGCGTGAACCCGCGCTCCTTGGTCTTGCCGATGAGATAGCGGATCTCCTTTTTGTGCAGCAAAAGCCGGCGCTTTCGGTCGGGCTCGACATTCGCACGATTGCCATGGCTGTAAGGTGCGATATGCACCCCATGCATCCAAACCTCTCCACCGGCGATGGTGGCAAACGACTCCCGCAAAGACGCTCGGTTCTCGCGCAACGATTTTACCTCGGTGCCCGTGAGTTCGATACCGGCCTCAAAGACCTCCTCGATAAAATAATCGTGCCGCGCCTTTTTGTTCGACGCAATCAGCCGCTCGTTTTTCGCCTTCGCCATGCAACCTCCTAAGGAGTGAAGTCGGTTCCTGGCGCAAGGTCTAGCACAAAATGCGTAAGCAGTCTGACGGAGGCATCGATGTCGGAGAGCGCGAGGGCCTCAACAGGCGTGTGCATATAGCGCAGCGGTACCGAGACAAGCGCCGCCGCCCTGCCGCCGCGTGATAGCTGGATGGGGTTGGCATCAGTGCCTGTCCCGCGTGGCTCGGCACCCACCTGATAGTCGACTTTTGCCTTGTCTGCCGCCTTCACCAGCAGATCGAACACAACGGGATTGATGTTGGGGCCACGTGCGATCACCGGGCCCTTGCCACACTCGAAGTCGCCGTGCTTGCGCTTGTCAATGTCGGGATAGTCGGTGGCGTGGCAAACCTCGACTGCGATGCCGACATCCGGGCAGATGCCGTATGCGCTCGTAATACCACCCCTAAGGCCTATCTCCTCCTGCACCGTTGCAGCGGCAACGCACGCACCCGATGCCCCGCCCGCCGCCTTGACCTCTTCGAGCACTCGCGCAGCAATGAACGCGCCCATCTTGTCGTCAAACGCACGGGAGACGGCCATGCCATCCCCAAACTCTTCCATGCCTACATCAAAGGTTATCGGATCGCCAACGCTCACCCGCCTTTTCGCGTCATCAGCGCTAAGGCCGATGTCAATAAAGAGCTTCTCTATCTTAGTGACGGCTTTACGCTCTTCGGACTCGATAAGGTGGATCGGTTTGCGCCCCATCACACCAAGAATCGACCCGTCGTCTGTATGCACACGCACACGCATGCCCGGCAGGATTGCCGCATCAACCCCACCGATCGCGGAGAACGCCACGTACCCCTCGGGCGTGATGAAGTTGACCATCAACCCGATCTCATCGATGTGCCCTGCAAACATGACCGAGACCCCATCAGGTCTCATGCCCTCAAGCAACGCATGAACAGAACCTAAGACATCCGTCTCAACACTATCAGCACTGAGCGCCAGCCGCTCCCGAAAAACGCGGGCTGCTGGCTGCTCGTAACCCGACGGCGATGGGGCTTCGACAAGGTCTTTCAGAAATCGAAGGTCTTTCTTCTGCATTAAGGTATGCTCCTCATGGATCAGATACCAAACACATATCAAACGCCGGACACATGTCAAACGCCGGACACATATCAGATGCCGAACATATTAGTATACCGCAGGTAAGATAGCGCGGCACCAAACGTCAAACAACCCTCATATCGATGCGCGCATCGCTTGGCACCACATTCTCTATCCGCACGCGCACAGGTTGCCCTAAGCGAAAGCCTTTTCCCGTCTCCTCTCCGCGCAAAAAAAACCGTTTGGCATCATGGGTATAGTAATCATCCGGCAGGCTCCTTGTATGCACAAACCCTTCGACCGTATTCTCTAGCTGCACAAAGAACCCGAATCCCACTACTCCGGTCACAACGCCGTCGAAGACCTCGCCGACATGGCCGACCATGAGTTCGCAAAGCTTGAGGCGCACCGACTCCTCCTCGGCAAGCGCAGCCTCCCGCTCCATCGCCGAGGAATGCGCAGCAAGCGCGGAAAGCTCGGGGACCATGCCCGCGACCGCGAGTGCGGCCTCCGCGCCGACGGCCCCTCCCCCGCCGCCCTTCGGCATCCCCACTGGCCCCTTGCCGGCCCCTGGCATCGCTGCTGATGTCCCCGCTGGCTTCTTGCCGATCCCTGACGCTTCTGCCAGCTGCGCACGAAGCAGCCGATGCACGATGAGATCGGGATAACGGCGGATCGGCGAGGTGAAGTGCGTGTAGGCCGCACTCGCCAACCCGAAATGCCGCGCCAGGTAATCGACATAGCGCGCCCGCTTGAGCGCACGCAGGAGCAGTGCGTTAATGAGCCGCTTTTCCGGTCGGTCATGCGCGTAGGCAATGATGCGCTGGAGGGTAGCCGATGACGTGTTGCGTACATCCTTGACCAGGTAGCCAAACTCCTTTAACACCGCCGCAACGCGCTCAAGCGCATCCGAGTCAGGATCCTCATGGATGCGATAGAGCATCGGCACCGCCGCATCACGCATATGTGCGGCCACAACCTCATTGGCAAGGATCATCGCCTCCTCGATCATAGCCGTGGCCTGGGTGCGCTCGCGCAGTATGACCTCAAGCGGTGCCCCATCATCGGCAAGCCGCACCTTGGCCTCCACCGTCTCGAAATCAAGGCCCCCACGCGCCACACGCCGTGCGCCGAGCCGTGCGGCCACCCGAGCAAAGCTGCGCAAGGCCTGCTCGGCCTGCGCATCCGGAAACGCCGCCCTCCCCTCAAGCATCGCCTGCACATCCTCATAGGCAAAACGCGCATTAGAGCGGATTGCCGCCGAGTACAGCTCATAGCGCTGCACGACCCCATGCTTGTCCAGCCAGATATCCGCCGAGAAAGTCAGGCGATCCGACCCTGGGTTGAGCGAGCAGATGTCGTTGCTGAGCTTTTCGGGAAGCATGGGAAGCACCCGATCGACGAGGTAGACGCTCGTTGCTCGGCATCGCGCCTCCACATCAATCGCCGAGCCCCAGGGCACATAGTGACCCACATCGGCTATGTGGACACCAAGCCGTGTTAGGCCGTCGATATGCTCGATTGAGACCGCATCATCAAAGTCACGGGCATCAACAGGGTCGATGGTAAAGACAAAACGATCGCGGATGTCTCGGCGTGTGGGATCCGAATCAAGCGCCGCAGTAACATCCAGCTCGATCCCTGCTGCCTGGGCAAGTGCATCGGCGCTGAACCCGGTCTCAAGCCCATGCTCGCGAATGATGACCTCGACTCCAATGCCAGGGTCATCCTCTCGGCCAATGACCTCTTCGACTGACCCTTGCGCAGGGCTGTGCCGCGTGGGAAAGCCAGTGAGCCGCGCCACAACGTAATCACCGCTTTTCGCGCCGGATGCCCCCTGCTCACTAATAAACACCTCGGCACAGAAACGCTTGTCGGCCGGTACCACGATGCCGACGGTCCCAAGCTGCTCAAAACGCCCTACTATGTGCGTGTTTGCCCGTTCGGCCACACGCATGACCCTCGCACTGCGGCTCGCGCCCTGGCATTTGGCATCTGGCCGGATAAGGACCGCGTCTCCGTGCATTGCGCCGCCGATGTCACGGGCACCAACGTAGTAATCGCCCTCGGAAGCGCCCACAAAGCCGTATCCATGCCGAGTCATCGAGAGCCGGCCGGCAATAAGCCCGCTGTCTGTGCGCCGTACGGCACGCTTTGCGTTTCCGCCTCGCCTTTGTCTGCCCATGCAAACCCGTCCGCCCTTTACGCGTCTAAGCCCTTACCGCCCCTACGCCATTGCGCTCTTGCGCTCCTGCGCTCCTGCGCCACCCTTTGCGCGCAACCGCTCTGCATATCGCTCGCCCGACACACCAACCACTCTGCGTGCTATCTCCATGCATGTTATCTTCACGCATGTGTAATTTTTGTATTCAGTTTTACCACTGAACCCACCCAAGCAGATGGAGATGATAAAATTTATCGAGTCGCGGTACTTCTTTACACTGTTTAAAACCTCGGCTTTTGATTTGCCTTAATTGATTTTGGAGCGCCGATGGATCAGAAACGCTCACTTGCACCAGTGATGATTGGTACAGGCACGCTATCAAGCGCGCCTGACATGCTTCGCGCACTTGAGACTTTGGAGAACCTGGAATACTGTTACGAGGCCCATGGCGACCTGATTGAAAAGGGGACTGCCGTACTGGTCAAGCTGATGGCTGACTCGGACTCGGCCACAATGATCGTCAACGGCTGCCTATTCCTTAATATTGCGTCCTATCGTTATCTCGATTTCTGCCAGATCGAGAACGGGCGCTGGAAACTCGTGTTGCATGGGGATGTCTCCAGTCTCACGCTGATTTCCATCCCTGAGATGAACAGTGAATCCGGTGAGCAGCGGTGCCGCCTTCTTTTAGAGCCTGAAGAGTGCGGTTTTGAAAGCCCGATACTCTTAGACGATGACGACGAGGAGGATTAGCGCTAAGACCTACGTCCGCCCTTTCTCGGCCACGATTATAGCTGTGCCGTTTTTGCGCCACACCTCTTCTGCACTCGTAAAACCTGCTTGCAAAAGCAGTTCGACCTGGTTTTTAATCGTAAGCGGCGTGTCATAGTGATAAGGCTCGCCGACGGGAACACCTTGCGCGGCACGGATCCTGCAGCTCTCGGCAGCCCACTGGTTCTCCTCGTCCTGAGTATCCACCATGTAGTCGCACTCGATATATCTGCTGCCAGGTTTTAGCGCCTTACAGATGTTTACGTACAGCCCACGCTTCTCACTGTGCGTCAGATGGTGCATCGTCTCAAAGGAGACGGCATCATCATACTCGGCTTCGCCGAGATCGTACCTGAGGTAATCCGCGCAGATCAGCGTGATATCCCTGCCCACATATTTCCGATGCAACTCGTCAAGCATCGCCTGTGTCAGGTCAATTCCAACCACCCTGATGCTTGGACATGCCTTAAAAATCCACCTAAGCTCCAGACCTGTGCCACAACCCAAATCCAACAAGACCCGAGTGGTTGCTGGAACAAGTTGCGCGACTCTCTCATACGCTTCCGGCAGTTCCTCGATGTTGCACAGCATGTGCTCATCGCACTCATCAAGCCGAGCAGCAAAAAACCTATCCATTCGCTCAAGCTTATTGCTCACTGCACGCACGCTCACCGCACACGCCCTTTTGGAGCGAAATGGATCGTCAATGTTATTTCTCTTATGCCAGGAAAACGCATCGCCAAAGCGCCCATCATCCGCCCGGATGCCAAAACGCGAGCCTTACCTTGCACGCCGATGTGCGCTACTGCTGCGCCTTGCGCGCCTCGGCAAGCGCCCGCTGAAGCTGGGTGTCGGTTTTGGGATCAGCCTGCTTCTCAGGATCCATTTCCACGACAATATCCGGAGTGAGGCCCTTTCCGTCGATCACACGCCCGTTAGGTGTAAGGTAATGGGCAATCGTAAATTTCACACCTCCGCCTCCGTGGAGCGGCTCAACCGTCTGCACGCTCCCCTTGCCAAAGGAGTTCTCACCCACGAGCGTCGCACGCTTATGATCCTGCAAGGCACCGGCAACAATCTCACTTGCCGAGGCACTGTTTCCGTTTATAAGCAACACGACCGGAGCCTTAGTGATCTGTTTGTACCTGGAAGACACCGAGCGCTTCTCGGGCTTTTTGTCACGCTCCTCAACCTGGACTACAACGCCGCTTTCTAAAAAGAGCGAGGACACACCCTCGGCCTGGTTAAGTAACCCACCTGGGTTATCGCGCAGGTCGAGTACGAACGATTTTGCACCCTTTTTCTCAAGGTCGGTTATGGCCTCTGCCACTTTATCTACAGCCTTTTCGTTAAACTGGCTGAGGCGGATATACCCGACTGAACCCTCAAGCTCGCTTTTAATGTTGGGCAGCTCGATCATGGCACGTGTGAGGGTGACAGAGACCTCCTTGTCACTCGCACCATCCGTTCCCAACCGTTTGAATACGATGCTTACCTTGGTCCCCTCTTTGCCGCGAACCCGCTTGACCACCTCTTCGCTCGGCCATTTGTCCCGACGGGTACCGTCGATATCCACAAAGATATCGCCGCTCCTTACTCCAGCGTTTGCGGCAGGGGTGTCCGGATAGACCTCAACGACGTAAGTAGCCCCGTCCTTTTCGCCCAACACAACGCCGACCCCACCAAACTCACCATGGCTCTCTTCATTAAAGTATTCGAAATGCCGTGGGTCGAAATAGACCGCGTACTTGTCACCCGTGCTCTCAAGCAGCCCTTGGATCGCACCGGCGGTTGCCGAGGTCTCATTGACTGGATCCAAAGCGCGCCCGGCAAGCAGGTCAACTACCTCGTTGACCGCGTCGCCCACGCTCCTGTCGCGAGCACCGCCCGACCAAAACATCTCGCCAAAACGATCGTGAACAGCGAAAAGATACCCTCCGGCAAACCCTCCGGCAAACATGGCTGCAGCCAGGAGCGTGCATAAAACGACCTTGATCCACCTGTTCATATGTTCAGCCGCATCCTCAGTGGACGTTAGTGTTAGTAGAACCAGTATGCAGGACTCGCATGTGCAGGACTCGCGTGTATAAGTAAGGCATCAACGGTGTCCAAGTCTTACACTTTGAGATACCGGCGCATGGCAAACGCTGAGCCGACCAGCCCAATGAATATCCCGGAGAAGACAAGGATCGCCGATATCTGGATAAACGTGCCCGTTCCCAGATCGATTGCAAGAAAGCGAACTGCGTCTTTTAGTCGAGGAAACACGGTCACCTGCACGATCACCAGCGTTGCAATGGCAAGTGCAGCCCCGGCAAGCGCCTGCAACATCCCCTCAAGCAGGAACGGGGTGCGGATAAACCAGTTGCTTGCGCCCACAAGACGCATAATGCCGATCTCCTTGCGTCGGGCATAGATGGCAAGCCGGATAGTATTGCTGATAAAGATAAGGCTCACCGTTGCAAGCATGGACACAAACGCAATCTCTACGATGCGGATAACCCGGGTAAACGCAAACAACTTGTCAACTATCTGCTGGCCGTACTTGAGCGACCTCTCCGGATCTTCGGGACGGTCGCAAACCGACAAGAACGTCTCGTTTTTTAGAATGCTATCCGCCATCTCCCTGACCGTGCGTGGATCCTTCAGGTCAATGTCAAGCGAAGCAGGCAGCGGGTTTCCCGCCATCTGCTCAAGGATCCCGGGACTGCCCTCCATTTGCCCACTGAAGATCTCGAGTGCCTTCTCCTTGCTCGTGTAGCGCACCGATTTGACAAGCGGATCAGCAAGGATATCTTTCTGGAGGGCATCCACGTCCTCAGGGCTTATGCCATCCCTGAGAAACACCTGGATAGTGACTTTTTCCTCCACGTCTTTAACGATCCGGTTCACGACAATGCCAGTGACCAAGAACACGCCAACGAGCAAGAGCGACAAATAGATAGTGATCACAGCGCCAAAGGTCATGACCCAGTTTCGCCGGAAGTTCTGCCAAGATTCCCCTGCAAAGTACTGAATATTAATCGACATACCCGTACACTCCCCGATCCTGATCGCGGATGACATGCCCGCTTTCCAAGGCAATGACCCGGCGACGCATGCTGTCCACCATATCTCGGTCATGCGTTGCAACGAGCACGGTCGTGCCCGTCTTGTTGATACGCTCAAGCAACTTCATGATGCCAAGCGAAGTCTGCGGGTCGAGGTTCCCTGTCGGCTCATCACATAAAAGCAGCGGAGGGCGGTTCACAAACGCCCGAGCGATTGAGACCCTCTGCTGCTCGCCCCCAGAGAGCTCATCGGGATAGCTCTGCACCTTGTCCTCAAGACCTACAAGGCGGAGCACTTCGGGAACCTGCGTGCGTATCACGTGCTTGCTCTTGCCGATGACCTGCAGGGCAAAGGCCACGTTTTCAAATGCCGTCTTGTTTGGCAGCAGCTTGAAGTCCTGGAACACACAACCGATGTTCCGGCGCAGATACGGCACCTTCCAGCTTTTCATCTTCACAAGATCCTGCCCGGCAACCACAATCTGGCCGCTTGACGGGATCAACTCCCGGAGCAGCAGCCGGATAAAGGTGGACTTGCCAGATCCCGAGTGACCGACCAGGAACACAAACTCGCCTGCCCCGATCATCACGTTGCAGTCCTGTAAAGCGGCCTTCCCAGGCGTGTAATACTTATTGACACCCCGCATGAGGAGCATCGCAGCGGTGCTCCGTGATGCTCCTTCAGCTCCAGATGCCGGTTCAGGTGTTACTGAGGGCGTGTCGCTCATAAAAGGACTCCGTTTCGATAATTACCGCGATCCTCGCACGCAAGTCTAGCAAAACAGACGCGTGTGACCTGCGCTCTCCATAACAACATCGTATGTTGATTTTATGAAGCCCAGCGCAGCCGCACGCGCCTCTGTCTGCTTCATTTATAAAAGCTCTTTTGCAGCTGCAGCGATGTCGTCTGCTGTCAACCCGAAGTACACCATGAGTTCGTCGGGGTTTCCTGATGTCCCAAAGGTATCAGCCACTCCCACACGCCTTGTTGGGACCGGACACACCTCGGACAAGACCTCAGAGACGGCAGAACCCATGCCGCCGAGCACCGAGTGCTCTTCTGCAGTCACGACCCTTCCCGTCTTTGCTGCCGAGGCTGCAAGCGTTTCAACGTCGATAGGCTTTATGGTAGCGACATCTATGACTTCAGCAGAGATGCCCTCGTTCGCAAGTGCCTCGGCTGCCAAGAGCGCCTGGGCGACCTCGACACCACATGCGGCGATAGTCACATCCGATCCTTCGCGCAGCACATGGGCACGACCTACCTCCCATTCGTGCCCTTCGGAATAGATCTCAGGAAGCGCCGAGCGACCCAGTCGGATGTAGAACGGGCCTGGGGTAGAGGCTGCCGCCCGGATCGCCGCCTTGGCAGAGCGATAGTCGGCTGGGACAAGCACGCGCATCCCCGGCAGTACGCGCATGAGCGCGATGTCCTCGATCATCTGATGGCTGCCGCCGTCAGGCCCCACGGTGATACCGGCGTGCGTGGGCGTAAGCTTCACATCAAGGCCGGAGTAACACACAGTGTTGCGCACCTGGTCGTAAGTCCTGCCGGTCGCAAACACCGCAAATGAGCCCGTGAAGGCCACCTGCCCCCCAACCGCAAGGCCTGCTGCAACACCGATCATGTCCTGCTCGGCGATACCGACATTAAAAAACCGCTCCGGATAAGCATCGGCAAACTTGGCAGTCGTCGTTGACTTTGAGAGGTCGGCCTCGACAACAGCGATGTCCACTCCCCCTTCCACGAGCGTCACAAGGGTCTCGCCAAGAGCCTCGCGAGTGGCCTTTGCGGTCATTGGATCCCCTTCTCCTCGGCAATAGGGAGTTCGCGTAAAGCCTCTGCCACCTGGGCATCAGAAGGTGCCTTACCGTGCCAGCCGGCCTCGTTTTCCATGAATGAGACGCCCTTCCCCTTGACCGTGTGGGCAAGCACAGCAACCGGCCCTGCGGTGTGCGCACGTGCCCTGGCAAGCACAGCATACAGAGACTCGACATCATGGCCATCGACCTCGATGACCTCCCACCCGAACGCAGTGAACTTGTCTGCGAGCGAACCCAGGCTCATCACGTCGTTGCAAGCGCCATCGATCTGCAGGCCATTGTTGTCAACAATGGCAACAAGGTTACCAAGCCCCTGATGCGCGGCGAACATCGCCGCCTCCCACACCTGCCCCTCCTGTAGCTCACCATCGCCGAGCAGCACGAACACCGTGCGCGTATTGTACGCGGCAGGTCTGACATCTTGGGCACGGGCGAGCCCCGCTGCGAGACCAGCTGCCACCGAGAGCCCCTGCCCAAGCGAGCCTGTGGAGACCTCGACCCCGGGCGTTTTCTTGCAGTCGGGGTGTCCCTGCAAGATCGAGCCGAGCTTGCGCAGCGTCTTTAGATGCGTGCGCTCGAAGTAGCCGGCCTCGGCAAGCGCCGCATAAAGCACCGGTGCCGCATGCCCCTTTGACAGGATGAAACGATCGCGCTCCGGCCACGACGGGTCATCGGGCTTGTGGCGCAGGATGCCGCCGAGGTACAGGGTAGCAACGATATCGACCGCCGAGAGCGAGCCACCAGGGTGCCCAGAGCCGGCAGCCCCGATCATCTCGACGATGTCGCGACGCATCCGCAGGGCCCCCGCACGCACGCGGGTAGCAACGGATGCCTGCATCCGAGCGGTGTCTGACAGTCCTTCTGTCATAGTGTCACCCTCATCTTCACCCTCGTTTCCTTGAGCACTTCGCCTGACCATGCCTCATCAATGTCCTGCCGTCATGCCCCGCCCAGCTCCCAAGAGCCGCCGTGGTCGAGGAACGGCCGTTTGCGCTTGGCACCCAAAAAGCCAAGCACGCTTTCGGCATCCCTGTTCACCACGCACCCCTCATCAATACCGAGTTCCTCGGCAACGTGCTCGGCATGCGTAAAGTGTCCCACATGTAGCGCATAGTGCGCATCGCTCCCGATCGCAATTGGGGCTTTCGCCTCCGCCGCCGCACGGGCGAACTCGCGTTCCTTTGATTGATCGTTGGAGCGCATGCTCGAAGGGTTGAAAGAGTGGTTGTTGAGCTCAAGGATCACCTGATAACGTGCAGCAGCCTCGGCGATCCGATCCATATGAAGCGGGAAATCCCTCTCATTCCCTGGGTGGACGACCTGATCCACGTACGGGCTTTCCATCGCCCTTAGAAGCGCCTCGGTGTTCCGGCAACGATCATGGTCGTCAAAGCCGATCAGCGGGTGAAAGCCCACCGAGACAAAGTCAAGCGCTTCTAACACCTCGTCGGGCAGGTCTATGCCGTTCTCGGACGATTCCGAGAGGTTCGCTTCACATCCTTTTAAGATCCGAACTCCGCCGAGGATGCTCGGCAGGTTCTTGAGGTTTAAAAAGTACCAAGGGTGTGCGCCCTGTGGCACTAGTGGCCCGTGGTCGGTGATGGCGAAAAGCTCAAGTCCGTACCTGGCAGCTACGGTCGCGATCTCGGTGACCGTGGAAAAAGCATGGCCGGACGCAACCGTATGGGTATGAAGATCTGCCTTGAGGCGCACCTGCCTATACCGCCCCCGGACCTTGGGCCTGCGCTTGCGTTTGGGTCTGTGCCGACGCTTGAGCCTGCGCTCGCGCTTGCTCCTGCGCCTGCGCTTGCGCTTGGGTCTGCGTTTGCCCTTGCGCCTGCGCTGACTCGTCGCCGCCGACACGCCAGCGAAGGAACGCGATCAGGAATGCCTCGATATCCCCGCCCAGGACCGCCTCGACGTTCCCGGTCTCATGCCCAGTACGCAGATCCTTTACCAGCTGGTAGGGATAGAGCACATAGTTGCGGATCTGACTACCAAAGGTGATCTCTTTACGTGGCCCCCTAAGCTCCTCAAGCTCGGCCTCACGCTTTTCTTTCTCGAGTTCGTAAAGACGCGAGCGCAGGATCTTCATCGCTGCCTCTTTGTTCTTGTGTTGCGACTTCTCGTTTTGCACGGTGACAACGATACCGCTTAGAAGGTGCGTGATCCGGACCGCCGAATCAGTCGTGTTCACCGATTGGCCGCCCGGGCCGCTTGACCGGTACACATCGATCCTCAGGTCCTCATCGCGAACATCGACCTCTATCTCATCAGGAAGGACCGGGAGGACCTCCACACCGGCAAACGTCGTCTGCCGACGTTTTTTTTCGTCGGTCGGACTGATCCGCACCAAGCGGTGGACGCCCATCTCGGACCGAAGCATGCCGTACGCGTTGCGCCCATGCACCGTGAACACCGCACGGTCAAGCCCAAGCTCAACGCCGACCGGGGCATCATGGAGATCGATCTTCCATTTTTTGCGCTCGGCGTATTTTGAATACATCTTGAGGAGCATCTCGGTCCAGTCCTGCGCCTCAAGACCGCCCTGGCCAGGCGTAATGGTAATAATGGCATCCCCGGGATCGAGCTCCTCGGTGAACCAGGATGCGACCTCGAGCTCCGTTATGCGCCCCACCAGGCTCGAAAGCCCACCTGCAAGCTCTGCGGCAAGCTCCTCGTCCTCCTCGGCCATAGCAAGCTCGTTTGCAGCCTCGACATCCTCAAGCGCAGCAATCATCGCCTCGTAGGACTCGATCTCATCTCGGAACGCGGCCGCCTGCGCCATTGCCCGCTGCGCAGCACCCTGGTCATCCCAGAAACCGGGCTCCGAGGCCCGCTCGTCAAGCGCGGCAAGCTCCAAGCGCTTCGCGTCCATGCGCAAGTAGCCGGCCATTGCCAAGACCCGGTCCCTTAAAGCAGCTATATCTGAGTCGCGATTCTCCACCTTGTGCCTAAGCGCCCGCTTTCCCGTGGCATTTCTTGTATTTTTTGCCGCTGCCGCATGGACAAGGATCGTTGCGCCCGACGTTCGCCCAAGGGTCGTCCTTGTCCTTGACCACTGTTGCGGCCTTCTGCCTCCCCCCTGCCGAGGCAGAGGCGGCCGCGATCTGCTCCTGCGAGGGTCCGCTGACACCGACGGCAGCTGCCTGCGCAACCTGGGCCGCCGCCGTGGCCTGGGCGACCCCGCCGATGCTTGACTCATCCGCCGAGGTATAGCGCACATTGCGCAAAGGCCGCTCGGGTTCTGCCTCTGCCTTGAGCAGCTGAATATGCATTACCGTGCGCAGGAAGTCCTCGCTGATCGATTCGACCAGGCCGGAGAACATGTCATACGCCTCATTCTTGTACTCAACCAGAGGATCGCGTTGCCCCATCGCCCTCAGACCGATGCCCTCCTTAAGATAATCCATCTCCTGCAGATGGTTCATCCAGCGCGTGTCGAGGATGCGTAACATGACCTGGCGCTCTAATTCCCGGAGCCCATCAGCGCCGAGAAGCTGCTCTTTTTCGACGTAAACGCCGAGAGCCTTTTCAACAAGCTCCTGGGCAAGCCCGTGCGCATCATCGATGCTGTCCTGCGCAGATTTGACCGCGCCTTCCACCCCAGTGAGATCGCGATACCATAGTGCAAGTCCATCCCAATCCCACTCCTCCGAATACGAACGCTCGGGGCAGAGGACCAGCACATTTGAAACGACCGTGTCCCGCATCATGTCATGCACGCGGCCATGGATGTCCTTGCCGTCGAGCACCTCCTGACGCTCGCTATAGATCACCTCACGCTGCTTGTTCATGACATCGTCGTATTCCAGCACGTGTTTCCTGGAGCCGAAGTTCATCGCCTCGATCTGGCGCTGGGCCCCCTCAACGGCTTTGGAGACCAGGCTGGCCTGGATCGGCATATCGTCAGGGACCTCGCTTTTTGCCATAAACGCGGCAACACGATCCATCCTGTCCCCGCCAAAAAGCCGCATCAGATCATCTTCGAGCGAGAGGTAGAACTGGCTCACCCCCGGGTCGCCCTGGCGCCCGGAACGACCTCGGAGCTGATTGTCGATCCGCCTCGACTCATGGCGCTCGGTGCCAAGGACCGCGAGCCCACCAGCGCCGACAACCTTATCGTGCTCCTCGGCGCAGACCTGCTCGGCCTCTTTAAGCGCCTCCGCCTTCAGGGCCTCATCGGCATCCTCAGGCGAGACCCCCTGCCCGCGGACGATGTCCTCCCACAAAAGCTCAGGATTCCCGCCGAGGAGAATGTCTGTCCCACGACCCGCCATGTTTGTAGCGATCGTGACCGCACCGGCACGTCCGGCCTGCGCGATGATCATCGCCTCCTGCTCGTGGAACTTGGCATTGAGGACATTGTGCTTGATGCCACGCTTGGTAAGCTGCCTGCTCAACCGCTCGGAGTTCTCGATCGAGATCGTTCCGACCAGGCACGGCTGGCCTTTTGCATGCCGCTCCTTGATATCTTCAGATACCGCATTGAACTTCGCATCGACCGAGCGGTAGACGAGATCGTTGCGGTCGTCCCGCACCATGGGCATGTTGGTCGGGATAGCCATGACCGGAAGGTTATATATCTCTCGGAACTCCTTGTCCTCGGTAATGGCGGTACCCGTCATGCCCGAAAGCTTGTCATACATCCGGAAGTAGTTTTGCAGGGTGATCGTTGCAAGCGTCTGGTTCTCCTCGCGGACATGCACCCGCTCTTTTGCCTCAATCGCCTGGTGCAGCCCTTCCGAATAGCGACGGCCATACATCAACCGACCGGTGAACTCGTCAACGATCATGACTTCGCCGTCTTTCACGACGTAGTCGACATCACGCTTGAAGAGGAACTGTGCTTTCAGCGCCTGCTGCAGATGATTGACGAGCTGCCCTGAAGGATCGAGGTAGATATCGTCGATGCCCAGTGCCTTCTCTACTTTTGCGATGCCCTCTTCCGTAGGCGCAATGGTGTTTTTCGCCTCATCGAGGTCGAAGTCCCTCTCCTCTTTTAGCCGAGGCACAATGCGCGCAAAGTCTTTGTACGTCTCTGCAGATTTAGAGCCCGCCCCGCTGATAATGAGCGGCGTGCGTGCCTCGTCGATCAGGATCGAGTCAACCTCGTCAACGATCGCATAGGCATGCCCGCGCTGCACCTGCTCGGCAGATCGAACCTCCATGTTGTCGCGCAAGTAATCAAAACCGAACTCCGAATTAGTGCCATATGTAATGTCCGCCTGGTACGCCTTGACACGAAGGGCAGGATCCATCCGAGCCTGCAAAAGACCTACTTCCATGCCGAGGAAGCGATATATGCGCCCCATCCACTCGCTGTCGCGTTTGGCAAGATAGTCATTGACCGTGACGATATGGACACCATTGCCAGACAGCGCGTTTAAGTACGCCGTGAGCGTCGCTACGAGCGTTTTGCCTTCACCGGTCTTCATCTCGGCGATCATGCCATCGTTGAGCACCATGGCACCGATCATTTGAACGTCAAAGTGGCGCATGCCGAGAACACGGCGTGATGCTTCGCGGGTTACAGCGAATGCTTCTGGGAGCAGCGAGTCGAGATCGTCTCCGCGATCCAAGCGTGCGCGGAACTCAACGGTCTTTCCGGGGAGCTCTTTATCGGTAAGGCTTTTGAACTCCGGCTCAAGGTCGTTGATTTTTGCAACAATGGACTCGTAGGCACGAAGCTGTCTGCCCTCTCCAAGCGTGAGGAGCTTCTGTAAGATATTCATAGGTAAAAAGACACCTCTCTGAGGCGAATAACCGAGCCAAACAGCGCGATTCTAGCATAGGGCAGCGCTTTTCTGAGGCTCCTCCCGCCTATCCACACAGCCTCTACACACAGCTTGCGCACATAGCCTATCCGCACAGCCTTTGTGCACAGCCCTTGTGCACAGTCTTTGCGCACAACAGAATCATACCCGCAAGTCCCATCGTAAACGAGACATCCGGGCAGCGGGAAGCGCTTCGGAAGACGTTTTGTGTTTCTTCTTGCCCTAAAGCTGCCTGCGCTACAACCGTCTGCCCTAAAGCTGCCTGCGCTACAACCGTCTGCGCAAAAACCGCCCACACGGAACCCGCCGAGCCCGAACGGAGTCGGTGCCGACCCGTCGGCGCCCCTCAGGAACTCCCGCTCCTCGCCAATCCTTGGTCGCGCCCCGCCCGCAAAGTCCTTTCCAGGAGGCCCGACAAGTTCCGTGTGGCGCCGACAAACCCGCTTCGCTAAGAACCAACGCCGGCGCAAAGCCACCTTATCGAGAACTCCTTACCGAAACCTTACCAATTCTCGAACTCAAGAAACTATTTCCGGGAAAGGTGCTCGATTCGTACCGGGGGCGTTCTTCCATTGCAAGGACTTCCTGGTAGATATTCATCGTCTCAGCAGACGGATCGAGTCCAAGCTCCTCGGAAAGCTCCGTCTTGCAATGAATGAAAGTCTCAATCGCTGCACCCCGTTGACCAGCGGCGATGTGGCATTTGAGCGCCATCTGGTAAAGATCCTCTCGGCACCGGTCAACCTGAATGGCGCGGCGCACAAAAATGAGGGCCTCGCAAGGGTCGCCTTTTCCAAACAGTAGCTCCGCAGCACGCATCATCGCCTCAATAAAGTCAAAACGGTATTTATCCCGAATCGGCGCAAACCAGTCATCATAAATGTCGCCGGGCAGAAGCTCGCCACGGTAGACTCCCATGAGATCCTGGAGTGCTGCCACCGCTTCATCGATCTTGTTTTCAGCTTCAGCCTGTCGAGCCTTCGCCATAAGCTCCTCAAACTCATCGATATCAGAGCGAAGCGCATCACGGACAATCCGACACCGGCCACGTGGGTTCTCGACATACGGACAGCGAGCAGCCCGCTCCCCAGGCGGCAGAAGCGCTGATTTCATCGTGCTCCATACAACATAAAAATTATTGCGGGCATTTTGCTCAGGCAGGTCTGGCCAGAGATGATCAAGTATCTGATCCCTCGGTATATCCTGCCCCCGCATAAGGACCAGCATCGCAAAGAGCAATCGGGCCTTGCGCTTTTTCCAGTCGCGGTCCGTGACCTGTTTCTCCCCAGCAAGCACCTCTAGCCCGCCGAACAGGTGGACGCGGCAGATCGGACGTCCCTTACGCTGCAGATAGGCTTCGAACTGATCCTCGCCGAGCGCCCGCTGACCAAGAGCCAGCCACTCTTCCCTCGGCATCAAGTCAACCGCGATCCGCAATCCCCGCTCCACGTTCTCAGGCAGCACCATGCGAAGCATGTGCACCGGCAACTGTTCTGAGCCCACCGCCATAGCAAGCATGCCGAGCAACTCGGGGTGCACGCGGCAGTACATCGCCATGCGCCAGTTGGCACTGTCCGATTTGATGTAATCAGCCAACGGAGCAAGTTTTGTAAGCGCACCTTCAATATCATCATCTCGGTAATCAGCAACAGCAAGCACCATGGCACCGCTCAAAGCGTGATAGCAATTGACGGTGGAGAGGCTCTCTCTATAGATGTCTGCAGATTTTATCCACTTCCTTGCCGCCCTATGATCCTCTAAAGCCAACAGACCAGCAGCGATCTCTGTTTGCGCAAGAGTTGAGTAACTGAAAAAATCGCAGTGGCTTAGCTCTTCAAAAGATCTCTCCGCAGAAGCAAGCGCTTGTTCAGTGGCACCAAAAGCTCTTTCAACGACCGCCTGGTAGAGAAGATTGACATGTATGTCTGCCTCATCGCCACACTCAACAGCTGCGGAGCGCGCTTCAGAAAATGCTGCTGTTGCCCTCTCGTAGTTTCCTTTTGCGGCCTGAACAAGAGCAACCGCCGGAAGGTATGCGGCATCGAGTAACACATTGCCCTGCTTGCAAACAAGATTTAGCAAAGATTCACCCCTTGCTAGCCGTCCTGTTTCTACAAGACCTAAAGCAAGATTCCCGCAGAGCATCTGCCTGGCCATAAAAGGCTCTGAACAATCATTCAGCATCGGCCCCAAGCGGCGAACCAAATTGGACCAATCGCCTGTCCATAACGAATCCAGCAGAACCCGAAACCTTTTCAGGCGCTGAATCGAAACATTTAGATGATCGTTTTCAAAAGTCGCAACTCTTTCCGCATGATTTAGCACGTGATTTGAAGCCTCGCGCTTCCTATCAGCCGCTAACGCTCCTGCATATGCAAGCAACAATTCGCAATGTATTGAGGCCGATATATCCTCTTGCACTTTAGCCAAATGCTGTTCTGCACAAACAACCGCTTCTGCTGCTTTTCCTTGATCAACCAGCCAAAGAGTTTTGCAAGCTGCTGCCATGCAAAGCGTTTCATATTTCTGGTCATGACCCGCAAGCGTGATTGCAGCATTCAGTTTCGCCATTGCTTCGTCGATTTTGCCGATTTCATAAAGACCTTGTGCCCAATATAGAAGGATTTTTGAATCTTTCATGATGTCCTGCAGCGCCACAAGAGAGACTAGTTTTAAAAGCTCGTCAGCGTGGTGGTCTTTAAGCATTTCCTCACCAAATCGATTAATAAAGCGCGCTGCTATCTCTCCTTTATCAAACAACTCACAAATTGCCCAGGCTTTTGACCACTGTTTTCCTGAGCCAAGAAGAAGGAGCGCTTTATCAATCGACGGGCACTCTACTTCAAGCGTTTTTAGCCGAACCCTATGAAGCACGCAGCCGGAAACCAAGTCATGCACCCGCACGATAGTTTCACCTTGATGTCCAGACCTATCAAGCTGCACAAGAGGCAGCTCCCGAGCAATCTGGTTCAGCTGTTCATGCAGCTCATTGCCAAAAAACATCTCGGCATCTCGTAGTGAAAATTCACCAAGTAGAGAGGCTATTTCTAGCGCTGCCAAAAGCTGCGAGGGTAACCCCTGCAGCAAGTGCTCTAACATTCCCAAAGCGGTGAGACTGGGCTCGCCTGGCTCCAGTGACAACTTCGCGCCAACAGCACGCAGCAACACTGCGTATAAAGCAGCATGCCCTCGGGATGCCTCTAATAGGCGCCCAACGTCATCTGAACACAAGCTCACGCCCATAGAATCAGCCAGCATCTGTGCTTCAGAGGAATCTATGCGTAAATTGTGGCGATCAATTATTGTCACCTGATCTGCAGTGGGAATGCTTAGTTTGTCTAGTGACTTCGCCGTGATAACAATTTGATCAATAAAGGGCTTTAGTTCATTGGTAACCGTGTTAAGCACATGCAACAAAGGATCGTCAAGAGTGAGACCGCCGTCATCAAGTATTAAAATTACGCCTGCAGAGGAGTGTGTGGCTAGCGCATGCCGCGCAGCTTCTTTTAAATCAGCATCTGTAAACGATCTGTCTGGCATTATTTTCGCAACAAATTGTGACTTTTGGGAAAATAAACGTAAAAGTTCTTCAAAAACCAGAGGCGCTGAAATCGGTCTGCTCTGCAGGCAAAGCCATACAGCATCTCGGGAACTTTGCATCGCGTATTGCGCAGCAGAAACAGTTTTTCCGTACCCAGATGGAGCAACAAATAAGATTGGCTTGGTTTCGCTTCCCCGGGTGCACTGTAGTACCTTAGTTCGCTGAATTAGACTTGGGAAACTTGGTACTCCCCACTTGCATGCCGCAATTGTCATAAATGACCTCCATATGAGCGCGGCGAGGGGAGCCGATTTATTCTTAAAAGCTACACCTCATTGGCGGCGCAAGCAATCAATACATTGCATTTCAAGTCATTTCATCAGTGTTGCTCGCACATTGCGTTTATGATCAGTACGGCAACTCCTATTACCAGTAATACATCGCCCAAACTTGCCATTCCGTTTCCAGCCGGTAGCACATCGCCCAAAAATGGCAGTGCTGTCCTCTGATTTGCAAGTTGATAAAACCCGCTACTTGCTGCAAGTGCAGCCTCAAATTCTTTGCTCAGTTGTTCGGTTGGAGAAACCACGGGCATACTCCGATTGAGTAGAATAACAAGGGTATTTGCGGCAACCCCCACACCGGCAATGCTCATCCCAACTATCTCATGGTTGAGAACGACCAAAATTAAAAGCAGCAGTGCGCAACTGATCCAGATTGATATTGCGCGGGAGCCGAAAGCGGAAAAACGGCTACGCACAACCGCTTGTCCCAGAAACAGAACTGCAATACCAGCTCCACCTCGAATGCGAACATTACGAAGAGCAGTGAGGGATCCGCCTACTGCAAGCCCCAGCCCTAACCCAAAAACAATTGCAGACGCAGCAAGCATCAATCAATCCTTGGAAGCGGATAGCCAAGTACAGCAGCGGCATTAACTACTCGAGCCGAAATATTTTGTGGAACAATCTGGCCGGCTCGCTCCGTATCTCGACCCGCATGTGCCTCACGCACCTCAGGTCGCATAACTGAATCTATATCAGACGCAAGCGCAACAATATACCCACAGATAAGCTCAGGCTCCGAAAAGGATTCCGATCTTAAGCCGTCAACTACCTCCAGAACGGGAACAACTTTCTTCAGAAAATCAACGCCCGAAATGATTTGGCTAGCAAGCCCATACGACTCTACCGGTGCCCTCGTTTCTGCAATTCTATCTACATCATGAAGAAGAGCTGCAAAATTTAACCGCTCTAGCTCATCCCCGCTTAATCCGCATCTTGAGCCAATAGCCTCTGCAATAGCTGCAACTCTATCAGAGTGCCCAACCCGACCTGAATTCGGCATCTCAGCAAAGTCGACTAGCACGGAGATCGTAGTACGATACATTTTCCGAACTTCAATCAGCATTAAATAGGACTGGCGAATTAGCCAGAGTAGGGCGGCAACTGGAACCAGCGCCCATGCCCCCATGGAGCCATATAAAACTACGGTCAGCGCAGCGATAGACGCTTTGGCCATCAATAACAAGGCTTGGTGCCCATCCATTATTCGAACAATAGAATGCCAGGCATACTGCGTATCAGACGCATTTAGCAGGCTCTGCATCCCTGTTTCAAAAACAAGAAATACTAACGGGATCGCAATGGTTGCAACAGGAACTCCCGCAGACATCATAGGATCCGCGACTGCTATTAATCCAACTGTTATCACGCTTGCAACGGCACGCGTGATTATTTCAGTAACGGCTATTCCGCCCGGTGCACTCAACCCCCGCACACTCCACACCAATGCTAAACTAGCGATCCCTATTATTAGCGCCCACAAAGGATCCGTGCATAAAAGCATCGCCGCAATAATTGCACCCGCCACATAAATGCAATCCCCATGAGGTGAGCGCACATCGGTGAAATCGAAAAATACAGCTGCCAAACCAAAAAACATGGCTTGGACAGGAAAGGCGGCTAGTGTTTGCTCAGGCATGAGGTCTAAGACCCACGACGTTTAGTTTCAGAAGCAATTTGCTCAGTAAAATTCATTCCTTTATCTCCTTGACTCAAAAGGGTGTTAATAAATAATTCCACAAGGGCAGGATCAAATTGAGCACCGGCGCACCGGCGAAGCTCCTCTGCCGCAACGGTTGAGCTCAAAGCAGGCCTGTATGGACGATCAGATGTCATTGCATCATAGGAATCTGCAATGGCTAATATACGTACATTTAATCCTAGTTCAGAGCTTTTGGATCCCGAAGGATATCCAGAGCCATCAAAGCGTTCATGGTGATACCGAATTGGATCAATGAACCTATTCAATGACGGGATCTTTGAGAGCATAGTCGCTCCTGTTTCAGGGTGCCGTCGCACTGCTTCCCATTCATTAAAATTAAGCTGGCTCTTTTTCCGCAGCAGCTCACCTGGTAACGCAAGTTTCCCGAGGTCATGCAGCAAGGCAATCTGTTCTAGGTCATTAAGAGCTTTGGACTCCAAGCCAAGCGCAAGACCTAAAGCAACCGCATATTCAGCAACCCGCTCGGAATGTCCTCGAGTGTACGGATCTTTTGCCTCAAGTGCACCAATCAATGAGCGCAGTGTGTCAGTAAACGCAAAGTGCAAAAGCATGAATCGTTGATGGAATTGCCTTGCAATAAACAAAGGAAAGACAAAGAATACAAACGCGTAAATATTGATTGCCATGGCCTGAGCAATAGTGAAACCGACAACACCAAGAATTAACTGCCCTAATGGCAGCCACCCAACAGATCTTAAAACCACGCTTATTTTTTCGCCCGATTTTACAGACACTCCAAGTGAAGCGAGGGTAATATTGCCCATGGAACCAACAACTGCCGTTGCTAATAATGGAACAAACCCCGTTGGAAAATCTGCCGCGCTAAAAGCGCCACTTCCAGATGCAAGAAGAACTTTGCCTCCAAGGGCTGCGTAAGTTCCAGCAGCCAACTCACTTGCAACTAATAGTTGTCCAACATTAAATAGCGAAACAGACCAGTGCAACTTTTTCGCATCAACAATGCTCACGGATGTAGCAATGGATAAAATCAATGCCGCAGTTGGGCCGCAGAGAACAAGTGCCGCCAAAACTAAGGGATACGCAATCGAAAAGCTGTACTCCCCCATTTCAACAGCATAATTTTCTGAAACAAAGCCTGCGATTAATAAAAAAAAGAACTCTTGGGAAAATGTTGGCGGAAAAATAGTCCACATGCGCCACAGCACAACAACGCCAGAGCAAAAAATAAAGAGGGCAAGCATTAAAAAGGAGCGACGAACGCCATTATTCGCCATGGTTTCCGTCGCTCCTCCGTTGTGTTTGGTCAACACAATTTACTAACGGACTCGCATCCATGCTCCACTTGAAAGGACAAGCGCGGAAAGCGAAGCTAGTAACAAAATAACGCGCTTCATAATGAGAAGACCTCCCGGTATTAGTCACTGGTCTGGTTCCTTCTCATCCCGCTGGCGATGGAAGAACTCGCTCGCTCCGCTCGGCAGTGAC
>WRDS01000010.1 GCA_009779675.1 Coriobacteriia bacterium
GCACGATAACGCAAGCGCAGCCACCATCCCAAAAAACAACGCCTTGATCCGAGGCTCCGGGGAGTTCAGTACCGGGCTGTCCGGATGAAGCGCCCGCCCCGAGCCGAGAAGGGCGCGCGCAAGGAGCACCATCACCATGCCCACAAAGGCGAGGTCGCAGGCGGACCGCCATGTGCTGTTGTCAGTGATGAGCCCGACCGCGAGCAGGGCAAGCCCCGCTAACAGGATCCAGAACTGCGCCATAAGCCGAGGGTCAGCGAGGACCGCGTCCATCGGCGAGGATTCCGAGGCGCTGAAATCCCAGGTCTTTAAGGCAGCAAGCAGCCCAAGTACGGTGCCCACCACCCACATCGCCACACTTGCTTTGCGCAGTGCCGCCTCGTATCGCAGCACATTTGCCAAACCGGGCTTTTCCACAGAACCGGCCTCGACCGAGCGCCTGATAAGCGCAACGAGCGCCGTTACGCCGAGCGCCGCAAATACCGCAATGTTCACCCAGGTAAGCGCCCCATGAAAGACGGGCATACGAACCCGCGTCCCAAGGCCCGCGACCGGCGGGAACGAGAGCGCAAGCAAGACGGCGACCGCCAGTCCAGTGCCCGCAAAAGCAACACCGATGGCTCGGAGTCTCAGTCGGGGTTTCAGGAAGCTCAATGGGGTCTCCGAAAACTCTCAAGGGGTATGGCTCTGGTGTCCGCTTGCGGTCCGGTATCCGCTTACTGCTGGTGTCCGCTTGCGGCCTTGCTAACAACCGATAGTACCAAAATAAACATGTGGCGAAACCGTTTGGATCTGGTTTCGCCACATGTTATGAACCGGTTACCTGGAAGTTGTACTCCAAGATGCTGCGTTTTATCGGCTAGTTTTGTCGGAGTCTGCTGCATTTTGTGCTACATGAAAAAAGTGTGTCGGCCGGTCCGAAAACAAAAGATCGGCAGCTCGCCTCAGTCCAGAGGAGTGGGTTGGTAGACGAGAAACACCTGCCGTATAATGTTTTCCCCTACTAGCACCACCTCCAAAACATCCTGTTCATAGAGAGGTTATCGTCTGGATTCAGGGGACATTAAGAAGCCGGGCCCATGGGTCTGTGACCCCCATCACACCTCAAACGCATTGCGGTTGCCTACAAATAGTTGCCCTGAGCCGAATGGTTGCCCCTCGAGCAGCACGGCGGGCGAGAAGCGGGAGGCACGCACCTGACAAGACGATCTCAACCAGACTGTCAACCAGACGATGCTGCCGACATATTGAGCGGTACAACGCATGAGAAACGGGGAGCGACCGAGATGATGCGAGACCCAGAACAGACCATCGGCAACCTCATCGACAAGCAGAGCGTGACGTTTATATCCTCGGTGGACGCAGATGGCTTTCCCGGCATAAAGGCGATGCTGGCACCGCGGAAGCGCGAGGGCATCCGAGAGTTCTGGTTCACCACCAATACCTCTTCAATGCGGGTGGCGCAGTACCGAGCAAACCCGAAAAGCAGCATCTATTTTTGCGACAGACGATTTTTCCGGGGAGTTATGCTGCGAGGCACAATGGAGGTCTTGGAAGACACTGCGTCAAAAGAGATGATTTGGCGGGACGGCGACACAACCTACTACGTCGGCGGCGTGACCGACTCAGACTACTGCGTGCTGAAGTTCACGGCATCGTCGGGACGCTATTACGCGAATTTCAAGTCCGAGGATTTCCCCGTGCCCGCAAGCTAGGGGTCCTCCCCAGCGAAAACCGCTTGCCAGAAAACGCGATCAGCAAGCAGCAGCGCCAGACCCACTCCGATATAGACGGCACCAAGAATACCGGCACCGACTAGACCAGGATGCACGAAGATGTTGCGCAGGGTGATGCCCCCACCCATCATCACCGCTACCAGCAGCCAGGAGCGCGCCGAGAAGAACCCGAACACCTGGGCAGCACCCCGCTCGCGGATGCGTCGAACGGCCTTGCGTGCTACCTGATCCAGCAACGCACGCGACTTGATGACCCCTAAGGCCAAGCCTGCGGAAAGCGCCCAGGCGTGCCAGTATCGATCATGGAGGTAGCCGATGCCGCGCACAAGCAAAATAACGGCACCCACGAGCCACATGAGCGCCGCCAAAACAAACTGCATGCGTACACTGGCCTTTGGGATGAACTTCGATGCCTGTATGACCGCCTCCGGCTTTATCGACCTAAGACCCCAGCTCAAGCTCCAGCCCAAACCGGATGCACTTGTTCTAAAAGGAGCGCTACATCCGCATCGCCGCGCTGCCTGTAAGCACCGACGATGTCCTCAACCGATGACTCCTCGGGCAAGCATACCGCTTCAGCAAGATACTTCCTGGCAGCAGCCGCATCGGAGACTTCGGGCGCCCCGATGAGAGCCAGGGCATCCGCCAGCGGATCGCCTATCAATGGCCGAGCAGAGATACACCTGAAGGTGCCATCGTCACGGATAGCCAAGAACACCTCTGCGCCTACCTTGATCCCATACTCTACCAAAAGCCGCCGGATACTCCCAAGCGTAGGGCTTATCCCGGTCCAGGCCACCTTTTGCAACCCCAGCTCAGACTCGAGCTGCACTGTCTGGCCAAACCGGATGCAAAGAAGGGTGGCTACGGCCATGGGTGCCGGCATGCCACTGCCTCGAAGATGGTCCGAAGTGACCCTTATCCGGTAAACCCAGGCATCGGGCATCCGGTAAAACTTCTTCGTATGCCCGGGCGCTTTAGTCGCCTCAAGCCCACAGGGGCCGATACTGCTGACTACACCATCCTTGCACTGGAAGGGAGGAGCGCCCGCATACGCCTTGACGCTGGTCTCACTGACGCCAAAAGCCACTGTCAACTCTGAGATCAGATCAGTGAGATAAATCGGCCCACCGCTTTTGTCCAACTTCTTCTTGATCTCTCCCCGAATGCCCGTATAGACTTCCAGCCCCCACTCTTTGAGCGCCCACGTCTCTCGGCCTGCACGCTCAAACCGCGGATCAGCGCTAAGCTGATTGGCGAGCGACCTTGAATCCCGCTTATAGGCAAACAGGCCCACTATCTCCTCGGGAGAGAGAGGCTCGCCGACAACCGATAGGACAGCAGCAGCGTAATCCCCGACTGATCGCGTTTGCGTACAGACGATGCCATCGGCAACTGCCAACCCGCAGTACTTCAGCCAAGCAGCACGGATATCAATGCTCCTTTGGAGGTCAAGCGACGACAGAAGTGTGACCTCTGCCAGATCCATAGCGCCGTACCCGTTGGAATGCTCGGCAACCCAGGAGAGCGTCGCCTCTTTTGCCGACGCTATAGTAGGTTTTGCACACCAGCCATCAGCAATCTCGACCGATGAGTCGAGGACGTACAGGATGCGCCACGCTGGCTGCTGCACGGATATGACAGTCTCGGCAAAGGCTGGATACTGCGACAGCACCTCATCCAAAGGCCGCACAAGAAAGTCTGACTCGCGAAAAACAGAAGCGGCTAGGTGAAGGAACTCATGCGGTTCGATCGCAGCATGAAATGCCTCTTTGGCCTTGATCTCCAGCTGCCGAACGCGTTCCCTCGTTATCCCAAGCTCTTGGCCGACTTGCTCCAAAGTGGCTTTCTTCTCAGCAAATAGGCGTCTTGAAAGTATGTAGACCAAGCGGGAATCCAGCTCGATAATGGCCTCGTCAAGGCGCTCGGCTAGCGTTAGCCCGGCTTCACGCCCATTCAACAGGCCTGGTGCAAACAGGCGTTTCTGCGCTAAGGACGCACTCTTCGACGAACCAAACGGCAATGGCGCTCCGGCTATCGCCTGCTCTGTGAGCCCAAGCGTTGCCAGCCACGGCGTAATGCTCTGGAGGCCTTGCGCGGTTTGTTCCGTTTGGCTGGTCAGGCACGAGAAATCGGCAAGGAGGCTCGAGACCTTCTCGCGGTCAAGGCCCTCGACAACGCTGGCTACATTAGCGAGAAGCGATTGGTCGGCCCCGGCCCTGACCAGAAGATCGACAACAGTCTGTGCAGGCGTGGTAACCGGCAGGCCGTCCCAGATCATCACGCCGTCAGCAGGAAGCCTTCGAACACGAAAGACGAACTCGCCTCGCTGCGCCTGCTGGCGTGCAAGGACCGTGAACTCGAAGGGCTCTGGCGCGGAGCTGCTAGCACCTAACAGATGAGCGGCGGTTGCTCCGGAGACAACCTCATCCGGATGCGCAGCTGCACAGCGCTCCTTCGCGGTCAGCTTTGGGTTAAGCGACAACCAGGCCGCCCTGATCCCCTCAAAACGATCTGCGGGAACCCCGGCAGTCCGATAAACCCCATGCCCCAGATGCTCCAGCTGACCTTTATCGGCTAGCTGGAAAAAAACATCCGGTTCAATACCGTTACGGACAGCTTGCACAGCCGTCGCCATTCCCCACTGCGAAGCAGCAAGGCCTTCAAGCAACCTAAATGCGTCAGTCTTTCCCATGCGTAAATTGTATCCTTGTTGTGGTGGTTTTATCCACTCGCTTTTTCTTTAGTTTTTGCAAAAAGGTGCCCAATTATCTTTTTTGCTCAATCATTGATCGCTTCGATGCCGAGGCGCCGGAACTCGTTGAGACGATCCCGCATCTCTTGAAGCACCTCCGGGGAATGCCCTTCCCAGCCGAGTACCTCGCCGATTACCCGTAACGGCTGCCTTGTGCGATAGGACTTCGTCGGGTTGCCGGGGAATTTCTTATCCGTCAGATTGGGGTCATCCTCGATCGGCCCCGTAGGCTCCACGCAATAAATCCTTTCAGCGCTCTCGCCCACCGCAAGCTCTGCCCCCCAGATGGCTGCATCCATGGTGGCAGTCAGATAGACGAAGTTTGCTTTCCTTCGCTCCCCGTAGTTAGAGCTATAACCGGGCCCTATCAAGTCCCCTGGATTCAGAACGGCCCTTGTGCCGTGATAGAAGGCCTGATCCTGACCGCTTTCCGTGATCGGCTTTTCATCCTGTCCCATAATACCCGTACCCCTTCCGCCGCTTCCCGCACGCGAGCTCTCGCCTCTCCGCGTTCTACATACAAATACTGCAGAGACCGAGAGAGATAATAGAGGATATGGGCTACAGGGTGTTCAGGTTGCAGAGCAGGCTGTTCAGCACATCTTGTAGCGCAAACCATCAAAGAGATGGACAAAAATTGCCCACTGATTGCCCACCTGGCGAAATTCGACGAGAAATGAGAAAGGCCAGAAGCCCCAAACAGCACCTCTGACCTGCACTTTCTTGGTCGCGGGGGTAGGATTTGAACCTACGACCTTCGGGTTATGAGCCCGACGAGCTACCAGACTGCTCCACCCCGCACTGTCCGCTGCCGCCGCAACACGCAGCAACAGCATAGAATGAGCTATTTAGATTACCTTGCAGGTTTCTTTGCCGCAAGTGCAAATGTTGGATTTCGCCGAATTCGCCGAATTTATCTGCGTTTTATCTGCGGGCCGGATGCGTGACACCGGATGCGTGACACCTTAATGCGCACGTGTGGTGCCCCATCAGCGCACGTATGGCACCCCACCACGTGCCCCCTCGGCCTTGCCCACATGAAATACATATACCCGCAGATTTTGTGTAGACTGCCCTGCCGGACTCGTCCGCCAGCACGTATCCGGTTAAGGTAGTACGCATGCAGATCTTCACCAACATAAAAGCACTAAAGCGCACATGCGCACTGCCGCTTGCTATTGCGCTTCTCGTTTCCGCTTTTACCGCACCTGCGGCTGTGGCTGCACCTGCGGCAAGCGGCACGCCTGCGGCTGCCAAGCCCTCGGCGACAAACAGCTCAGAGATCGACATCGCAGCCGACAAGGACACCGAGGAGTTCCGTGACGAGCTTGCGCAGCGACAGGCCCGGCTTCAAGAGTTCGAGGCCCAGCTTCTCGCCCTCGACCGCGAGCTTGAGCTTGCCACCGAGGAATACAACGCCGCTGCAGAAGAGCTGGCCAAGATAAAAGAGGACATCCAGGCAAACAAGAGCGAGCTTGCTGACGTACAGGCGGCCTATAACGCGCAAACGGGGCTGCTCGGCAACCGGGCGTCCAGCATATACCGCACCGGCCCCTTAAACACCGTCGAGGTGCTGCTCGACTCCTCGTCGATGAGCGACCTCTTTGCCCGAGTCAAGTTCCTCAACACGCTCAGCACGCGCGATGCCGAGATCGCGGCCTCTTTAAAAGCGCAGAAGGAGCTGCTGGACAGACGCATGATAGAGCTTCAAAGCGCCGAGGCGGCTGCCGAGTCGCTTGAGTTCGAGCTCAAGACCCGGCGGATCGATGTCATGCTGCGGGTAGAGGAGCGCCAGGAGGCGTTTGCCGATGCCCGGAACGAGCTGCTGGAGCTGCTCGATGCCGAGGCTGCCCGGCATCAGGCCGAGCAAGACCAGCTCCTCGCCGAGATACTCTCTGGCGTGAGCAGCAAAGGCATCGTCGTTAAGCCAGGTACTCCGGTTGAGACCGCCCTCGCCTATCATGGCGTCCCCTACCTGTGGGGCGGGGAGACGCCTTCGGGGTTTGACTGCTCTGGGCTCGTGCTCTATGTCTTCGCGCAGCATGGCGTGAAGCTCCCGCACTACTCAGGGTCACAGTTCCAACTGGGTGATAAGGTCACACGGGAGGCATTGGTGCCTGGCGATGTCGTCTTCTTCGGCTCGCCGATCCACCACGTGGGCATCTATATCGGCAGCGGGTATTACATCCACGCACCGCGTACCGGTGATTTCGTGAAAATCAGCAGGCTCGCAGACCGCAATGACTACGCAGGCGCACGGCGATACCCCTGGCGCTACCGCGTTGCGCCGCCAAAAGAAGCGGTCGTCTCGACTGACGAGGTACTTTCAAAATACAATCAGCCACGTTGACCAAATGCCGAGTCAGGCCATAACGCGAAGGGGAGACGCGTGAAAGAGGTCATCGCCACGGCACTGAACGCCGCCCAACTGGCAGGTGCCAGTTATGCTGACGTGCGCATTGTCGACATATCAAGCGAGAGCATCCTGGTGACAGGCGGCCGGGTCGAGGCAATCGAGCAGTCGAGCAGCTTCGGCATGGGTGTCCGTGCGCTGGTGAACGGCGCATGGGGGTTTGCCGCCGCCTCGGGAGTGAGCGCCTCCAAAGCAAGCGACCTTGCAAAACAGGCCGCCGCCATTGCCCGCAGCTCGGCAATCGTGCAGCGCGGGCCGCTAAGGCTCGCCGAACTCAAGCCGGAGACAGGCATCTGGATTGGCTCGGCGCTCAAAGACCCGTTCGACGTGCTGCTTGAGGACAAGCTCGCCCTGCTCTTTGCCGCTGATGAGGCACTGCGCGCCCAAGCGCAGGTGAGCATCACCAAGGCATCGTGCTCGTGCCACCGCTTCCACAAGTGGTTCGGTTCCACCGAGGGCACCCTCACCGAGCAGTCCTGGACCGAGACCGGTGCCGGCATCGAGGCGTACGCGGTCTCAGGCGGCGAGGTGGTGACCCGTTCCTACCCGAACTCCTTTGGAGGTGGCTGGGCGCAGGCAGGCTGGGAGCATGTGGAGGGACTCGGCCTTGCCGAGGAGGCCCCAAGGGTCGCCCAAGAGGCTGCGGCCCTGCTCTCGGCAGCTGAATGCCCTCGCGGGACGTGCGACCTCATCATCGGCGGAAGCCAGATGGCCCTGCAAGTGCACGAGTCGGTGGGGCACCCGCTCGAGCTCGACCGGGTGCTCGGCGAGGAGGCGGCATTTGCCGGCACGTCGTGGGTCGGCCTCGGCGATTTGGGTGCGCTGCACTATGGAAGCGACCACATGACCGTCTCGGCGGATGCCACGATCCCAGGGTCGCTCGGCACCTTTGGGTGGGATGACGAAGGGGTTCCGGCGCAGCGCGAGTTGCTCATCGATCGCGGGATGCTCACCGGTTTCCTTTCGAGCCGGGAGACGGCACCGGAGATCGGGCGAGCCAGCAACGGATGCATGCGCGCCGACGGTTGGAACCGCATCCCGCTCGTGCGCATGACGACGGTCTCGCTTGAGCCGGGGACGTGGGATTTCGACGACCTTGTCGCCGACACCGAGCACGGGCTTTATGTCGAAACGAACAATTCCTGGTCGATCGATGACAGGCGGCTGAACTTCCAGTTCGGCTGCGAGATCGGCTGGGAGATCGAGAACGGGAAGCTCGGCAGGATGATCAAGATGCCCAACTACACCGGCATCACCCCTGAGTTCTGGGCGAGCTGCGATGCGGTGTGCTCGGAAAAGCATTGGGACGTCTGGGGGCTCGCGAACTGCGGGAAAGGCGAGCCGATGCAGGTCGCGCATGTTGCGCATGGCGCAGCACCGGCGCGTTTCCGCAACGTTGCCGTGGGGGTGGGACGCTGATGCTTTCCGCCAAGGACGCGCTGGAGCTCGCCGCCCACGCAATAGCATTCACGCCGGCCGATGAGGCCGAGGCACTCGTCTCCGCCGAGCAAAACGCACTCACGCGCTTTGCGAACAACCGCATCAACCAAAACGTCGCCGAGCAAAACGTCACCTTGAGCGTGCGCGCCATCGTTGGCAGACGCGTAGGTGTGGCAGGCACAGACCGTATGGACGAACGCTCGATCAAAGCCTGCTGCGATGCGGCGGTGGCCGCCGCCCGTATGGCACCCGAGGACCCCGCATTCCCCGGCCTGCCCCAAGCGACTGCAGCAGGAGCAGCGAGGCCCTCCGACCGCGCACATGCGGGCGGGCGCGGCTTTGATGCCGAGACGCGTGCAGAAGCGGTGGCGGCGATGGTGGATGCCGCCCGCTCGCACGGCCTTACCGCTGCCGGAAAAGTGCGCAGCGCCGTAAACGTGCTGGCAGTTGCCAACAGCCAAGGGATCGGCGCAGCCGGCGCGATCAGCGGCATCCAGGCCACGGTGCTTGCCGCGGGCGCGGGCACCGGATGGGCGAGCTTCCTTGGTCGCGACGCATCCGGATTCGATCCCGCTGCTTTGGGCATCCAGGCCGCTGACCTGGCTATCCGCTCGGCAAACCCCGGCACGCTTGATGCCGGCACCTACCCGGTGGTGCTGGCACCCGAGGCGGTCGCAGACATCCTAGACTTCCTAGCGTATACGGGTTTCTCGGCAAAGGCGTATGCCGAGGAGCGCTCATTCATGTCCAAGCACGTCGGCGACGAGCTGATGAGCCCCCTGGTGACGATCTTTGATGATGCGCCCGCACCGCACGCGCTGGGCATGACGTTTGATTACGAGGGCGTGCCAAAAAAACGTGTCGTGCTTATTGAGAACGGTGTCGTGCGCACTCCGGTGACCGACTCGTACTGGGCGGTGCGCACGAATACGGAAAACACCGGGCACGCATTGCCTGCGCCCAACCAGTTTGGACCGATGCCGCTCGATCTCGAGATGGCAGCGGGTGATGCCACCGGCGAGGAGCTTGTCGCACGTGTGAAGCGAGGCGTCTACGTGACGCGTTTCCACTACGTCAACGTTGAGGATCCCATAAGAGTCACTATCACGGGCATGACCCGTGACGGCACCTTCCTGATCGAGGACGGCCGCCTCACGCGCCCGCTCAAAAACCTGCGGTTCACGCAAAGCGCGATCGATGCACTGCGCTCGTGCACAGGCGTGAGCAGCACGCGTCAGTTTGTAGGGACAGAAGAGAGCGCGACGCTCGTCCCAACAATACTTTGTGAGGAGTTCGCGATCACCGGACAGACGCGGTAAAATGAGCTATGACCGAGTCCGCCGACAATGCCGTCCAAGAGGCCGCCCCAAAACCGCAGCGTGATCAGGCAACCGTTGCCGCCATTGTAATGGCGGTGATTGTGCTGTGTGTCGGTTTGGGGCTGACAGCGCTGTTCTGGGCACCTCTGCCCGCAGCCACGCCGGTAAAGACACCTGCATCCGGTACCAGCCAAAAAAACGTAGGGCCGTCTTCCGAGGCCGAGAATCCTGAGCCTGGGTCTGGGTCTGCTGCCACCCAGGTTCCGGCTGCTACCCCGATCTTTGCAAACTACAAGTCGCTTCAGCTGCATCTTCCCGTCGCCGTTGAGTCGCTCTCTGAAATAGGCTTCCATCAGGCATCTTATGGCTGGGCCCTGCCAATCGAAACGCCTCTTCCCGACGCAGACATGAAGGCGGCGAAGGGCAAGGGAACCGGCAGAGACGCTACCAAGCAGCCTTCGGGTGACGGTGCCACCCTTATCGGCTCGGTGCTGAGGATGTGGCGCAACGGTCGCTCGGGCGAGCCGAATACCGCTGTCGACATTGCCGCCGAGCCAGGCACCCCGATCCTTGCACCGGTCGACGGCATCGTCGTTCTTGTAAAAGCGTATGACCTGTACGGGAACCCGGACATCCCGGATTACGAGGTACACATCCGCCCGAATGACATGCCCGATGTCGATATCGTTCTCATCCACATCGACAACCCTAAGGCCTCGGCAGGTGACACGGTCGTTGCCGGCGTGACACCGATCGGGGAGGTCCGCAAACTTGCGGGCAAGATGAACCTGCAGATCGGCGATTACATGACCGGCGAAGGCAATCATACGCACATGCAGGTCAACAACCCCAAAAACCCAGAGTACAAAGGGCTAGAAGGGGCGCTTAAAATCGATCCCTAGCGTTTTTTGCGCCTGCATCCCCTGCGGCACCTGCGTCCTCCGCGCCTGCGCTCCCTGCGCCCGTGCCCCCCGCGCCTGCACGCTCCCTGTCCTCGGCGCGCTGGATAAACCCTCTGAACCGCCGGTCGAACTCATACCGCTCAAGCATGACGCTGCGGCCACAACTACAGCAATGCAGACGGATATCGGCCCCGAGCCGCACAACCTCCCACTCGTTGGCTCCGCAAGGATGCGGTTTTTTGAGCCTCACTGTGTCCCCAAGCCCCACGGGCGTAATGGGGATTGCCAACCGTCCCACCCCCCTCGTAAAACACTCAGATCCCGATCGCCTCTCGAAACTGGCGTGCCTGGCGACGGGCAACGGGAATCCGGGTCTTGCCTCGGTCGTCCATGACGATCAGGCAGCTGCCACTTCGTCGCTGTACCTCTTTGATTCGATCCAGGTTCACCAGATGGCTGCGATGCACGCGCATAAAAGACTCAGGCGCAAGCCGCTCCTCAAGCCCGGCAAGCGTCATATCGACAATGAAGCTGTCCTCCGAGGTGTACGCGTACGTCTGTTTGTAATGGGCTGACAGAAAATGGATCTCCTCTACTGCAAGGAAAATGATCCGCGTGCCGTCGCAAACCGCAAGTTTGTCAGACCCTACGCCTCCGCGTACGCCTTCGTCCGAACGGAAGGTGCCCTGACGTGTCAACCCGTGCATAAGGCATCTTGCCTGACGGGTCAACGAGGCAGCATCCACCGGCTTTGAGGTGCCGAGGACGACGAGGTCAAAGGGCTGCCCCTCTTTGCAAAGCGCAGCCATATCCTCATCGCACCCCGTCATGCAGACCACCGCCACCTCGGCATCAACGCCAGCCGACGTGATCCCGCGCAGCAGCGCCTCGCGTGCCGCAGCATCGTCCTCAACGATAAGCACGCGCATAGGCACGTGCGGTGTCCGTGGGCAGGGCTCAGACATGACCCGTCCCCGCCCTCAAGGCGCGATCCATGGCAGCCGCCGCACGTTTACCAGCGCCCATCGCAAGGATGACCGTGGCCGCGCCGGTGACTATGTCGCCGCCTGCCCATACCCCAGAAAGCGAGGTCGCACCGTCCTCATCGGAAACGACGTAGCCCCTGGGCGATATAGCGATGCCCGCTGCGGCCGAGGCCACCAACGGGTTCGCACGGGAACCCACCGCGATGATGACGGTGTCGCACTCGGCATTAAACTCAGATCCTGAAACGGGCACCGGCGACCGGCGATCGGAAAAGTCCGCCTCTCCAAGCTCCATTCGAATGGCTTTTACCCCGATGACCCGCCCGTCATGACCGATGACCCGGGTCGGCGCGGCGAGCATCTCGAAGCGCACCCCCTCCTCGAGCGCATGCGCGACCTCCTCGCGTCTCGCCGGCATCTCGCGCTCAGTGCGGCGGTACATGAGCACGACTTGCTCGGCACCAAGCCGAACCGCGGTACGCGCCGCATCCATCGCAACGTTACCGCCGCCCACGACCACGACCCTGCAGCCACGCTTGATCGGCGTGTCTGTGCGCGGGAACTCGTAAGCACGCATAAGGTTCACGCGGGTCAAGAACTCATTTGCCGAGTAAACACCGGCGAGATTCTCCCCCGAGACACCCATGAACACGGGGAGCCCCGCGCCGCTGCCCACAAAGACCGCCTCGAAGCCCTGCTCGGCGATCAGCTCTTCGATGGTCGAAAGACGCCCCACGACGTGGTTGGTGACGACCGTGACACCCATCCGTTCAAGCAGCGCGATCTCGGCTGACACGATGCTTTTAGGAAGCCGGAACTCGGGGATGCCGTACACGAGCACCCCACCGGCAGCATGAAGCGACTCGAAGACGGTGACCTCATGGCCGAGCCGAGCAAGCTCGCCGGCGCAAGCGAGGCCCGCTGGGCCGCTACCTACGATCGCACACCTCCCGCCGGTGCCTGGGGCGATCATCTCGGGCATGCAGCGCGACCCGGCATCACGCGCAAGGTCCCAGTCCCCTAAAAAGCGTTCCAACCGTCCGATGGCAATCTGCTCGCCCCTGCGGGCAAGCACGCATGCAGACTCGCACTGCTCCTCCTGCGGGCACACCCTTCCGCAGACAGCTGGCAGGGCATTGCGCGCCTTGATGATAGCGATCCCCTCGGCAAAATCGCCGTCGATGACTTCGCGGATGAACCCGCGGATGTCGATACCCACCGGACAGCCGTTCTGGCAGGTCGGATTGGCGCACTGCAGACAGCGCCGTGCCTCGGATACCGCCTCAGCCTCAGAGTACCCGAGCGCAACCTCGGCAAAACCACCGATCCGCTCGGCTGGATCGCGTTCGGGCATCGGCGTACGCGCCCCTCGGACAGGCCTATGGCGCTCGCGCTCGGCGGGTGTGCGGCGACCTGGCGCGTGCTGACCGGATGCGCCTCGATCCGACTCATCTAGGTGTGACACGAGCAGCTCCGGGCAAACTCGGCATCGGCCTCACGTTCCTCATCGAGATAGATGCGCTGGCGGCTCATGAACTCCTCCCAATCCACCGCATGCCCATCGAAGTCCGGCCCGTCCACGCAGCCAAACCGCGTCTCCCCTCCAACGCTCACCCTGCACGCCCCGCACATTCCGGTGCCATCCACCATGATCGGGTTCAGCGAGACTGTTATGGGCATCCCAAACCCTTCTGCGGTAAGGGTGCAGGACTTCATCATAGCCGCCGGCCCGACGGCAAACACGTGATCGATGGACCCGGTCTCGGCCATCCGTTTGAGCGGGGCAGTCACAAGCCCCTTCTCTCCAGCCGAACCGTCGTCGGTGACAATGGCGAGCGACGCAAGCGACAGCGCCCGGAGTTCCTGCTCAAGCACAACCAGGCCAGCGTTGCGCGCACCCACGATCACGTGCACCTCGCATCCGGCCTCAGTCATGCCGCGTGCGACAGGGTAGGCCGCCGCTACCCCGACCCCTCCCCCCACCACTGCCACCCGGCCAAACCCATCAAGCCGAGTGGGAACGCCGAGCGGCCCGACGACATCAGCGATCTCGTCGCCGGGGACAAGATGCGACAGCCTATGCGTGGTCTTGCCCACCCGCATGTAAATGGTCCGGATCCAGCCTTCCTCGGCGCTCCAATCCGAGAACGTGAGCGGAATGCGCTCGCCGCCCTCGTCCAATCGAAGCATCAAGAACTGCCCGGGTTGGACGCGACGGGCGATATCAGGCGCTAAAACGCCCATTTCAAAGACCGTGTCGGACAGCTGGCGTGTGTGGATTATGGGAAGCAACAATCCTCCATTGGATTAGCGCTAAAGTAGTGAAATGGGAGACCGAAACAGTATAGCAACAGGTTTTTCGGCAAAGCGCATCACCACCTGCTCATCGCACATCCGCCTTTAAATGACCGGCCATACCAGGTATACTACAAATGAATGATTGCGCCTTCCGGGATTATACAACTTTGGCATAACCGTACGCAGCAGCCGGAGGATTGAGAAGCAATGCATCGTAGCCGCGCAACTATATCGCTACTTGTTGCCGCAGTCGTTTTCTTTGCGGCTGTGTCTCCTGCGCTTGGGGCGACAAGCTCCGACATCAAAAAGCACCAGGATGCTGCTGAGAACGCCCGCAAGCAGGCCGAGCAGGCCGAGGCGATAGCTGCAAAGCTCGCCGAGGAGATCTCGGCGCTCAGTACCGAGATAAAACGCCTTGAGGACTCGGCGCGCGCCCTGGAGCCCCAGATTGCAACCGCTACCGAGCGGACATCGCGCATCCAGCAGGAAGTGGACCAGCTGCAGGCCGAGATCGACGCGACCGAGGCCGAGATCGACGCGACCGAGAAGGAGTACAGCACCCAGCAGGGACTGCTCGCGGAGCGCGTGAACTCGGCGTACCGGCAGGGCTCGTGGCACTTATTCGAGCTTCTTCTCGAAAGCAAGGACATAAGCGATTTTGTTGCGCGCACCGAGTTCGTGAACCGCGTCATCAAATCAAACAACGATGCCGCCACCAGCCTCAAGCTGACCGCTGAGAGCCTATCGCGTGCAAAAACGAAGCTTGACCGATCACTTAACTCAGTCGAGATCAAGCGCCAGGAGGCCGCACAGGTCGAACAGGGCCTGCGCGACCTAAAAAACGATCGCGACCGTGCGGCCAGACAGCGCGAGACCGCCCAGAACCAAAAATCCAAGCTGATGGCAGAGAGCAAGGACAGCGCAAAGCGTCTCCGTGCCCTTGCCGAGGCAGAAGAGGCGGAGTCGGTCCGCATTGCCGCAGAGCTATCTGGAAAGGACGGCTCTGGGATCTACGTCGGCACCATGGCGTGGCCGGTACCGTCCTCGCGAAGGGTCACATCCTACTTTGGCTATCGGACGCATCCCATCTTTGGGGATCGCCGTCTGCACACCGGGCTCGATATCGGGGCATCGCAAGGCAGTGTCATCGTCGCCGCCGGCAGCGGCACCGTTATCTATACCGGTTACCGAGGCGGCTACGGAAACACCGTCATGATCGACCATGGAAACGGCGTCGTCTCACTCTACGCCCATCAGGCGAACGGCTCGATCATGGTTCAGACAGGCCAGAAAGTGGCAAGCGGAGAGCAGATCGGGAAAGTCGGCAGCACCGGTAACTCGACCGGCCCGCACCTTCATTTCGAGGTGCGCGTCAACGGCACGCCTAAAAACCCTCTCAACTACCTGTAGGGGCCTGACCCGCTTGCAGGTGGCACCCACTTGCGAGCCAACCTGTAGACCTGGCCGGCTTATGGCTTAGAGCCGTCCTGGCCGAGCCTATGGCTTAGCCGTTATCCTGCCCATCGCTTTGGCCGCCGTCCTGCCCACCGCCTTGCCCGCTTATCGGCCTATCTGCGTTGTACTCCTGCATAGCGCTTTCGATGCCATGTCCAAGGATGTGCCGCACCGCCTGTGCAGCCGTCGGCACCATCGACTGAAACTCTGCAAGCGCATCGCCACGCAGCTGCTGCAATACCCAATCAGCCGGATCCATGCGTCCTGGCGGTCGCCCTACCCCCACTCTCACCCGCAGATACGCGCCACTGCCAACCCTATCGCTAAGCGACCGCAGGCCATTGTGCCCACCATGCCCGCCACCACGCTTACAAAGGATCCTCCCGACAGCAATGTCGATATCATCATGGATGACAACCATATCAGAGGCCTTAGCGCAAAACTCGGCAAGCAACCGACTGACCGGCCCTCCGGAGGCATTCATGAACGACTGAGGCTTTACAAGCGCAAGATCCTCGTCGCCCAAGCGCACGAACGCCACACGGGCACCCGCCATATCTTTCCAGTAGGCAGCCCTTAACTCCTCGCCGAGAAGGTCAATGACCTTGAACCCGGCGTTATGACGGGTCTCGCTATACTCCCTGCCCGGATTGCCTAAGCCGACAATGAGCCTCATCGCAGATGGACTTCCCAAAATGCGGCGAACGCAGACCCGAGAGGCTCAGGCGCACGTGCGCAGATACGCCGAGCGGCAGATATGTTATGCCTCCTCGCCTTCTTCCTTACCGACCAGCTCCGGCTCGGCCTCCTCGCCTTCGACCTCATCCTCTGCCTCAAAGCGTGGGGCCTGCACTGAGACCACAACGGCCTCGGGGTCGCCCATGATGGAGACGCCTTTTGGAGCCACTACGTCGGAAACCGTAAGCGAATCGCCGATCTCAAGCGCAGAGACATCCACCGCGATGGCCTCGGGCAGGTCGGTCGGCTTGGCCTCGATGCTGAGCTCGCGCATGATGACGGTAAGCACTCCGCCCGCCTTCACGCCGATAGGATCATTGACCAGACGCAAAGGCACGACCGTAGAGACCGACTTGTCCATCGAGATCGCCAGGAAATCCACATGCAATATGGTGTTTTTCACGGCCGCATACTGCACATCACGGACCATCGCCGGAATAGGCTTCTTTTTCCCCTCGATCACCAGGTCGATAATCGTCGAGCCGAGGGCCCTGCGGGCAGCAAACAGCTCGAACGCACGTCGGCTGACCGCAAGGGGAACCGGATCCTGCTTGGGCCCATACAGGACGGCGGGTATCTGATCGCTTTGGGCAAGCTTGTGGCTGGCCTTTCCGATCTGTGTTCTTTCGGTTGCATTAAGTGTATTTGCAGCAGTCATATACTTTGGCTCCTTCTGTCTTTTCTCATCGCTGGCATTTTATCTTTGCTCAGCGTTATCGTCACTGCTCTTCTGCTCTTATCGTTGCCGCTTTCAGTGATCGTAGCCGATCAGGACAGCTACAACTGAAAATCGGGGTCGAACAGCTCTGAGACACTCTCGTCATTGAAAACGTTTTGGATCGCACGCGCAAACAGCGACGCAACCGACAGCACGTGTATCTTCCCGTTCTGCCTCTCGGGCGGGATGGGAACCGTGTTGCATACTACAATCTCTTCGATAGGTGCCGAGTCAAACCGATCGAACGCCGGCGGGGAGAATATCCCGTGGGTGGCCGTGATATACACCTTGGCAGCACCCGCCTGCATAAGCGAGTCCACGCTAGCAATCATCGACCCGCCGGTATCTATCATGTCATCGGCGATGATACATGTCCCGCCGGAGACATCCCCGATAACCTGGACCACCTCGACGGCGTTATGCACCGGGCGCTCCTTGTGCATGATCGCAAGGTCTGCGCCAAGCATGTCCGAAAGCTTCTTGCAGACCTTTGCCCTGCCCACGTCCGGCGAGACCACCGTGCAGTTCTCGAGGTTAAGCGAGCTGAAGTAGTCGGCAAGGATCGGCAGCGCGGTCAGATGGTTTACCGGCTCGTCAAAAAAGCCCTGTATCTGACCCTGGTGCAGATCCATCGCAATCACACGATCGACCCCGGCAACACTGAGGAGGTCCGCAACGAGCTTCGCGGTGATGGGCTCCCTGGCTGCACTCTTCTTGTCCTGCCTCGCGTAGCCATAATGGGGGATCACAGCGGTGATCGACCGAGCCGAGGCACGCTTGGCTGCGTCGACCATGATGAGCAGCTCCATCAAGGCATCGTTTATCGAACCACAGATCGACTGCACGATGAAGACATCGGCGCCGCGCACGCTTTCCAAGTACCGCACATAGATCTCTCCGTTGGCAAACTGGCTGATCTTCACATCGCCCAGCCCAATGCCGAGGTGACGGGCAATCCCCTCGGAGAGTCCGATATTGCTCGTTCCGCTAAAGACGATCATCCGCGTGCTGTTCGGCATAGTATTGCGCAGCTCCTTTTGCCTCGTCCTGCCCTGTGCGAACCCTACCGCACGTACCCTTCCCGCGCACAAGGTGCCCAAATCTCAACTTCGGCCCCCGCTACCGGCCCGCCTCCTTGCAACCCAACCTTCAATGATCTTCTGTTCAGCTCGTTCAAGGGCAAGGGCACCGTCAGGGACATCCCTTGTGATCACGCTACCGGCACCGATCAGCGCACCTGCCCCGACTTTGACCGGTGCAACAAACATCGTATCAGAGCCGACAAAGGCACCGTCCCCGATCATCGTCGGATGCTTGGTCAAACCGTCGTAATTGCACGTGATGGTGCCAGCCCCGATATTAACACCAGTCCCCACCGTCGCATCCCCGACATAGGACAGGTGTGAGACTTTGCTGCCACGCCCGATCGTCGAGTTCTTTATCTCGACGCACGTCCCCGCCTTCGCCTCTGCTTCAAGCACCGCTCCTGGCCGCAAATAGGCGACCGGGCCAACGCTTGCATCGACCCCGACCTCCGCGCCGATGAGCACGCTTGCATCGACACGCGCACCCTCTTTGATAACCGAGTCCGTCGCCCGCACTCCTGGGCCAAGGACAGCGCCGTCACCGACGATGGTCTTGCCGAGAAGGGTCGTCATCGGCCATATCTCCACATCACAGCCGACTGAGACCTCCGGGCCGACCCACACAAGGTCGGGATCGATCATGGTCACCCCTTCGAGCATGAGCCCATGGTTGATCCGCTGCTGGAGGGCTTTTGTCACTTGCGCCAGCTGTAAGCGGGTGTTGACACCCATCACCTCGATAACATCCGCTGCCTGGACTGCCGTGATGCCAAGCCCGTGCGCACGAAACACCCCGACCATGTCCGTGAGATAGTACTCCCCCTGCGTGTTGGCGGTGGAAAGCTCGTTTAAGTGCGCCAAAAGGCTGGCAGCATCAAAACAGTAGATCCCCGTATTCACCTCGTCGGTCATACGCTGCTCGGGCGTACAGTCCTTCTCTTCGATGATCGCCCTCACGCCTCCGGCATCATCCCGGACGATACGCCCATAGCCGAGAGGGTCTTTCATGCGCGCAGTGAGCAGGGCGACAGCGGCACCAGCGCTTTCTCGGGCCTCGGCAAGCTTGCGTATCGTCTCTGGCCGAATGAGCGGTATGTCGCCCGACAACACGATCAGCGCACCACTCTCGCTGACGGCCTCACGGGCGCACATGACCGCATGGCCAGTCCCAAGTTGATGCTCCTGGCGCACAAACCCGCTAACGTCGCCGACGATGGCTTCCACCTCTTCGGCTTTGTGCCCGGTTACCGTAAGGATCCGGCCACATCCGCCGCGGACAGCCGCATCAACGACGTAACGTATCATCGGAAGCCCTAATACCTCGTGAGCGACTTTTGGCTTGCCGGACTTCATCCTAGTGCCCTCGCCTGCAGCGAGGATCAAGGCGGTGACCGTCACGAGCACTCCTTTTTGACAGACAGCATCCGGTTTTACGGCTCTGTTATTTGGCTGGGGCACCAGGATTCGAACCTGGATTGCGGGAACCAAAATCCCGAGTCCTGCCGTTAGACGATGCCCCAATCTGACGCTCAGCCAGTTTAAGAATGCCAGCCCCGAACGTCAAACGCCGCTTTCGCGGACACCTCCAATTGAGGCACTGCGATGCCTCGACCAGGTCTTATTTTGACGCGATACGACATCCGCCAACCATCCCTGATGATGCACTACGGCACAATCAAGGACAAAAAGGGAGCGGGCAACGCTATGCCTCGAAAAACCCCTCGGCGAAATCGGGCGCACCTGAAAGCCCATCGTCCTCACTCTTGCTGAGGAACGCGTCAAGCACCGACTGCTGGATGTGGTTGCGCGCCTGCGAGTTGATCGGGTGGCAGATGTCACGGAAATCACCGTTGGGGAGCTTTCTTGACGGCATTGCAACAAACAGTCCCTTTTCGCCATCCACAATGCGTAGGTCATGAACGACAAAACAATCGTCGATGACGATGCTTGCGATGGCAACAACCTTATTCATAGCGACTGATCGGAAAGTCACTTTTGTAATCTGCATGGCTCCCCCTCATAAAAACACATGCTTCCGAGCTGAAAGTTGTCTCTTCGTAAGTATTATTCAGGAAACTTTAATCCTATTCTCATTCTGATACAAAACCCTCTCCGCGACTATCACGTCAATAGGTTTGTCCACATCTGCTCCAATACACGCATGCTCGATATTGATCGCAGCACATTTCCCGCCGAGAAGCTCCGAAAGCCTTGCCTCGGCTTCTTCAAGCTCTAGGCGTCCCGAGATGAGCTTGAAAACAAATGGGACCCCGACGGCTTGCGCAAGCCCGAGCGGGTTTTTGCGCAGATCAAACAGCCGCTGGGCGAACTCGACGTTCTTTTTGACCATAGCCGGTGTGACCACGGTAAGGTTGCCGCCGGTGACCCGACCCGCCTTGATCTTGATATACGTGCGTTGAGAACCAGGAAAACCCTCTTCCATGACCTTCTGGAAGATAAGCGGGTACGCTAGCTCGGCATCAGCATTCTCAAAACTCGTCACGAAAGCGTCAACCGCCTCGGGAGTAAGCGCCGGAAGATCGGCCGTGGCGATCACTACCGCCCGCCTTCCGCCAAAAGCGTCAATGCCTGCAACAACGTTGTCAGCAAAGCGCCCATCGGATATGACGACCTCGTCCACTTCGTCGACCCACTTCCCGAGCCCAGTGGCCGTGGGCACCACAACAGCGATACCGGAAACAGTGGTTGCGGCACGCATCGCATCAATAACCCACTCGACCATCGGGCGGCCCGCAATTGCCACGAGCCCCTTGACCTGAACGGCAGGGTCGATAACCGCCCCATCCCCCCCCGCAAGGATGACCGCGTCGACTGTCATTGCCCCTCTCTCCCGTCGACAAACACGCCACGGGCGCTTGTGCTTGTGGCACACGCCCACCAGCCCTCTTCGGCGAGGGCCTCTTTTGCTATGCGGTCTGCAGCCTCGGCATTCTCCGCTACTGCAAATACCGCCGAACCCGAGCCCGCCACATCTGCCCCGAGCACCCCTGGTTGCTTGCGCAGCCAGGCCAGCGCCTCGCCAACCACCGGCGCGACACGTACCGAAGCCTCGGCAAGGTTGTTTGTGAGTGCCCTGCCGAGACGGACAGCATCGCCATCATACAGGGCACCGACCACATTGTTGCTGGAGGCCGACGGAGCGGGATCCTCGTCAAAGGCCGAATAGACCCGGGCTGTTGGCGCTGGCACGCCGGGCCAAACGATAGCAATAGCCGCATCAAGTGGAGGCAGAAGGGTATCGACCGCGTCACCCTTCCCCTTCATTAAGGCCGCACCACCATAAAGGAAGAACGGGACATCGGCGCCGATACCGGCCGCCGCATCAAGGCAACGTTGGTCGAGCCGGTCAATCCCCCAGATGTGCGCCAGCCCGGTAATCACCGCAGCAGCGTCACTTGACCCTCCGCCGAGGCCGGCAGCGTGTGGGATGCGCTTGGTGATCCCGATCGAGAACGAAGGATCGCGACCAGCCGCATCCGCAAACACCCGCGCAGCTTGATACGCAAGATTCTGCTCGCTTTGCACCCCGACATCAGGCGCACAGCCCACACTGAGTGCCGGCGCGTCTTGTAGCACGATGCTGTCGTGAAGTGAAAGTGTGTGCAACACAGAACACACCTGATGGTACCCATCACTCAGACACGTGCCCACTCCAAGGTGGAGGTTGATTTTAGCAGGCGCTACGACGCATATTCTTTGTGACACAAAAGCCCTTTCGCTTTGCATGCGCAGTGCCCGAAGAAGAAATAGCACAAAAGCACGAACGACGAGAAAGCCCCGTTCAGCCTGAGATCAGCTGAGCCAGGGGAAAACACTCTCCCCGCTCTCAGGATTGGTGAGTTCCACGGTGCCCGTCAGCACATCAACGTATTGATACGAGGCCCGAGCGGTCCGTTCGCGTTTTTCCTGCACCTCGACAACGAAAAGCGCAGGATGTGTTTGTGTGAGAACCCCCTCGCGCTCGATAATCTTCGAGCGTCCCATGTTCGCCTTCACCCGGATGCGACTGCCAGTAAGCTCTTCAAGGTTTGACCGGATGCGCCCGACGACCTCGGCTTGGCGCGCAAGATCCATTAACAGCATACCTCCCTCGGCTTGATGCATCAGTATAGCACAAAAATGCAACAGTTTCAGCTGGATTTTGGCGACCGCGGGTTTTGGCCTGATGTTTGGCCTGGATCTTGGCGGCTGTCGCTATCAAGCGATATTGTCACTGGATCCTGGCGGTTGGATTCTGGCAGCGTGCCCATGAGCGCATCCATAAGCGCATAGCCGAGGTCGATGAACGAGGCAAGCGACAGCTCCTCGGCACGGATGCCAGCGTCGATGCCCGCTTGCGCAAGGATCTGATCGACCCTCTCATCAGACATGCCGAGGCCTGCGCGCAGTGAGTTGCGTATGGTCTTGCGCCTCTGCGTAAAAGCCGCATCAGCAGCCCGGACAACGTGCGCACGGAGATCCGGCGAGAACGTCTCCGTGCCCCGTTCAAGGCGGATCACGGTCGAGCTTACCCGTGGTGGTGGCAAAAAACAGGTAGCCGCGACATTGAACCGGGCTACCGGCTCGGCAAGCATCCGGAGTTTTACGCTGTACGAGCCCCAGTCCTTGGAGCCAGGGGTGGCGGCTATGCGGTCGGCGACCTCGGCCTGGACCATCACCGTAGCGTGCCGTAAGGTCGGTATCTCCTCAAAGAACCGCAATATGACCGTGGCGGCCACCTGGTACGGGAGGTTTGCGACAAGGGCTGTCGGCGACCCGAACGGACGCTCAAGATCGGCAGTAGCGACTTTGGTGGCATCCGCCGACACGAGCGCGAACTGCCTGTATGGAGAGGTGGTCTCCTTGAGCGCTGGATCAAGCGTCATGTCGCGCTCGACCGCCACAACCGCACCTGCTGCCTCACAAAGCGCAACGGTCAACGTCCCGATGCCGGGACCGACCTCGACCACAACGTCATCTGCCGTGAGTGCCGCGACCTGCAAGATGCGGACAACGACGTTCTCGTCCACGAGGAAATGTTGGCCAAGCCGCTTTTTCGTGTGGAGCCCATGCCGCTCAAGAAGCTCGATCGTTGCAGACGGCCTTGCCAGCCAAGAAACGGGCACGTGCGCGATGTCCGCTAATCCAAGATCGTGATCGTGACCGAGCGGCGACCCCATCTAACGGCCTCATCGACCGTATCGAAGCATAGGTCGATGTGCGCCCCCTTGACACCGCCTCCTGTGTCGGCTGCCACCGCCTCGCCATAACCGGGGACGTATATCCGCGTACCAAGCGGGATGACGCTTTTATCCACTGCGACCACGCCACGCCGGGCCAGGGCCCCTGTCGCTGTCCTTGAGTTCATGCCGGACTGTTGGGGGGAGTAGCCGGTTGCCACAACATCCATCTTGGTGCCCGAGTACGTGCCCGAATGCGACCGCGATGAGGACCTTGATGCATGTTCCGAGTGCTCGGTCTCAGACCGCCTTCCCGATCTTGAGGACGACGGGCCTGAGGACGATGCCGAGCCCACCGCGACAAGCCTCGGACGCGGCTCGACTACAACCTGCTCGTCTGTAAGCACCGGAATGCCCTCGATGCCGTTCACCACAAGGATCCGGTAGATCTTGAGCAGGGTGCCTGGGCTACCCTCGTCTAAGACCCGCATGGCACCCTGTGCAAGTGTAGGGTCGTCCTGCTCCTTGGTGCCCGCAGCGATCACCGACTCCTCACACTTGATCTTCGCGACCGCGTCAGGAACGGCAATGCTCATGCCCGGCATCAGCGGGCTTGAGATGTCCGGTGTCACACCTGGGACGCCAGCCGGGTCAACGCCTGCGGCCACAAGCGCATCCGCCACCGTCTCGCCCACCACAGCAAGCTCGACAAGCTCGGTGCCGAACCTGACAGTGACCGGCACCGCTTTGCGCACGATGATCGTCATGCCCTGTTTGAGCCTCTGCTCAAGGGATGGCCCCACGACATCCGCATCATCAAGCCTGATGCCGGCATCCTCAAGCGCACCGGCAACATTTGATGCCTGCGTCTTCATCTCACGTGAATGCCCGTCAACAACAACAGTGATCTCGGTTTGCGCAAAAACGAATCCCGCAATACTGAGCACGACTATCAGCGCAGGCACCGCCGCAACAACAAAAAGATTCCGCGTTAAAAGATTCCGCGTTTGCAAAAGCCCTATCAGCCTGCTTGACCGGAAACGCACCCATACCCCTTTGGCTTGGCAACAGATCCGCCATTAGATGACATCTTGGCAATAATAGCCTACCGCGACAAACGGCTTCAGGCAAATGCGCAGGTCGCATCATGGATGTGCGGGCTGCCAATGGATCTGCCTCCACAGATCTGCCCTCATGGGTCTAGCCGAGGCGGTAACCTGGCCGAAGTGGCACTCGGCACATCGAGGTAGAGTCACTGACATTGTTTTCAAGTGCAGGTGTTTTGGCTGAAAGCCCTTGTCTTGACTTCCAGTTCTCGATTGTCGGGCTTGCCGAGCAGGGATCGCCTGCGACCTCTTGGGGCAGGCGACCCCCCTTCACGGCGCTACTTCTCATACACGCTTTTATATCTATCCCTATCCCGTATCTCTGGCGGCAGCTTCGCCTCTGCGCCTTTGTTGTTGGCAGCAGCAACATACCGAGCGAACACCTCTGACTTCTTGAGGTGCTCACTGATCGATTTCTGTTTATTCGACCCTGCGGCTTTTTCGATACGGTTCAACTCGGCTACGATACCGTCTTCCAGAGGAACGGTGCCAAAGGGGCCAACGACCCCCAGCGTCTTTCTGTCTGATTCGACTATGGCTGAAAACACATAGACCCCTTCAGGCTCTAGCAAGAAATCGTTTCTGTAGAGGAGTTCTGCGCGCAATCCGTCTTTTGAAATGCCCCCTCGCTTCGTTATGAAGACCATCTGCCCTGTCTTCATATTTCCCTTAATTACCTCCAAGACGGTCACATTGTGGTCGGTCGTGGGATACGGCAGCGAATCGGGGTGCCGCGTGCCCACACACCTCTCGACGCGACCGACAAATACGTAATCCCTGGCTGCGACAAATAAATCGGGGTTGCTCTCATCGAACGAGGGTTGCGAGTGATTGCTGAACACAGGAAGCCCGTTGATCGTGCGCTCCCCATTCTCCGGCTCAAGGTAAGAAAGATCCGGGTTGCCCGCCGGATCCTCACGTAGGACAGTCCCGCGTATTGCTGCAGCAACATCCACCTCCCTAAGCGCGTTCTCCGAGCCCGTACGGGGAAACGCCCCTTGCTCCGGGGCGGGGGCACCTGTCGCCTCGCGCACCGAGACGGGGACACCCGCCTTCTCGCGCACGTTTTGACCCGCCCTCCATGCAACGAGGGCCAACGCAAGCACCAGCAGCACTGCAAGTGCCGATGCCAGTTTTTTGCAAGACATTGTCTACTCCTCAATACAGTTTGTAGGCCGCATCATATGATGCCTTGTCGTTCTTCGTGAGCGGCTGATAGTGGCCAGGCGAGGTTCCGTACATGAGGTCGTCAGTGCTATTGCCGTGATACAAGCCAAGGCAATGCCCGAGTTCGTGCGCGACCGTCCTTGTGTTGGCCCCTTCAGAAGAAGAAGGGCTATCTAAATGATAGACGTTGAGCTTGATAGTGCCGGGCTTGCTTGCGGTCGTCACTGCGCGAGCAGTATCACTTGAGTCTGAGTAATCGTAGATCTTAACAAAGAGGGCATCGCTTCCATTCGTCTCCCGTATCACCCCGGGCTTGTAGCCGTTCCAGATAGATGCCGCAGGATAGACGAGGTGGGCGTACTTCGTTTTGTCAGGCTCAAGGTTGTAGCTCGCTGGCTCAGCCTTATAATTCACATGCCCGTTGTCGATGAATACCTCATTTATATTGTTCATGAACGGATTGGGCCACAGCACGGCCTCCCCATAAAGCAAGTTCTCAACCAGGTTCGGTATGGGCTGCGGGTTGGTGATGTTCGCAGTCGCGGTCTCCTCGAACCTTGGGCCGTACTCCCCCCAGTAGTTCCCGCTGGCATTGACCGTAGGGGTCGGGGGCACAGAGGCGTTCACGTCCAGGTTGACATTCCATGGCCAGAAGGTGCCGTTCTCAAAGAGGTTCGAGGAGGTAACGGTCACTGTCGCATCACTGGAGGCGACGCGAAAGCCGGATGCGCCGTTGCCGTTGATCGCACAGCCCTGGAAGGAGTGAGTGCCTCCGACGATATGGATGCCGCTTACCGTGTTGGTGGAGATGATGCTGCCCGTGGCCGTCACGGAGGAGCCAGCGAGAGCGTAGACCCCGTAGTTGTTCTCACAAAAGCCGCTGTTGCCGACCATCCCAGAGGTCCCCAGTGCGGCATGGAGCCCGTAGGTGTTCCCCTCGAACCTCGATCCTGAAATAACGGGAGAGGCATCCTCCTGAAGCCTTATGCCGTAGGTGGTCTTTGCCCCAGGGCCGTTAAAGCCGCTTTGTGTGATGTGCGAGACTGCAGGCGAGCTTGAGTGGACAAGCACGCCGGTGCCTGATGCACGCATAACGGTAATGCCGTCGACAGTCGGGCTTGCACCGTCTACGAACAAGAGCCCGGCTGAGGCGTTGAAGGCGGGACTGCCGATGGAGGCTGTTCTTCCCGCATACCTGATGTGCGCGTTCTTGAGGATCGAGGAGCTTGCCGCGCTTCCGCAGAAGCGCACCCCCACCCAGTCCCCGGCGGAAGGTGCCACCCTTCCATTATTATAGGTGTCTCCTCCGAAGTCGTCGTCATGTATCGAGGTGAAGACGATAGGCTTCTCTGGGGTGCCTTGTGCATCAAGCGTTCCATAGACTGTAATGCTCTCGGAGCCAGAGGTCTGGTGCTTATAGACCACACCAGGATCTATTTTTACGGTAGCCCCTGGGCCAATGGTCAGGCCGGCCACATAGGGGATGCCCAAGTCCGGAAGATGCAAAGAACGGTTTATCACGGTGCGATTGCCAATTATGTGGAACCCGCGGATGGAGTTCGCTCCTGCATCAAACTTGACGTTGCTAAAACCAGGGCTTGAGTTGGCGTTTATCTCTGCCAGGTATCCAGAGTCGGACGAGAAGAGCGAGTCCTCGATCATCGGGGAGGCGGTTCCTTCTATGCGAAGCCCTGTCCCGGAGCCCGAGTAGGTGATGTTCGTGAGCGTGGGCGAGCCGTGGAGTATCTCGATCCCGTTGTTGCTCGAGTGCTCGATCTTCACGCCCGCGACCGTCGGCTCGGCCCCCCAGCCTATGAGGAGGGAGGCATAGTGGCTCCTCGGGTTCCCATCTATGTAGGACCTGACCTTCCCGCCCCCGTGGCGTATCTCGACGTTCGTGAGCGTGCTCTGGCTCGCGCTGCCTCGCGCGAAGCGCACCCCGCCCCATCTCAGCGCGGGGTATGTGCCGGAGCCGGTGTCGCCCCCCGCAGACGGCGAGTGGTCGTTGATGGAGGTGAGGATGACCGGCTTCTGCGGCGTGCCTTGGGAGGTGAACGTCCCCCGCACGGTGAGGGCGTCGTGGACATAGTCCTGGGAGAAGGTCTGGTCGTCGTTGTAGGACTCCCCCTTAAAGACCGCGCCTGCTGCTGCGGTGACGTGCGCGCCCTCGCCTATGGTGAAGTCGCCGAAGTACGGGAACGCGGCGTCTGCGGCAAGCAGGGTGAGCGGCGTCGCCACGGTGCGGGTGCCGGTGAGGCGGATGAGGTCCCTGCCGTTGCCCGTGCCGGTGACGCCCGTGAGGGCAGGCGTCGAGTTCGGGTGCATCACCACCGCATAGGAGCCGTTCGAGTCGATGGCGGTGCTTGTGACGGCCGGCATGGCACCTGCGCCTATCGAGAGCCCGGTGCCTGCGTTAGACGAGAGGGAGCAGCCTGTGACCGTCGGCGTGGCGCTTGCCCCTATCGAGAGCGCGTAGGCGGTGTTGTTGGAAAACGACGAGTTTGTGATGGCCGGTGAGGCGCTTGTGTCAACCGCGGCCCCGGTAGAGCCTCCTGACTGGGTGATGCTGGAAAGCACAGGCGAGCCTGAGAGTATGTGGACGCCGTTGCCGGCAGAGGCCGTGACTACCACGCTCTCTATGAGGGCAGGCTGGGCGGCACCGCCTATGAGGAGGGCTGTGGAGTAGCTGCCGGTCACACCTCCGCCGTCCACCCTGCCGCTTGCGCCTGCATAGCGGACCTCGGCATGCTTCAGGCTCGATGCGTTCGAATCGCTGCCCTGGAAGCGGATGCCCATCCAGTTGCCTGCCACAGGGCTGCCGTTGCCGGTGGCACCTCCCACTGTGTTGTCGTTTATGGAGGTGAATACGATGGGTGTCTCTGTCGTGCCCTGGGCGTCAAGCGTGCCGAGCACGACGAGCCCTATCGCGCCGGCAGATCCCTTGACGACGACCCCGGGCTCGATGGCAAGCCTTCTGTTCGCAGGGACGGTCACTGTTGAGTTCAGGACATACGGGCTCCCTGAGACCGTCCACGTCGTGTCTTGGGATATGGTGCCGCCGACAGGTGTTGTCGGGGGAGGCAGCACTGAGAAGGTGGTTTCTGCAGACCACTCCCCCCAGAGGGGCACGCCTGGGGCCGTGTCGCAGGCAGCGCGCACCTTGGCGTAGTAGGTGGTCCCTGCCACGAGGCCGCCTGGCGGCTGGGGGACGACGGTGCCGGTGTCGCTCCCTGAGCCGGGCCTTGAGGCGATGGCCGGGCCTGCCGGGGCAGCCGCGACCGCGACCTCCCAGGCCGACTGGGCGATGAGGTCCGGCTGCGCGTATGTCCAGGCGGCCTTGGGCGGCGGCATGGAGCCTACGGCCCCTGACGGGGAGGTGAGCTGGGCCGTCGGTGCCGTGACCGGGAGCGGCACCGTGAACGTGGCCTCGTCCCACCCGCCCCAACGCAGGTACGGGTAGTAGTTCGTGCCCTCGCCTGCGTCATAGGCGACGCGCACACGGGCGTGGTAGGTGGTGCCGGGGACGAAGCCGCCGTGCGGCTCTGGCACAGGGATGCCTGAGTTGCCGCTGTCCTCGCCTGATGCGCGGGCGACGGTCGAGGCGCTCTCAGCGCCCGTCTGGACCCTCGCCTCCCAGGCCGCCTGGGGGATGTTGTCCTCCTGGTAGTAGCCCCACTCGAGCGTCGGGCTCGCGGGCTGGCTGCCCGAAGGGGACGTTATCTGGGCCTCTGGGCGTGCGGGCATAGGCGCGTCGGCGTAGACGGCCTCCCATACAGGAGCGCAGGCGCTGCTGCCTGCGTTGAACTCGGCATATGTGCCAGGCCCCGCCGAGATGCGCACCGCCTCGTCGCCTGACATCTGCCACTCCATCACCATGTCGGTTATGTCGAGCGCGTGGTGGTAGCCGTAGTCGTTGTTCCAGTCAGGCCCCTGCATGAGGTCTGCCTCTGGTGACGCGTGATCGCTTGTGACCTGCCCCTCGCCGTTCATGTAGCCGTTCCAGGTGAGCCAGTCCAAAGGCGGCGTGTAGCCCTCGCACGCCTCGGCCGTGACGAACCCCGGGCCGTCCACATAGCCCCCGTAGAGCCAGAGCCTCGCCTCGGAAAGCGAGTAGCCCGGCGGGACCCAGTAGCCGGTGAAGAAGGATGCGGGGGGCCTCAGGTAGGCGTGCTCGGTGATGCCTGATGAGAGGTATCCGTCGCTTGCCCACACGTAGTCGCACCAGCTGAAGTTCGAGTCCTCCCAGCCAGGCGCCGAGGAGACGGTGGTGGAGAGGACCTCCCAGGGATCCGCCTGGTAGCCCACGAAGTAGAGGCTCGGGTCGATGCGGCACGGGTACACGCGCCCGGGGTCTTGGAGCCACGCGCTGTCCGCGACGACGCTTAATATACAGCCTGATGAGGTGACGCCGGAGAGCCCGTAGCGGACGGCACGCGAGAGCGAGCCCCTCGTTTTTGGCTTTGCAGAGTCCTCCATGTAGGGCGCGGGGATGACGAATACCGTGTCGTCAGTGCCCGTCTTCGTGAATGTGACCGAGCCGTCCTCCTGGAGTGCAGGGGCAAGGCCGTCAAGCCCGAGCCCGAACGACCATATGTGCTCGCCGTTGCTTGGTGCGCGATCAAGCACGATCGTCTCTTTGAGCCCTCTGGGCGTTGACCGGTACTCGAGCGTCGAGCCGATGAACGCCTGCGGGTATGAGAGCGTGGCATCACCGTCGGGGCGTGCGGACACGATCCCCTCAGACGCATGCGCGCCGCCTGGGCGCGCCGATGAGGCCGGCCGCATAAAGACAGACGTGCCGGACGCCTCGATCGTCACCGGGGCCTCGGAGAGCGAGGCCGGGAGCGTTATCGTGAACGCGTTCGCCGCGTTCGTCCAGGACGCGGGTGCCTCCCCCTCGCCCTCTGTCCTCTCAAGCGCCGTGCCGACCGGCTCCAGCCTGCCGGTCTCAGGGTCTGTGAAGTTCAGCGGCACGCTGGAGTACTGGGCCCGTATGTTGCCGTTGCCCATCCGGTACTCGCGGCTGAATAGTGTGCGGTTCTCGGTGATCTCGGTTGTGGCGTAAGGTGCGGGGGCCTGCGGCCCGTCAGGCGTGCCCTCAGCCGGGGCGGCGGATGCCTCGGAGGCTGAAAAGACCGACGACCAGAGCGCCTTTATGCGGGATATGAGCGACGGTTTTGATGCCGGTCGCAAAAGGGTGGTTTGCACGCTTTCTTGCGTGCCCGCCTCAGATGATGGTGACGAATGCGCCTCCCCTTCGGGCGGCGCAGCATACGCGGCTTGGACGGCAAAGGGGCTCAGGCCTTTGAGCGCGGAGCAAAGGGCGGGAGCGGGCCTGGCTGCCTCAACGGCCGCTGGGGCCGGGGCGGGCGCGCTTTGCGCTGAGGTTGCGAAGGATCCGGCGAACGCGTGGGATGCCGGGCTTAGTGCGAGGACAAGGACGAGGGCTAGAGGGACCAGGCGCGGTCGGCGGCGGGCATTCGTTTCACGGGCCACAGGCGCTACAGCAGGCACCGCCCACCTCACGGCCTTAGCTCTCTCTCTCTCCCTCTCTCTCTCTCTCTCTCTGCGCGCCACATGCCTGGCGCTTCGTGCATGCCTTCGTAAGCATCTTAAGACCTCCCGGGGCTAGAACCTGCGGCACCTGCTTTTTTGCATCTTGCTAAGCGGATCACTCCAGTGGTTGAGCTGAATACTACCATTTCCGCCAACATCGCGCATAGATCACGCATCGCTAAGCAATAAAAACAATCGCTGATGACTGCCCGAGCCTGCATGGGCCACCAGGGCTGTTTTATCCCAACCGCCCCAGTCCCTCGTAGGTCGATTGCGCCCGCGCTATGTTCGAGGCGCGCACAAGGTCTGCGCCGATCGACTCGGCCTGGGCAATGGCTCCCGGATGCATCTCAATATCCCCTGGCTTGTCGACCTCTGTGAACTCGGCAAGGTGGCTCATTTCAACGCCGAGGACCCCGAATACGCTTTTTGTGGACGTGACCGCGCACTGGGCACCAAAGGGATCGCCGCCTCCGGCTACCAGAAGCAGTGCGCCTGGCCGCTTCGCGCCGGTGCGCTCCTGGCGCAGGACATACCTGCGCGCCCAATAGGGCTGGCACCTGTCGTAGAACGCCTTAAGCTGCGCTGGCACGCCCGCGAAATAAACCGGGCTGACAACAGCCACCGCGCAGGCCGTCTCCAGCAGCGGGTAGATATCCTCCATGCCGTCGTGTACTGCGCACATACCTGTGCGCTCGCAGGCACCACATCCCTTACAGGGCGCTATTTCTGCAAGGGGGACGGCCACCGGGACGGCCACGCCCCCCTCGGCACCCACGCCGCGTGCCAAGGCATCGGCGAGGCGGTCGGAGTTCCCCCCTCGGCGAGGGCTTCCGACGATGCATAGGATGCGCGGGGCGTCTGCGGGCTCGGCGCTCACGGGCGCGCCCTGTCAAGCAGCCCGATCGCAGAGGAATAGGCGCTCTCTAAGAAGCTGTCTGCCGGTTCGGGCCGAACCCTCGTGAGGGCAGCCGCCGTGAAAGCCACCAGCGCAGGCTCGCCCCGGCATCCCCTGAAGGGTTCCGGTGCCATGAATGGGCAGTCCGTCTCGGTGAGGACGCGGTCAAGCGGGGCGGCGGCGGCGGCGAGCCGGATGTCCTCGGCCTTCTTGAACGTCACCAGCCCCCCAAACGCCACATGACATCCCAGCTCCAGGAAGGGCAGCATCTGTTCCGGGCCGAGCGTGTAGCAGTGCAGGATCGCTCCGGCCTCGGGCATCCCGACAGAGCGGAGTATCCCAAGCCCGTCGTCATGCGCCTCCCTGAGGTGGAGCACGGCGGGCAGCGCAAACTCGTGGGCAAGCTCCAGGTGCCTCTGGAACCGATCCCTTTGCACCTCGCGGGGAGAATGGTCGTAGTGGTAGTCAAGACCGGCCTCACCCAGCGCACACGTCAGCGGGTGCGCGAGAAGCGCGCGCAGCTCGCGCTCCGCGCCCGCACCGTAGTCCTTGGCGTTGTGTGGGTGCGCCCCTACGATCACCCGGACACGTGGCACGGGGGATGCATCGCCGAGCGCATCACCGCCCCGCGGGGGCGCGTGCCCGCCGAGCATCTCCGCCGCCGCCTGCGTCCAGCGGTCGAGCTCGGCGTAGGTGCGGGCAGCGTCCTCGGTCACATCGGCAACCGTCGCAATGAAACCCACGCCCGCACGTGCGGCACGCGCAAGTGCGCACGCGGGATCGTCAAGCATGTCGAGGTGCGCATGCGTGTCGGCCACCGGCGCGCCGAGCTGCGGCAAAGCGACCGGCCGTCCTTTCGAGTCAGCGAACAGGGGTTCCGCCGCCGTGTCCGCGACCCCTTCTTTGCACTGCTCCCCCACGGTCACACAGCGTCTTTTTCGATGCGAGGAAAGAGCGGGTCGCCCTTCTCGACATGGCTCCCAGGCCGAGTGCCTCCCCAGCGGGACTCCTCGGCAAGTGTGGTCACCGCGTTGATATCGCCGAGCCCCAGGCGTCGCCAGACCTCTGCCGAGGTCTGCGGCATGACAGGCGCGATGAACAGGGCAGCGATCCTCACCGCTTCAAGGGCGTTATATATGACCGTCTTTAGACGCGGAGTGGTCTCGGGCGACTTCGCCAGGTTCCACGGCGCGGAGTCCTCGATGTAGCGGTTGGTCGCCTTGACCAGATCCCAAGCGCTCTCAAGGGCAGCGCCGTAGTCGAGGCGCGCCATCGCCTCGTCGTAGCGGCCCGGAAGGTCGCGGGCGACGGCGGCCAGCACACCGTCCGCGGCGTCGACGGCATCGCCCCCGGGGTCAGGGACTGCGCCGTCAAAATACTTGCCCACCATGTTAAAGAGCCTGGAGCAGAGGTTCCCCCAGTCGTTGGCAAGGTCCCCGTTATAGCGCTGCACCATCGACTCGATCGAGATCGAGCCATCTTGGCCAAATGAGACGTCCCTCAAGAAGTAATACCGATACGCATCCGCCCCGAACTGCCGGACGAGATCCGCGGGCGCAACCGCGTTACCTTTGCTTTTGCTCATCTTCTCGCCTTTGGCGAGCAAGAAGCCGTGCGCGAACACCCGCTGCGGAAGATCCAGACCCGCAGCCATGAGCAACGCCGGCCAGATGACGCAATGGAACCGGATGATGTCCTTGCCCACAAAGTGGATGTGCGCCGGCCAGCAACGCGCAAACTCACCCGCGTCGTCCGGATCACCATAGCCCACGGCGGTCACGTAGTTGATGAGCGCATCGAACCAGACATACACCGTGTGAGAGGCATCCCACGGCAGCGGTATGCCCCACTTCACGTTGGCGCGCGAGATCGAAAGGTCCCTCAGGCCACCTCGCACAAAGCTCAAGACCTCGTTGCGCCTGCTTGGGGGGCCGATGAAGTCAGGGTTCTCCTCGAAATACCCGAGCAGCCGGTCCTGGTACGCCGAGAGACGGAAGAAGTAGTTCTCCTCACGCACGAGCTCGACATCACGCCCGCATTGAGGGCATTTCCCGCCCTCAAGCTGCTCCTCGGTCCAGTAGGTCTCGTCAGGGACACAGTACCAGCCATCATAAAGCCCCTTGTATATGTCGCCCTGGTCATAGAGGGTCTTGGCAAGCGTTTGGACCGCCCGTACATGCCGAGGCTCTGTCGTACGGATAAAGTCGTCGTTCGTGATGCCGAGCAGCTCCCACGCACCGAGGAACTTCTCGGCAAGGTTGTCGCACCACTCCTGAGGCTCTATGCCGTGCTCGACCGCCGCCTGTTCGACCTTCTGGCCGTGCTCGTCCAAGCCGGTGAGGAAGAACACATTATCGCCGAGAAGACGGCGGTACCTGGCAAGGGCATCCGCCGCTATCGTGGTGTATGCAGTCCCCAGATGGGGCACCGAGTTCACGTAATAGATGGGCGTGGTGAGGAAGAAGCTGGGCTTCGGGGGAATCGGCGTTGTTTTAGGCATGATGATTGCGCTCCGAACGTGATGTGGTTTTTATGTGACCGCCTTGCGCGGTCTGCATCTCGAAGCATACCTTAATAGCAGGCACACGGCAGGATAGCAGGCACGCAGCAGGTATGCGATGCGGCAAAATGTCACATCGTGCGGGTTGTCGTTTGAGATTTTGCATGCGGCTCGTGCGCGATGCGGTAGATGCGCGATGCAGCTAACGCAGCTCGTGCGCGATGCGGTAGACCGCGTTCCGGGAAAGCCCCA
>WRDS01000011.1 GCA_009779675.1 Coriobacteriia bacterium
ACTGGGTGCCTGTTAGCGATACCGCGACTGTTGCCGTAGACGCGACCAAGAGTGAGCTGATAAAGAACATTAGAAGCAGCAGGGGGACGTATGCAGCTATAAACGGCATACCGGTCACGACGTGGGCGAGCCATGTGAGCAGCACGCTCTCGGCGACTGTGAAAAATATCCAGCTTGCAATGGCGGCCCATGTCGTGACATACATGCAGCTGCGTGTATCCGGCAGGGCGTGGAAGAAGTCGCTGCTGTTGCGCTTGTTAAGGAATGAGAACGCCGTATAGACGAGGAACAGTGTGCCGACAAACATGAAAAGGTACAGTCCGCCTACAGCTCCTTCAAGCGACGGGGGTTGGGGCGGAGGCATTGTATAACCGGTGATGATTGGGCGCGCTTTATAGCTCATATACCGAGTGAGCACGGACAGTAGCGAAGGCAGGACCGATATAATCGATGTAATGATGCCTACCAGCCTCAGCCGCTTGAGGGTATCCAGGTACAATCTTGTGTTGAAGAACCGAGTACTCACTGCTCGTCACCCCTTTGCATGCCCAGCGCGTCGTCAAAAGCGTATCCCAGCGCCTCCATCTCGTGGATGAAGACCTCTTCGAGTGTTAGCGGGATCATTTCAAACAGCGGTGGTGCCAGTGCGTTGATCTTATTTGAGAACTCTTGCTTGTCGCCCCTGATGATAACGTTGACAACGCTGCCTTGCTCTTTGAGATCCAGTACCTCGGCATCCTTGAGCACTTCTTTGTCATCCTCGCGGCTGAAGACTATTTGGGCTTTGAGCAGCGAGGTCTTGAGGTTGTCCACATCGCTCTCGAAGATGATCCCGCCGTCGTACAGCAGAGCGAGCTGGTCGCAGGTATCTTCAAGCTCGCGCAAAGAATGGCTTGTGATGACCGCCGTTGCATTACGCTCGCAGATATCCGCGTAGATGATATTTTTGACGAGGTTGCGCATGACAGGATCGAGGCCGTCGAACGTCTCGTCCATAAACAGGTAATCGGGTTTGGTCGATAGCGCGAGGATGAGAGCCGCTTGCCTGCGCATCCCCTTGGAGAACTGGTTAAGATTCGCCTTGGGGTCAAGCTTGAACATCCCCGTAAGCGAGCCGAACTTGCCCCTGTCAAACGCCGAGTAATTAGCGGCATAAAAACCCGCCATGCGCTCCATGCTTGACTGCGGCAGAAAGTAAAGCTCGTCGGCCACAAACGCCAAGCGCGCTTTTACGCGAGGATTGTCGTAGACGGGCTCGCCGTCGATGGTGGCCGTTCCGCCATCAGGCTTATACACGCCGGTAAGGATCCTCAAAAACGTGGACTTCCCCGCGCCGTTTGCGCCTACAAGGCCATAGATGCAGCCTTTAGGTATCGTGCAGCTCATATCGGAAAGGACTCGGGTCGTATCAAAGTCTTTACAAATATGGTCGGCAATGATCATGGCTTATCCCACCCTCGTGTTGGTCTGTTCATCGCGTATGGTCTGCTCGTCGCTATAAACGTTGTTGATGCATTCGACAATCTGCTCGCGGGACACGCCGAACATCTTGAGCGACGCCACCAGACTTGCAACAGCATCAAGCTTGCCAAGTTTCCTGTGTCGGATGATTTTCTTGGCACCTTTGGATACGTACCGACCGCTGCCGGATACCGAGTAGCAAATCTTATCGTGTTCCAGCGCCGTGAATGCCTTCTGCAAAGTGTTGGGGTTTACGTGTATTTCCTGCGAAAGCACACGCACGGATGGCAGGCGTGTGTCCGCCGGATACACGTCGCGCATGATAAGCAGCTCGATATTGTCCATGACTTGCTCATAGATAGGCGTGCTCGATAACTTGTCGATCATCAGCACGGTGCACTCCTTCTCCCATGTCGTACTATGCATACTATGCGTATTAGTACGGTTGGTCAATATGTGCGCACACAGATGTCGTCCGCAGGGGCTGTTGTATGCAGGGGCGCACGTACGTGCGCGCGCAGGGGGCCTCGGCCAGAGTTTTGACGCGTGCTTTGACGCGGCACGCCCGCCCGCCCGCCGCACTTTGACATCGATATCTATCACGTTTCATACGGGGCAGGTGTTTGGAACAGCGATTTCGCACACCTATTGGTCAAGCGCTGGTGTGGGGAGTGCGCTCCAAGAACTAGGGTTCTTCTAACTGTGGCTGAAACGGCACATCTGGCCTTCCGATCTTTAGTGGCGGATTGCCAATGCCGTCTATCCTCAGCATGTCATCATCGAAGGTATCAAGCGCTAAGACGTTTCCTGTCAGCATTGCCGTTGCGACGTGTATTGCGTCGTTCCTGTTTAGGTGCCTATGCTGCCAGATAAGCCTTCTGGCCTCCTCACAAACAGCACGATCTGCGTTGCGCACTACCACAAAGGGCTGCTCGAAGAACCTGTTGATATCCTCGTCTTTGTTTCGGTAGACAGCAAGCGTCCCTGTCTTTGCGGGCTTAATGACCTCTGTAAGCGTGATAGCCGAGGTAAGAATTCTAATATCTCCGGCACGCGCTTCTTGCACGACCCCCTCGCATGCCTCCACGCGCTCAGCTTCTTCGTTGAACCAGGCAATAAAACATGATGAATCCCAATAACGGAGTCCGGTCATCCCCCTAAAGCGCCTCTCATGTCGCCCCAGTCGGGCAACTCGCCGCAACCGATAATCCTGATGCTACTGATCTTCAAGCGAGTGACACCTTTGTCAGAGGTGTAATTTATTGTTCCATAAGCCGACACGCGCTTGCCAAACGCTGCGTGTACGTTATCGAGCAGTTCCTTGGAGTATGTACATCCGATGCGCTTTCCGGTCAAGTCGTCATAAATGTTGCAGTTGAACCCACCGTGAAGAGAAAGCATCTCCAGCGTTCCCTCTATGCTCCCCAAACTACTCACGCTAATCTCAAGTGCCTTTGCTATGTTTGCGGCAATAGTGTCAGACAGCTCAAGCTGACTATTCTCCCCAAATCTTAGGCTAACTGACTGCTTTTTACCGATCTTGCTCGCCATAAGCGCAAGTGTGCGTGCATTGCGAACGGAACTCTCGCTGAAGTATTCGGGAACTATCGCTTCGTGGCTGATACGCCTAAGACCGTTCTCAAGAGCGGAAGCCACCTTTTTTGCCGATTCCGTATAGACAGGCGATGTCGCTTCTACCTCTGCGGCCACACACGTGCTGCCTGGCAAAACAGACACGAGCAAAGAGACGGCTTTGGGCTTTCCTGCAACCTCGTCAGCGACAGATTGGATCATATCAAGGAATGACTCTATGGCACGCTTGAAGTCAGCCGCATCGACCTTGCCCGACTCCAACCTTAGCGTTATCACATTATTGGCATCCACTCGTATCGCAGCTCCTTTACGGTTCTGTGCTGTACCTTACTACGCTTTGCGTAGCTTTGCACTACGCAGGGGGTCTCGGCCAGAGTTTTGACGCGTGCTTTGACGCGATGTGCCCGCCCGCCCGTGCGCTCTTTTTTCGTTAATGTTTCGGTAAGGATCGGGAAAGCGTGAACAGCTATAAATCTCAGATACCCGCACAAGATTGGGAGGCCCACACGGAATCGAGGTCCCATTTTCCTTCTGCTTAAACCGAAAGGCTATCCGTTCATATGGCGTAATCCTCGGCACACAGGTCTCAGGATGCCGTTTGGCGCTAAACAAGCGTTAGAACTCGACCGCAAGCGGATCCTGCAAATTATGATGATCCTGATGAGACGGCAGACGGCATATATATTTTCCGCGGTATCAATGGAGAGCCGAGGCGCTTAGTTATCATCGCCCCATCGGTGTTCATGGGCGAAGACGGTCTTCTCGTGGACGACGACCCGCCGTTTTATATCGAGATGCCAGGCGGACTCCGAGCCACATTCAAAAACACGCGACTGGTTTAAAGGGGTTGTACCAAAAGCTGGAACGCTGCATGAGACAAGAACCGCTATTGTCGGCTTACTGCTCGAGATAGAAGCCGGCATCACGGATGTCTTGCAAGGTCGCTGCGTATTCGTTTTTGTGGCTTATGGCACCTCGGTAAACACGGGGGGCGCTTTTTTTGCCGAGTTCGGCGTACTGTTCTATGGCCCTCCTCCGTGTGTTGCACCCCTGATCTGAGGGGATGAAAACAATCGGTGCCTTTGGTGGGGGGTTTTGCTCGGCGTGTGCGTACACCTTGAAAAAATAGATATTTGACAAACAGATACCAGAATCACCTTTATGCAATAACGCCGCCGCTGAAGCGCAGATTTGATGCTTGCGCGGGAGTTTCCTGTCTCCAAGGCCCTCGCCGAAAAAAACCGCTGTGCCGTCATTGCCCAACTGAGGGGCTACGGTGAAAACGCGGGTTGAGCTGTCAAGGGGGAACCCATTTTGAGCACAATCGGATTGGATAAACGCGGCGACTGTCGAAGCCGAAGCCGAGCTGCGCAATAAAGGGTTGCCGTATGCATTGCCTAAGCACACGACCGAGCCGTCGGGAACACCAATGATGTCCATTGAGTTTTTGAACTCAGTCCTTCGGGCAACTGCGAAATCGAGCTTGTCGACTACTCCGTCGTGGTTAAGGTCAGGTGCGGGCCTCTGGTGCCTTGCCACCCATCGCTTTGCTGCGTGCGCGCCTTCTCCATCGCTCAAGAGATAGACTCGAGCGGGTGCACCTGCCTTTATTGCGGCACCTAGAGTTCCGGAAAACCCAAATGCCTCGTCGTCGGGGTGGGGGACGATTGCCACAATCGGGCTGGTATCGTCGTGTTCCATCGGTCGGAATAAGGAGCCGTCAGAATATCCCAAGGCTTGGTTTTCGTGCGCAGTGGGGCAGCTGGAGGCCAGGAAGAAGCAGGTGAATATAAGTCCAAGCGATAGGACAAGGAGCCGTGATGCCGTCTTAGGGGTCAGCCACGTGGTTTTGTCATCTTTCATTCTCGTGATTGTTCCTCGTCTCCGGCGTGCGTCTAGCTGGCTGCTCGGCTGCCAAGTGACCTGGGATTACCCTGTCGTTCTCGGCTGACTGTCAATTAGGTTAGCATGGCTAGCAATTCGGTTGCCAAGTGGCTTTTCGCACGTATCAGACGCTACGCCTTGCTGTCAGTGGCAGCTGTCCGGAAATTCCGAACAGTTGAATCCCCATCCAGTTCCTTGCTTGCAAAGACATTCGCCAAGTGTAATTTTTGCACACGTTGACTCTCGGTCGAGCCCTTCCTCATCGTAGGCATTGCCTATGTGCTTCGTTATCACGCTACGTTCGGCTTCAAACAACCCGGCTATGGCTCTTTGCGTCATCCAAAACGTCTCGTCCTTGAAAACGACATCGACATAGGACAATCTGGGAAAAAGATCCTGTCATTCAGCGGATCTGTGTTAACATGCGATGACACACAAGATATAGAAATTGTTTTTTCAAGAAACGCAATATATTGTGCACCTTGGTTATTCACAGGGCCATCGTTGAGGCTGCTGGCATGGCGGCAGCGGGGCTGTCAGCGGGATCGGCAAGGATCGGCAACAAGGGTGTCGGCGGCTTCGCGGTAGGTAGCGGTAAGCGTTTATCGGCGAGCTAATTTTATCGCAAGGAGAAGGGGAACACGATGTCGGAGAAGGCAAAAGTCGCGGGATATGAGCGCATGATCGATGACGTTTTGAGCCCCAACTCTTTGACGGTCCTACAGAGGCGTTACCTGCGCAAGGATGCCGAGGGCAACTCCCAAGAAAACCCCTCGGACATGTTCATCCGTGTTGCCGAGAACATTGCAGGAGCCGAAAGGGTGTGGGGCGCAGACGATGCGCGGGTCGCCGAGGTAGCGCACGACTTCTATGACCTCATGACATCGCTTGAGTTTCTGCCAAACTCTCCGACGCTCATGAATGCCGGCCAGGAGCTGCAGCAGCTCTCCGCGTGTTTTGTCCTTCCGATTGAGGACTCCATGGAGTCCATCTTTGGAGCGGTGCGGGACACTGCGCTCATCCATAAGTCCGGTGGCGGCACTGGCTTCTCGTTTTCACGGCTTCGGCCAGCGGGTGACTCGGTCAAGTCGACTCAGGGTGTTTCGAGCGGGCCGGTCTCTTTCATGCGGGTATTCAACCAGGCGACAGAGGCGGTAAAGCAAGGGGGCACCCGTCGCGGGGCGAACATGGGGGTCCTGCGCATCGACCACCCTGACATCCTTCATTTTATCGGCTGCAAGTCCGATGGCGATTTCTCGAACTTCAATATCTCTGTGGCCTTGACCGAGGAGTTCATGCAGGCGGTCCGGCAGGGGGAGAGCTACGACCTGCACAACCCGCGTGCCAAGGAGGTCGTCGGGCAGCTGGATGCGCGTGAGGTCTACGACCTCATCGTTGAGATGGCGTGGGCGACAGGGGATCCGGGCATCATCTTCATCGATCGGATCAACCGCGACAATCCTACGCCGCAGCTCGGCGAGATCGAGTCGACGAACCCCTGTGGCGAGCAGCCGCTTCTGCCGTACGAGGCATGCAACCTCGGCTCGGTGAACCTTGCAAAGATGACGCGTCCTGGCGAGGGTGGCGTGGATGTCGATTGGGACCGCCTTGCCAATGTTGTCGCCCGAGGCGTTCGGTTCCTTGACGATGTGATCGAGGTCAACGAGTACCCACTGCCGGAGATCGATAAGCTCGCTCGGGGAAACCGCAAGATCGGCCTCGGCGTTATGGGTTGGGCGGACATGCTCATCCTGCTCGGCATCGCCTACGACAGCGAGGAGGCGGTTGAGCTGGGCGAGAGGCTCATGGGCTTCATCAATGCCGAGGCCAAGGCGGCCAGCCGCAAACTTGCCGTCGAGCGGGGAGCGTTCCCTAACTTCAAGGGCTCGGCTTACGATGTCGGCGCGGGCGGCGGTGCGGGCACGGGTGGCGGCGATGAGAGTGGCGGTCGCGCTGCCGACGGCGTTGGCGCGGGCGGCGGCGGGGCCATCCGCAATGCGACGGTCACCACGATCGCCCCCACGGGGACGCTTTCGATCATCGCGAACTGTTCAAGTGGCGTCGAGCCCCTTTTCGCCGTGAGCTACGTGAGAACGGTTATGGACAACGACCGCTTGATCGAGGTCAATCCGCTCTTCGAGGATGCCGCCGTCGAGCGGGAGTTCCACAGCTGGGACCTTATGGCGCTTATCGCCGAGCACGGCTCGGTGCGTGATATGGAGGAAGTACCGGCTGACGTGCGCGACATCTTTGTGACCGCGCATGATATGGCGGCCGACTGGCACATTCGGATGCAGGCGGCTTTCCAGAAGCACACCGATAATGCCGTCTCAAAGACGGTGAACTTCTCGGCGGATGCTACGACTGACGATGTCCGACACGTGTACGACCTTGCGTACGAGCTCGGTGTCAAAGGGGTCACCATCTACCGAGACGGCAGCAAGACCGATCAGGTCCTCACGACTGGGAAGTCGCAGTCGGTTCCGGGTGGCTCGGCGGCGGGTGGCTTGGCGATGGAAGGCTCGGCGATGACCAGGCCAGGGGAGATTGAGCCGAGACCGCGACCGCGGATCACGCAGGGGCGCACGGAGAAGATCCAGACCGGCTGCGGCAACCTCTATATTACGGTGAACTGGGACGAACATGGTATGTGCGAGGTGTTTACCCAGATGGGTAAGTCCGGCGGCTGCGCGGCATCCCAGTCCGAAGCGCTTTCGAGGATGATCTCGGTCTCTTTGCGCGCCGGGGTGGATCCGGAAGCTATCCTAAAGCATCTGCGAGGCATCCGCTGCCCGTCGCCGTCATGGGCGGAGGGGGGCAAAGTGCTCTCATGTGCGGATGCGGTCGGCATTGTCATGGAGCACGCGGCTCAGTTCATGGAAACCGGCACAGAGGCAACCGTTATTACGCGGAATACCAGTGCGCTTGATAACATGTCTGGGGCGTGCCCCGAGTGCGGTGGGTCTTTGGAGCACGAAAGCGGTTGCAGTGTTTGCAGGAGCTGTGGTTTTAGCAAGTGCGCATAGGCAAGCCAGGCAATCCTTGGATTGGGCGATCCTCGGCTTTGCTGGGGTGACTGCGAGGGCAAAAGCGTGAAAGGAAGCATGACACCGTGATTCTTTCGGATCGCACTATCAAACTCGAATTGGCCCGCGGGCGGATCGTCGTCGACCCGATAGACCCGGATGATATCCAGCCCTCCAGCATCGACTTGCACCTGGGGGAGAACTTCCAGGTGTTCAGGAGCTCGCGGCTGCCCTTCATCGACCCCGATAGGGAGCAGCCAGGCCTCACCGAGCGCGTGGTGGCATCAGTCGCCGAGCCGTTCGTGCTTCATCCGGACGAGTTCGCCCTTGGCACCACGGTCGAGCGGATCGCGCTGCCGGACGATCTGGTCGGACGTCTGGAGGGCAAAAGCTCGCTCGGCAGATTGGGGCTGCTCATCCACTCGACGGCAGGATACGTCGACCCCGGATGGGACGGAAAACTCACCCTCGAGCTGTCCAACGTCGCAAACCTGCCCATCGTGCTCACGCCGGGCATGCGGATCGGGCAGATATCCTTCTCGCAGATGACGACCTCTGTCGATAGGCCTTACGGGCACCCGGATCTTGGCAGCAAGTACCAAGGCCAGACCGAGGCCACGCCGAGCAGGATGTACATGAAACGGCTTACACCGCCGCCGTTGTAGGCTGTCGCCCCGTTGCCGTCCTGCTGTCGTGGATGTCGTCGTTCTGCCGCTGTGGCTGGTGCCGCAACTACCGAGGGCTGTCGGGGACAGTGGCCTTCCTGCCGAGGAACCGCCAGCGCAGGGAAAATGCACTGACGCACGTGCAGTATTCATTGAGATCCCCGGATTCCAGCTCGATGTCGTCGGCAAAAACATCGGCAAAGAAGACCGTCTCGTTCTTCGTGCTGAGCACCGCACGGAGAATGATCGAATCGTAATTGTCCTCGGCAGGGCGCAAATTCAAGCCGATCAGTCCCTCGAAAACAAGCTCGATGGGATTGCACTGCTGGCTTCCGATCACCATTTTGAGCGACCGGACATCATCTATCGGGTACATGGACCCATCTTCGTGGACATGCGCTCCGCTGATGTAGTTCAAGCGCTCTAAACAAGAATCATGGAACTCGTGCGTCAATTCCATCAGGGAATCAATATCATCCTGTGCCTTGATGTAATTCCAGCCGGGGAGCGCGGAATCGGCTAATTGGAATCCCTCAAAATCGGCTGGAACGGATTCGCCACGAAGCAGGGCAGTGATTACCTCGGGCTTTTCAAGCAGCCACCCATATCCCTCATAAGAATCGAGCCTTACCGTGTCATCGCAGAGCAACTCCTTGATCTTGCAGAGCGCCGCGCCGCTTTTCGATACCCATCCCGCCGGTTTTTCCGGAGTTATGACGTTTATAAGCGCGTCATGGTGTGTGGTTCTGCTTGATGTGCTCAGGTAGTTGAACAGCTTTAAGCAACCCTTCTTCCCGTTCGGGACAAGGACCAAGTATTGCTCAGGCCAGCCGACAGATAGGATCGCATATACCTCTGACTTGAAGTACGTGCCGTGTTCTTCGTCGTGAACGCGGACGAGCATCGTCTTACCGCTTTCCCGTTAGGTTACCCACGTGTCTCCGAGAAGCATTGCCGCTCGTTTTGCTTTGGTTGAATCTTGCGTCACCGGTTTTACAGAGTGCTTTCAGACAGTCGCCGCCGTCGCCGCCGCACCGCCGTAGCTGCCGCCATCATCGCGCCATTACTCGTCGCGCCGTAGTCGCCGCCGCCGCCGTCGTCGGTTACAGCCCCTCGGTGATTTTCGAGACGATCGGCGTGGGCACAAACCCTGCGAGGTATTTGCCCGCCCGCGATTCCATGAACGGGAGCCACTTGAGTTTGTGGGTGATGTTTTTCGCGATCCCAGCGGTGGCCTGCGTATAAGCGGCGAGCGCTGTCTCGGCACCTGCTTCGGGGCCTGCCTCGGCGACCGCACGCCCGGCGAGATGCCCTGAGTTGAGCGCGTAGCTGATGCCCTCTCCGCTCGACGGCGACATGAACCCGCCGGCCTCCCCGGCGAGAAGGACCCGCCCCTGGCCGGGCGACACGTCGGAGTGGTTTCGCACCGAAAGGGCGACCCATGCCTCTCGCTTGACCGACTCGCCAAGTGGGAGTCGGCTGCGGAGCACCTCAAGCACCTGCTCCTGTATCTCGTGGGGACGCTTGGTCTTTGGGTAGAAGACCGAGCCTGCAATAGCCACCTCGCCCTTGGGCACGACATAGGCATACGCAAAGCTATCGCCGATCTTGCGGGTATAAATGCAGTCAAAGAACGGCTCAATCGGTGCCTCAAGACGGCAGAAGTCCTGGAGGGTGACGTAGTTCGCCACGCTTCCGCTGCCGAGTATCCGTCGCGTGGTGGATCGCGGCCCGTCGCAGCCGATAAGGTTATCGGCAGAGACCTTGACCTCGGTGCCCGCAGCGCTCAGCACCGCATCGACCTGTTTCTCGGACTGCGTGAACGTCACAAGCGATGTCTTGCCTGCAATGTCGACGTTATCGGGCATGAGGGAGAGCATCCATGCGTCAAACAAACTGCGATCGACGTTTGCAAAACGCAGCTGGGTAGGCTTTTTTATCCCTCGGTCCCAATCGTAATACCTGAAGTTGACCCAGGCAGGCTCAAGCCAAAGGCCCTCAGGCAGCTTTCCGTACGCCGAGAGGAACTCCTGTGAGTACTCGTTGAGCATGCCGCCGCAGCTTTTGTCACGCGGCAGGGCAAAGGAGTCGATCATGAGCACTGGCCCGCGTGCCGCCGCGTGCAAAGCCGCCATCGCACCAGCTGGCCCGGTGCCGACGACGATAGTACGGTAGTGGTTTTTTATCGCTAAGGGATCCATGCTGGGCAAGTATAGCTGATAATCGGGTCGGGGCAGCGTAGGATATGCAGGGCTGTCGCTATCAAGCGCTATTGTCACGTAGGATATGCGGGGCCAGCGCTACACTGAGCCGGTTCGGCAATAGGGTGTTCAGGGCTAGCGTAGGATATGCAGGTCGAAACTGAGGTTTGAGGAGCTGCCACATGACGAGATGCTGGGAGATGCGCGAGTGCGACGAGCAGATGCAGGCCGAGTGCCCGCATGCGTCGATGCTCCATGACAACTGTCCGCTCAAATGCAACTATGCGGCGTGCACGCGCCCGAGCTACGCCTTCTCCAACGATCCCGATCTTGTGTTCAGCACAGCGATAGACCGCAAGGCACCGGTCAAAGATGGCTGCATGTACTGTAAATTCTTCCACGAGCATGGGCCAAAGCCAAAGCCCACACAGTAAGCGTAGTCGCCGTAGTCGCGCAAATGCTGCGCCCACGGTCTCTTCCGAGGCGGGCTAAAACCTGCGCAACAAACTACAAACGTAGGCGCGTTGCAGCACGCAGCACGCAGCACGCTATGTCGGTCGTGCTATTTGGTCGTGCTATGTCGGTCGTGCAGTACTCGGCGTGTGCTACTCGGTGGATCGGAACACCAGGCCGGTCAGAAGCTTCGGGTAGAAGTAGGTGCTCTTCTGGGGCATGACCTCGCCGCCGAGCGAGACGGTCTTCATCTGATCGAGCCGAGTCGCACGCATGATGAATACCAGGTCGCGGTCGGTAGCCTGCGAAAGCGCTTGGCGCGGGTCCTTTGCGAAACTCAGCCGCTTTAGGGACTCGCGGTCGTTTATGCTGATGCCGAGCAGGGGGTTTAAGATGAGCTCGGCCAGCACGGTCACGTCCAGGCTCTTCCACGACAAAGACATGTCAGCGCTGATCGCCTCGTCAAGGCTGACATCGGAGTGCAGTGTTGCGCGGAGCAGCGGGGAGCCAGGGGATGTCTGGATGAGGAAGGCCGGGACATCCTCGCTTATGCCGACAAACGCGTCGTACGGGTCGCCTTGCCCGCCCTCGGCAACCCCAACGACATCGAAGCGCTGGCGGAGTTCTGCGAGGAAGCCGTCTGAGTCGAAGTCATTCGCGCACCTCACTACGCGATGGGTAGGCAGGATAGTGAGTTCGGGGTCGTCGATGCTCACGAGGGCCACCATGATGAAGTCGTAGGCGGCCTCGTGCCCGGCGCTGCCGGAACAGCCGCATCCGCACCCGCAGGTGGCTGCCTCGGCGCTCGCCAGGGCCTCGGTCACGTCTGACGGCACCGGCTCGCCGGCCGCCTTTGCCCGGCGGTACTCCCGGTAGGCGAGCGAGGTCTTATAGCGATGGTGCCCATCGGCAATAAAGACACGCGAGGGAGCGAGCAGCGAGACGATCTCATCGATCACTGCGGTGTCGGTGACCGACCAAAGCCTGCTCAGGACACCATCCGCATCGGTCGCCTCCGCGTCAGCCGGCCTGACGGTAAGCTCATCAAAAAGCCTGATCGACACGTTGTCGGGATCCTCGAAAAGCCCAAGGATCTGGCTCAGGTTGGCCTCCGTCGCCCTGATGAGCTCAAACCGGTCGCCGATCGCCTTGGGAAGGGTCTGCTCGTGCGGGAGGACTACTCCTGCCGAGAAGGGCTCGAGCGCTACCTCGGCGATGAATCCCCGGCGCCTGAAAGCACGCCCCTGATAGGTTCCGCTCTGCTCTAAGACGTAGATGGTCGGGTGCTCATCCTGGGCGAGGAAGCCGGAGCCACGCCACTCGTCCCACGTTGCTTTTCCCTGGACGTAGCGGCTATCCGGGGCGCTGGGATCCTCGGAGCCGGATGGAAGCTCGAGCGCAACGGCGTTATAAGGGTCGCGTGCGAGAAGCTGCGTTCGCATCTCCGGTGGTACGACGTCGTAGGGGGGAGCGGTGACTGCCGAAAGGTCGCGACCGATCTTCGCATAGCGCCATGCTGCAAAAGGACGTATCTGTGCCACTGTTGCCTCCCAATCAAAAAGGGCTCACTTGCCGAGTGAGCCGCGCCATATGGCCTGCTCGTACCGTTGGGTCCGCCTGTATTGTGTGGGTTATCTGATACACCTGGCAGTTTAGCGTATTCTCACCCGAAAAGCCGTTTCTTGTCTCATCGACTGTCTGGTCACGTCAGTTGCCTGGCATCTCGGCAACTACTGCCTAGTCCTTGGCCGCTAGGTGTGTTTCTTATACCTATGCGTGTGCATGTCCTGATTCTACGTTACTGTACGTTTAACTGCGCGCACGTTACCGCATGTTACTGCACGCCACTGTACCAACTTTTTTCTAACGGCATTCTAAAAGCGATATGCAGATGCCGGTTGCAAGATTGTGCCGGTTGCAAGATGTTGGTGACAAGTCGGGGGAGCGTGATGGCGAATCGTACTCATGACGGATTAATCTAGGTGCGGTCGCCGCGGTACAATTGCGTAGTAGTTCGGCAACAGAGAGGGCTGACGATGGCTCAACAGCGGAGACAGCTGATGGTGGCTCGGCAATTGAGCGGTTGACATGAGGCGGTTGGCATGGAGTTCACAGTAACGTGTCCTAACGATGGCGATGTCGATGTCTGCATCGAGGACGTTGACGGTGTCGTGTTGAAGGGGCGCTCCCGTGCTGAGATCACGGTCATCTGCCCGCGCTGTGGGCGCATGATAACGGTAACCGCAACCATTCCTGCGTTTCTCTTTTCGGCGATCGAGGCACTTGCTGCGGGTTCGGATGCAAACGGTTGGAACGGGGTGCTTGTAGTCTCGTCTGAGCGCAAGCTACAGAACCCGACGCTACAGGACTCGACGTGCGGCTCGTCCTGCTCGCAGGATCCCTACCCTTGCCACAAAAGCGTGGAGGCTGTGTCGCCTGCCGCTCGTGCCGCGATAAACAATGCGTACTGTGAGTACTTTCGGAGGCAGCTTGCCTCGGTCGTCTCGGCAGAGGATATTCTTGCCCAGATTGATACGGGCACCGCTTGAGACTTGCCCAGATCGACGCAGGCCCTGTCTGAGTCGCCCTGAGATCGATGCGAGTTCGGGCCGAGATGTTCCCGGATCGCGCAGGCCCTGTCTGATTGTGGGCTCATTATGGACTGATTATGGGCTGATTGTGGGGCCTGCCTGGCCTGCCCTGAGGAGCCCTGTCCGAGTCACCATATAATGGTAAGATTAAACATCGGTTCTGGAGGAGGGGGCTTACATGGCAACCAGCTCTGTCTTGTTCATATGTTTGGGGTTGGGCATCGTTGTAGCTGTGCTCGTGCTCGGTTTTGTTGCGCTCTATAACCGCTTGGTCCAACTCCGGAATCGGGTTGAGAACGCGTGGGCGCAGATAGACGTGCAGCTCAAGCGTCGCTACGATCTTATCCCCAACATCGTTGAAATCGTCAAAGGGTACGCCGCGCACGAGAAAGAGACCCTTGAAAAGGTCGTTCAGGCCCGCAACATGGCAATGGCCGCTACAGGGGCAGGAGATCAAGGGCAGGCCGAGAATGCGCTCACCGGCGCGCTCAAGACCCTGTTTGCGGTGGCCGAGGCATACCCCGAGCTCAAAGCAAACCAGAACTTCATGCAGCTTCAGGAAGAGCTCTCCAATACCGAGAGCAAGATTGCGTATGCACGCCAGTTCTACAACGACACGGTGATGACCTACAACACGGGCATCCAGCTGTTCCCGGCGGTGATCGTCGCTCGGCTGCTCGGCTTTACCCAGAAAAAGAAGCATTTTGAGGCCGGCCAGGAAGCGGCAGAGGCACCCAAGGTCTCGTTTTAGCGCTAGCACAAGCACATGGGCACCCTCTCGATAGCCGCGGTCCTTTACCCCCATATAGATCCGGTTGCTTTCAGGCTGGGACCGCTCACGGTGCGCTGGTACGGGCTTTCGTATCTGGCCGGGTTTTTCATCGCAGCGCTGATACTTCGCTGGCTTGCGAGGCGATGGGGGCTCGGGCTGACCGACGACGACGTGCTGACGGTGCTCGTAGTGGCGATCATCGGGCTGATTGTGGGCGCTCGGCTCGGCTACGTGTTTGTTTACGGGTTCGACTGGCTTGTTAAAGACCCCCTCTCGGTATTCGCGACCTGGAATGGCGGCATGTCGTTTCATGGCGGGCTGGTGGGCATGATCATCGGCGGGGTCGTCGCGGCGCGTGTCCTCAAGGTGCCGTGGATGACGCTGGTCGATCTTGGGTCGGTTGGGGCACCGGTTGGTTTGCTCCTTGGTCGGTTGGCGAATTTTGTGAATGGCGAGCTGTGGGGTCGGGTCTCCGACCTTCCATGGGCGATGGTCTTCCCCGAGGCAGGCGGGCTGCCGAGACACCCCTCGCAGCTGTATGAGGCGGCTGCCGAGGGAGTGATACTTTTGGTGGCGCTGCTTTTTCTGGCAAGCAGGGTCCCGCCTCGGCCACGAGGAGAGCTATTTGGCTGGTTTCTCACCGGCTACGGGGTGTTTCGCACCATCATCGAGTTTTTTCGCGAGCCTGATGTGGGAATCGGCTTTCTGTCCGGCGGGATCACGATGGGGCAGCTGCTGAGCGTACCCATGGTGATTGCAGGCATTGCGGTGATTATTTGGGCGCGCCGTGCAATGCTGCCCCAGGAAGGCCCTGCCCGTGCGCAAGGCGGCGAGCAGGGAGTGCCGAGCGGCGTACCGAGCGAGACATCGAGCGATGCGCCAGATGATGCGCCAGATGACGCGTCGAGCGACGCACCCGCTGACGCACCGAGCGATTAAGTTGCCGCATGGCGATTGTTTTTCGGTTAGACTGCTAGCCGGGCCCAAAAGTAGTTGGATCCTGAAGGAGACCAGCATATGACACGCAAAAGCCTCATCTTGCTCACGATAGCGATCATGCTCGCGCCGCTTCTTTTTGCAGGTTGCAAAAAAGGGCCGGTCGAGCTTACCACGCCATGGCCGGTCGCCGACAAGGAGCGGCGGGCACCCCGTCCTGATGACCTTGCCGTGTGGCCGTTCACGGGCGAGAGGGTCGCCGATCCCGATACGCTGTCCCGCAGGCCCCTCTCGATAAAGATCGAGAACTCCGCGGCGGCACGTCCTCAGACGGGGATCGCCGCCGCCGACGTTGTCTACGAGACCATCAGCGAGGGAGGGATCACGAGGTTCAACTGTATCTACCATAGTGACTTGCCTCCTCAGGTCGGGCCGGTCCGGAGTGCGCGTCTCTCGGATGTCTGGGTGGTGCCGCAGTATCAGGCGCTGTTCTTCTTTTCGGGGGCAAGTGCCTCGGTAACCACGGCGATTGCCAATGGGGACCTACCCAACCTCTCAGAGGATGTCGGGATCACAGAGCCCTATGTGCGCAGTCGGACGAAGCCGATGCCGCACAACCTGTTCATGGAGGTCCCCAAGGCGTACAGCACCGCGCAGACCAAAGGGTACTCGGTCACAGCAGAGCCCACCGCGCTACAGTTTGAGAAGCGTGCCGAAGAGACAACGCCTACCATAACCGAGGTCAGCATCCCGTTCTCGACATCCAGCTATGTCCGGTGGGTCTATCAGGACGGGCAGTACCTCCGGTTCAACAATGATGCCGCGCATAAGGACGCGGCCACAGGGGAGCAGGTCTCCGCTGACAACGTCGTCGTGCTCTGGACGAAGCATGAGGTCGCAGGTCGCGATAAGGTCGGCTCGGAGACGTTCGACATCAACCTTGGCGGCAAGGGGCGTGTCTCGGTGTTCAGGAACGGGCAGAAGTACGACGGCACCTGGACAGGCTCGCCGTCCGCGCCGCCGCGCTTCACCGACGAGGAGGGCAGGCCGATCAAGCTTACAAAGGGGCGGACCTGGTTCCAGGTCATCCCGCTGGATGTCAATATCACGATGAAATAGGCTGGTTGTAGCTGTGAGCACGTCAGTGAGCACGGCAGTCACAAAGGAGTGGCCCAGTGTCTGAGAATAACCGCGAAACGGGTACGCTGCGCGTAAAGACCGGTTTTGCCGAGATGCTCAAAGGCGGCGTCATCATGGATGTCGTCACCGCAGAGCAGGCCAAGATCGCCGAGGATGCCGGCGCTGTTGCTGTCATGGCGCTTGAGAGGGTCCCCGCAGACATCCGCGTTGCCGGCGGGGTTGCCCGCATGGCGGATCCCACGAAGGTCACAGAGATCATCAAGGCGGTGACGATCCCGGTAATGGCGAAATGCCGCATCGGCCATTTCGTCGAAGCGCAGGTCCTTGAGTCGCTCGGAGCCGATTACATCGACGAGTCAGAGGTGCTTACGCCCGCGGACGAGCAGTATCACGTGAACAAGTGGGGCTTTACCGTGCCGTTCGTGTGCGGTTGCCGCAACCTCGGCGAGGCCCTGCGTCGAATAGCCGAGGGTGCCGCAATGGTGCGCACGAAAGGGGAGCCCGGCACCGGTAACGTTGTTGAGGCGGTGCGGCATATGCGCACGGTCTCAGATGAGATCGCCTGGGTAGCCGGTCTTCGCGATGAGCAGCTCTTTGATGCCGCCAAGCAGCTCGGTGCCACGTACGACCTTGTCAAGTGGGTCCATGACAACGGCAAGCTGCCGGTTGTGAATTTCTCGGCGGGGGGCATTGCCACCCCGGCTGACGCTGCGCTGATGATGCAACTCGGCTGCGATGGGGTTTTTGTGGGAAGCGGCATCTTTAAGAGCGGGGATCCGGAAAAGCGTGCGCGTGCGATCGTCGAGGCGACTACACATTACGAGAACGCCGAGATCATAGCGGATGTCTCCAGAGACCTTGGTGAGGCCATGGTGGGTATCAACATTCCCGATATTCCTGAGGCGCAACGCATGCAGGAGCGTGGCTGGTAGGGTGGCTGGCAGGTGCGGATAGGAGTACTTGCTCTTCAGGGGGCGTTTAGGGAGCATATCCTTGCGCTTGAGGCGATTGGCGCGAGTGCTGTCGCCGTCAGGCTCCCTGCTCAGCTGGACGGGTGTGACGGGCTCATCATCCCTGGTGGCGAGTCAACGGCCATCGCAAAACTCATGGATCGACATGGGTTTTACGAGTCGGTTCAGGGGCGATGCCGAGAGGGTATGGCTGTTTGGGGCACCTGTGCAGGGGCAATCCTCATCGCGAAGAGGATATCTGACGGCCTGCCTGGGCAGCGGTCGCTTGGGCTGCTTGACATCCAAGTGAGGCGCAACGCGTATGGCCGGCAGAGTGACAGCTTTGAGGCGGGCCTCGAGGTCAAGGGGCTCGATGAGCCGTTCCAGGGCATTTTCATCCGTGCTCCTTGGATCGAATCGGTCGGTGAGGGTGTCCGGGTACTTGCAGAGCACGATGGGCGTATCGTAGCGGTGCGTTCTGCGAGCATGATGGCTACAACGTTTCACCCGGAACTGACCAGGGATCTGCGGTTGCACCGCTACTTTGTCTCCGACCTGTGTTCTCGCTCAAGGCTGGACGGGGCCTGAAAGGAGTAAGGGATGTCCGGACACTCAAAGTGGGCGACCACCAAGCATCGAAAAGCCGCACAGGATGCCAAGCGCTCGGCGCTTTTCTCCAAGCTGGCGCGCATCATCACGGTGGCGGCAAAGGAGGGTGGCGATTCGAACCCGGACAACAATGCGACCCTTGCGGCCGCCATCGCAAAGGCTAAAAGCTATTCGCTTCCCAAAGATAAGATCCAAAGCGCGATCGACAAGGCATTCGGGGCAGGCGCGGATGCGGCAAATTTTGCAAACGTCGTCTACGAGGGTTATGGCCCGGCGGGTGTCGCGTTTTATGTCGAGGCGCTTACCGACAACCGGAACCGCACGGCGGCCGATGTGCGCGCTGCGTTCAGCAAGGCCGGGGGGAACCTTGGGGCGACCGGCTCGGTCGCGTTCCAGTTCGAGCGCAAGGGACAGATCGCGCTTGAGGGCGGCGGGCTCCCCGATGAGGACGACTTGCTGCTCATGGTCGCCGAGGCAGGCGGTGAGGATATTGAGATGGGAGACGAGGAGGCCCTGGTCTACACCGCTCCCGCAGATCTGATGCAGGTATGCCGGGGGCTTGAGGCTCAGAGTCTGCCGGTCAAAGGCGCCGAGCTTGTGATGGAGCCTGTGAACAGCACGTCTGTTCTCCCAGAGAACGCAAAGAAGGTGCTTCGGCTTGTCGATAGGCTCGAAGAGCTTGATGATATCCAGAATGTCTACCACACGATGGAGTTCACCGAAGAGATCGCTGCGGTGCTCGGCTAGGAAAAGCCTGTGATCATCCTAGGTATCGATCCCGGGCTGGCAAATACCGGCTGGGGGGTAATTGAGACGACCGGCTCAAAGTGCCGCTGCCTCGCCTATGGGTGCATAACGACGCACGCGCATCAGCCTGTTGCAAAGCGTCTTTGCGAGATATACGAGGATATCCGTGCGGTTATCAGGCGGCACGGGCCCGTAGAGTGCGCTATCGAGAGCATCTTTTTTGGCATAAACGCGAGAAGCGCTTTTGCCACTGGCCAGGCAAGAGGGGTCGCGCTGCTTGCGACAGCCGAGGCATCGCTTGCGATCACCGAGTACTCGCCCCCGCAGATCAAAGGTGCTGTCGTAGGGGTCGGGACTGCCGAGAAGGAGCAGATCTCCTACATGGTTCGGATCCTTCTCGGACTTGACCACGAGCCTACGCCCGATCACGCGGCAGATGCACTTGCCGCTGCTATATGCCATGCCCACCTGGGTCGCCATCAGGCCCTCGCGGCGAAGGCGGCGGGTGCATGACCGCACGCATTGCATCAAAGGCGGCGGGTGCGGCAGCGACCGGGGCATCGAAGGCGGCGGTCGCATGATCGCATCCCTGAACGGGCGCATCATCTCCAAAAGCGTGGGATCCTGCATCCTGGAGGTCTCAGGGGTCGGCTTCCGCCTGGCAATGACGACGAACGCGCTTTCTCGGCTTCCGACCGAAGGCGACGAGGTATTTGTCCACACCTACCTGCACGTGCGAGGCGAGGAGCTTTCGCTTTTCGGGTTCGAAAGTGAGTCCGAGAAGGAGGCGTTCGAGAAGCTTATCACCGTCTCCGGAGTAGGGCCAAAGGCGGCGCTTGCGGTGCTTTCATCCTATACGGCCGATGCGCTTGCCTCGGCGATCGGCGCAGGGGATGTCGCAGTGCTGACGAGCGTGCCTGGTATCGGCAAGAAGACCGCGCAGCGCATCATCCTTGAGCTTGCCGACAAGTTCGTGTCCTTTGCGGGTGACGGTGCGCGCAAAGGGCAGCCTGTTGCGGCGAGCGAGGCGGTTGCCGAGGTTGCCGATGCGCTGCTGGCGATGGGTTTCTCGGCAGACGAGGCCGCAGTTGCCGTCAAGGGCTATGATGGTGATGCGGACAGCACGCGGAAGCTGCTTCGGTATGCGCTCAAAAGGCTTGGGGGTGCGCCGTGAGTACGTCTTGGGAAGCCAATGAACCTGTGGTGCATGACGATGTACACGATGATAATGCCCAGCGGTTGGTGTCCGCCGAGTTCACTGAGGACGATCTTGAGATCGACCGCTCGCTTCGACCGCATCGTTTAGTGGAGTACCTGGGGCAAGTCCGGGTGAAAGAGAACCTCTCGGTGCTTATCCAGGCCACCTGCGAGCGCAATGAGCCGCTCGACCACGTCTTGCTTTCAGGGCCTCCGGGGCTTGGCAAGACCACGCTCGCGCAGGTCATCGGCAACGAGCTAGGCGTTGCGGTGAAGCAGACAAGCGGCCCTGCTATCGAGCGGGCGGGGGATCTGGCTGCGATACTCACGAATCTGGAGGAGCGCGACATCCTCTTTATCGACGAGATACACCGCTTGAGCCGTGCGGTCGAAGAGGTGCTTTACCCCGCGATGGAGGATTTCAACCTTGACATCGTGATCGGCAAAGGACCCGCGGCGCGTTCAATACGGTTGGACATCCCGCGCTTCACGCTTATTGGGGCAACCACGCGCACAGGGCTGCTGACCGGCCCGTTGCGCGACCGCTTTGGCATGGCCTTCCGGCTTGACTACTACGAGCCTGATGAGCTGTGCGCGATCATAAAGCGTTCGGCTGGGATCCTCGACGTCGAGATCGACGCAGAGGGGGCGGCCGAGATCGCCCGTCGCGGCAGGGGCACGCCGCGGCTCGCCAACCGGCTCTTAAAGCGCGTGCGCGATTACGCGCAGGTCCGCCACTCTGGCTGTATCAGCGAGGACATTGCTGCCGAGGCGCTCGCGTTTTTCGAGGTCGATCATCTTGGCCTCGACTGGATGGACGTCAAGATACTGACTACGCTCGCCGAGACGTTTGCCGGTCGCCCGATCGGCCTTAACACGCTTTCGGCTGCGGTGGGGGAAGAGCCGCATACGCTTGAGGATGTCTACGAGCCGTTCTTGCTGCAACTCGGCTTGATCGCCCGAACGCCCAAAGGCCGTCAGGCGACATCCCGCACGTACGAGCACCTCGGCATCGGGCGGTCGGCGCAGCCTGCGGATGGCCCTTCCGGCTAGGGGGGATGGGTTGATCCTGAAGGTGGAAATACTTATCGCTGGCAAAGTAATGGCGCAGTGCAGGTGCAGTGTCGGCAGTGCACGGGCAGCGTCGGCGCAGCGTCTCGACAGCCTCGGCGCAGTGTTTCATTTAATAAATGCTAGACATCGGCCGAAAACTCACTCATACTGCGGTGTGGAGCCGAAGGCGGCTCCTGGGTTTGCGGCGTGACCTCGCTCAGCAGTCCCGCACCTGTGGGGTGCAAGTGCGTAGGGCGCGTCGCTTTTTTGTTTGCCCCATGGGGGCGGAAAGTAGGTTTTGATGGCTACTGGTACGGTCAAGTGGTTCAACCCGGACAAGGGCTACGGCTTCATTGAGCGGGAGGACGGCGAAGATCTGTTCGTCCACTTCAGCGAGATCCAGATGGACGGGTTCAAGAGCCTCGACGAGGGTCAGACTGTCGAGTTCGATGTGACCACCGGCCGCAACGGCAAAGAGCAGGCTAGTAACGTCCGCAAGGCTTAGTCAAAAGGTCTGCAGGGCGTCAAAAGCGAGCGAAAGACGGTCTCCGCCGTGTGCGGAGGCTGTCTTTTTTGCAAGTCTTTCTTGTGCGCAGGCCTTTCTCCGCGCAGACGATCTTGCACACGGCCGCTTCTTGCGTCGGCACGCAGACAACTTTTGCGCGGGGTCTTTCAGCGAGAGGCATTTCTTTGCGCGAATGCCTTTCTTCGCGCAGGCGACCGCGCATGACGCAATACGGCTTGTGGGACAAAATGCGACTTAAGTTCGGCTGAGGTATCAGGCTCCAGGTTGGATTGCCGAAAATATAGGTAGTGGGTTTTATACGAGCCTTCTCTGTGTACGATGTGTGCGATGCCTCGGAAAGCCCGTTTGCGTAGGACTGCCATGAGCTGCTGCCATCAGCAAAAAGCCCTGGAGGAAGGTACCACGTCTATGCAGTATGAGTCAGACTATGTTTTACGCCTGGTCGAGCAGATGGGTGGCCTTGTGCGCCAAGCGTTCCAAATGCTTGCCACGGGAAGCCAGGAGCGGACTTTCGAGCTTGCCGAGGAAGCCATCGGGCTGGCGCTCGATCTTGATCCGCAGATGACCTCTCGGCTTGCGCCGCAAAGCCTGACTGCGCTGCTTGAGCTTAAAAACCTCGACGACCGGGTGCTGCTGCTCGTAGCAGATGCCTTTGATGCGCTCGCAAGCGCGCTGGAGCAGACAGGGGCTTTTGCCGAGGCCGAACTCCGGCATCAGCAGGCCGGTGCCGTGTTAAAGATGCTCGACCCCAGCCGAGCAAACTGATTTGCAAGACCCAGGGTCCATGGTGTGCCCAGCGGTTACCCGGGGACTATGGCGCGGTGACCGTCCAAGCCCAGAGTCCGTGAAGGTTGCAGCTCCCTACGGCCGTGATCTGCGTGCCGGTCTCCACATCAAGCACCACGCTGACATCGGGGACAGCCACAGCGGCTCCAAGATCGAATCGCGCCACAGGTGCGTCTTCAATCGAGAGACTGATCCAGTTGATGAAGTGATCGGCTTGACTGGGATGGGCGATGCCGTGACCGACCGCTATCTGCACGTGAAGCCCGGCACCCTTCCGGCTGCACACGATGTGGGGAGTGTGTTTTTTCTCGAAGTCCGATGCACTTCCAATGTCTGCAACCTCGCTGATACCTTTCAGTAGAGGTATATCGCTCATGTTTCCCTCCTGTTCGGTTGCTGCCTGTTTGGTTGCGTACGAGCCGTCTAACCAGTGATACACTCAATGCCATTCTACACGTTCGGGCTACATGTAACAGGCATAAACGGACAGGCAGGCGGTGCTTACATTGGCGCAGATCATCGATGGCAACCTCGTGGCGAAGATCACTCGGCAGTACGCGGCAGATCTTGTCGCTCAGGCCGAGCTTCGAGGCATCAGCCCCGGGTTGGCGGTCGTTTTGGTGGGCGAGGACCCTGCTTCGCAATCGTACGTCCGCATGAAAGAGCGGGACTGTGCCGAGGTGGGCATCAAATCCTTTGACTACCGTCGTCCTGCCGAGATCAGCCAGGCGGGACTCAATGGGATCATCGATGAGTGCAACTCGGATTCCGGTATCCATGGGATCCTGGTGCAGATGCCCCTTCCAGATGGGCTTGATGCCGAGGAGGCTATTGCCCGCATCAGCCCAAAGAAAGATGTCGACGGGTTTCATCCGCTAAACCTTGGCCGACTTGTGCGAGGACTCCCTGCGCTTCGGGCGTGCACCCCGTGGGGCGTGATGGCGATGCTCGACCACTATGGGATCGACCCTGCAGGCAAGCGCGCTGTGGTGGTCGGCCGCTCGACGATCGTAGGCAAGCCCATGGCGCTCATGCTGCTTGAGCGTCATGCAACGGTGACGGTGGCCCACTCGCGGACCCAGGACCTGCAGGCGGTATGTCGGGAGGCCGACATCCTTGTCGCCGCGGTCGGTCGCCCGCACATGATCACAGCCGACCATGTCAAGCCAGGGGCGGTCGTCATCGACGTAGGCATCAATCGGACGGATTCTGGTCTGGTAGGGGATGTGGAGTTTGCCACAGTCGAGCCAGTCGCTTCATGGATCACCCCGGTCCCCGGGGGAGTGGGGCCGATGACCCGTGCGATGCTTGTGCTCAACACCGCCCAGGCAGCCAGCGTGTCCGATTAGCGTTGCAGCGCATCCGGTTGCGTCACGGTGCCTCCTGTTAGCGCTGCTCGGCGAAGGCGGAAGGCAGAAAGCGGAAGGCGGGGGACATGAGGATCGCGCTCCATACATGCTGCGGGCCCTGTCTGATCGAGCCTCTTGAGGCGCTTCAGCCCGAGGCCGCCGAGGTCGTTGCCGTTTTCGCAAACCCCAACATCCAGTCGATCGAAGAGTATCTTCGCAGGCGCGAGGCCCTTCTCGGCTACGTAGGCGGCTTGGGGGTCGAGGTGGTTGAGCTGGCGGATCCTGCCCTTGCCGAGCAGTGGGCGCAACAGGCTGGGGTATGGGGCGTGAACCGAGAGCGCAGATGCCGGATTTGCTATCGGATTCGGCTGACAAGCGTTGCGAAGTGGGCTGCCGAGAAAGGCCTCGATGCCTTTGCCACGACCCTGTCGGTAAGCCCGTACCAGGACTACCCTGTGATCTGTGATGAGGGCTGGCGTGCGGCCAAGGCCGCAGGGGTTGCTTTTTTGGATCGGGATTTCCGAGATCGTTACGCGGAGGTGACGAGGCGTTCGCGGGATCTAGGGATGTACCGGCAAAAGTACTGCGGCTGCTCGTTCAGTGAGGTCGAGGCAGAGCAGCAGCGGCGCAAAAGCGCGGCACGGCGTAAAAGGCGCGGCACGGCGTAGGGCGATCAAGGAGGTCTGATACGGGCATGCATACCGACGACTTTGATTATGAGCTTCCAAGCGGCTCGATTGCGCAAAGCCCGACCATGCCAAGGGACAACTGCCGGATGCTTGTGCTCGATAGACACTCCGGCGTACCCGACCATCGGGTCTTCCGCGAACTTCCCGAGTACCTGCGTCCTGGCGATGTGCTTGTTGTGAATGAGACCAAGGTGCTGCCGGCCCGCCTTCTCGGGAACAAAGTGGGCGTGGGCGCGGATGCAGGCGCGGGGGCAAGGGCAGGCACGGGCGCGGCCACGGGTGCCGCCATCGAGGTACTGCTGCTCCGCGAGCGGTATAGCGACGCATGGGAGTGTCTTGTGCGACCGGGAAGAAAGCTCATGCCCGGCGCAAAGGTCGTCTTTGGCGATGGGGCGCTGACCGGACTTATCGTTGAACAGACCGACGAGAGCGGGGGGAGGCTCATCCAGTTCCAGGCGCACGGGACAACCTTCATCGAAGCCGTTCACCTGTTTGGGCAGACCCCGCTGCCGCCTTATATCACGAGGCCGCTTGAGAATGAGGCCGACTACCAGACGATGTTTGCCAAAAACGAGCGATCGGCCGCTGCTCCCACGGCAGGGCTGCACTTCACTCCCGAGTTGGTCTCGGCTGCCGAGGGTGCAGGCGCATCAGTGGTGCCCGTCGAGCTTGACATCGGCCTGGACACGTTTCGTCCGGTGGGCGTTGCCGACCCAGAAGAGCACCCCATGCACACCGAGCACTTCCGGGTCTCGGAGGTCGCGGCTGAGGCAATCAACGGTGCCCGCGCCTCTGGCGGGCGGGTGATCGCTGTCGGCACGACGAGCGTGCGGGCGATCGAGAGCGCATTTGACGACGCGACCGGCCTGGTGGCTGCAACTGCGGGGTGGACCAACCTTTTCATCCTCCCTGGTTACAGCTTTGCTGTGACTGATGCTATGATCACGAACTTTCACATGCCTCGGTCAACGCTGCTCATGATGGTCAGTGCGTTTGCCGGACGCAAGCTCGTGCTGCGTGCATATGCCGAGGCCATTGCCGAGGGCTACCGCCTTTTAAGCTTCGGTGATGCGATGTTCATCTACTGAGGGTTTTTTGGCGGTGCCCACCAGGTCCACTCCGGGCAGCCTGCGAGTGGATCCGATGCGGGCGGGTATGGCGCGATGGCGATGCCGCTCTCAGGGCCTGCACCGCTTTCGGAGAATACCCGGACGCTTAGCGCGTCAGCGTCTACCTCAGCAAATGTCGGTGTGCCGCTAGGCGATGTCGGCTTTTTGAACCGTTTTGGCAAGGTCGGCCATTGGCCAAACCTTGTGATCGGAGCGCTTTCGAGCACGTAAGAGCGTCCGGCGTACATCCTGGCAACGGGAACAAACACGAACACCTCGCTTTTTGATGCCTGGATGTAGACGCGTGAGATCCCAGGCGTTCCAAGTACGATCCGCTCGCGAGCGGGCCCGACCTTTCCAAGAGCCGAGCGTGTTTTGCCTACCTCGCCCAAATCGGGCGCGCTGACCTGGTTTACCTTGCTGTCCAGGCGATAGACCGCCCCATCGATGGTGATGAGGTCGGGTTTCTCGGCCTTTTTGGCTTTTTGGCCCTTACTAGCCGAAGAAAAGGCCGAGCCCATGTCCTTCAGCCCATAGCTCATGCTTTTCAGCCCATCAGGGCTCCCCGTATCCTTTTTCTCAGGGGCTGCTGCGCCAGTGTCTGTCCGCATGTCAAGCGCGGACTTGCGCTCTTCTGTTGTTCCATCGAAGTTGTACGTGCGGGACGTGGCGGGCGCAGAATCAGAGCGCTGCGCGTTGCCGAGTATCATGCGCGAACCGGCGAACCCTCCGACACCGACCAAGATGAGCAAGGCAGCTGCAACAGACCCCCATGTGGCGACGGCGCGCCTGTTGCGCGGGTCGCGTGCTTTGCTCATAAGGAGAGGCAGCCCTTTTTTGTCGGACTGCGGGCGGCTATGGCCTGCGGCGTCTGCGGCGGCGGGCCCATCTGCGGCGGTGTCGGCCACGGTTGCCGCGGATGCGCTGACCTCGGCGTGCACGGCAGACATCACTCGGTCTGCCAGACCCGCTGGAGGCCGGGGCAGGCCGACGCTGAGGTAGGTCTGCCATGAGCGCTCAAATCCCGCGCAACTTGCGCACTCTCGGCAATGCGCGTGGGCCTCAAACAGCAGGGCGGGATCGACGGGGGAGTCGTAAGATTCCGAGAGGATCTCGCGGGCCTCGTTACAGTTCATTGCAGGCCACCTGCCGAGCCGCCGAGTATCGAGGCAAGTGCCCGCCGTGCCCTGAACACGCGGGACTTGACCGTCCCGGCTGGAACGCCGAACTCTGCTCCGGCCTCGGCGTACGTCAGCCCGAAGATGCTTACCGCCTGAAGCGCCTCTCGGTCGTCGGGTGCCAAGGTGCGCAGCGCCTTTTCCACGGTTGCCGAAAGCGCAGTCCGGTCGTCCATGCGATCAGGATCTGTAAGCTCAACGGTCAGAGGGTCTATGGGAATGGGACGTCGTCGCCCAGCGCGTGCGTGGTCCAGGCACGTGTTGTGTGTCACGCGGAACAGCCAGGTCGAGAAACGGGAGCGTCCGTCAAAGTCGCCCAGGGCGCGGTACACCTTGATGAACACCTCCTGCACGATATCCTCGGCTGCTGTCGGGTCGTCAAAAAACCTCAGGGCATGCGCATATACGGTAGGCGTATGCAAACGGACGAGCCTCTCGAACGCAACGAGGTCGCCTGTCCGCGCCTTCTGCACGAGATCCGCATCACCGGATACCGGTGCAGACACCGTCGTATTATCCATGTCACTCCAATTCGACGACAAGGAGCGCCTGAAAGTTCACAAAAACAGCCTACCGGTCAAAAACAGTCAGAGTCAGCCAGGAGTCGGCCAAAAACAGTCTACCGGTCAAATACCAGTCTACCGGTCGAAAACGCGGGTTCGGCTACAATTCACGTATGACCCACCGCATTTTCACAGTTTCTGCAAAGGATTGCAGCACCTCTGCCCGCCGAGGACGGCTTGAGACCGCCCATGGCCCGATCGAGACACCCGTGTTCATGCCGGTCGGCACACGCGGCACCGTCAAGGGCATGCTGCCAGACGGCCTCGGCGAATTGGGCGCACAGGTCCTGCTTGCCAACGCCTACCACCTCTATTTGAGGCCGGGGGCAGATGTTGTGGAGCGCGCAGGCGGCCTGAGCGCGTTCATGAACTGGCCGCATGCAACGCTTACCGATTCTGGCGGCTTTCAGATATTCAGTCTGGCCGATACCGTGCAGCTTGACGATGACGGCGTGACCTTCCGGTCGGTGGTGGACGGCTCATGGCACCGCTGGACGCCGGAGGACAACATGGCGGTCCAGCAGCAGCTGGGTGCCGATATCATCATGCAGCTCGACCAGTGCCCCCCGTATCCCGCCGAGAAGGATGCGGTCGCTGTGGCGGTCAGGCGTTCGGCCGAGTGGGCAAGGCGATGCAAAGCCACACACGAGCAGGCGCAGGGGTTGGCGCAAGCACAGGCACAGGGGCAGGCGCTGTTTGGCATCGTGCAGGGCGGCGTATACAAAGACCTGCGCCAGGAGAGCGTCGAACGGCTGTGCGAGATCGGTTTTCCAGGGTACGGCATCGGAGGCTACTCGGTCGGGGAGCCGCACGCGCTGATGCTTGAGTCGCTGGCCCCGGTCTGTACGGCCCTGCCGACAGATGTGCCGCGGTACCTGATGGGCGTTGGGAACCCGACCACGGTCCTTGAGGCGATCGCGCTCGGGGTGGATATGTTCGATTGCGTGCTTCCCACCCGGACGGCGAGGATGGGGACGGCTTTTTCGAGCGAGGGTCGTCTCAACCTGCGGAATGCGCGGTTCGCATCTGACATGGGGCCGCTTGACCCCGAATGCCCCTGTCCCGTCTGCCAAGGGTATTCGCGTGCCTACATCAGGCATCTCGTGAACATGAAGGAGATGCTCGGCGCTATTCTGCTCACGACCCACAACCTCTTCTACCTGCTTGATCTGACGGCTCGCGCCCGTGTTGCTTTGGAGCAGGGCACATTCGCCTCGTTTTTGAGCGAGTGGCGGGCCTCTCCGGCCGCCATTGACTACTGAGCCTGACTGCTGGGCATATCCTGCCGAGGAACGTAATGCCTCAGTTGAGGATGCCCGCGAAAGACACGGGGCGTTAAGCGAGGAATTACAAAACGCGTGATTCTGATGTAAGAATCTTGTTGGCAGGCTCATCCACAGGGCCTACAAGGGCATTCAAAGCGGCAGCTTGTTTTCCCTGATGCAATATTTCTATCAAGTGGAGATCGAGGTTACGCAAGTATGGCGACAGTTTTTTGCTTCTCCTCAACAGGCAACAGCCTGTATGCCGCAAAAAAGATAGCCGAGAGAATCGGCGGGGATGTTGTGCCCATGGGGAAGGAGCCCGTTACCGTCGATGACGCGGTGATAGGCTTTGTGTTCCCTGTATATTTCTGGGGACTGCCCCGCATGGTCGATTGCTTTATCGAGGGACTACAGGTCGAGGACAAAGAGGCGTATGTGTTTGCGGTTGCGACCTACGGCAGCATCATGTACGGCGTGCTCGGCCAGGTGAGGGACCTGCTTGCAAAAAAGGGAGGCTCACTGGCTTATGGCAAGAACATCAAGATGGTTGAGAACTATATCCCTGGCTACAAGGTAAACGACAGCGAGGCTTTCAAGCAGCGCATCGATGAGGACATTGCAACGATAGCGAAGGCCGTCCAAAACAGGGAACGTAACCGAGTTCAGCCCGCCACGTTTATAAACACGCTTCTTTACCGATCCTATCCCGACCAACAAAGCGACCAGCATTTCACCGTCTCCTCGGAGTGCGACGGCTGTTCCGTCTGTCGGCGAGTCTGCCCGGCAGGGAACATAGGGATGGAAGAAGGCAGGCCGGTATTCCGGCACCAGTGCGAGCACTGCTTGGCATGCGTGCACAACTGCCCGGCTTGTGCGGTGGACTGGAAGCACAAAACGGAGGGGAAAGAGCGGTTCCTCAACCCGGGGATCGCACTCGCCGAGCTGATAGCGTTCAACCAGCGGGAAGGGTGACCGCGCACCTTCATGCGCCCCAACGAGCCCTGCATTCCTGCGATCCCTATGCGTTCCAGCCATTGCCAAAAAGCGAATTGCCGAGAAACAAGCTGCTGCTCCCGTGTCGTGCCACAAAATAAAATCTGGTCGAAAGCCCTCTACTATTTGCATCGGAAACGGGTAACATAGGCTGCTGGCCGTAAATCGTCGGTGATACGTCTTATAAAGACTTATAAAGATGCGGTGTTGGAAGGTGGTCCTGTGGAGAGGTACCTGCCGTTACTGGCGCTTCTTGTTGCGTTCTGGTTCCTTGCGATCAGGCCGCAACAGCAGCGGGCAAAAAGACAGCGGGAGATGCTCGACGCGCTTGCCCCAGGTGATCGGGTCGTCACGATCGGCGGCATCTACGGCGAGGTGGTGGAGGCCGGGGAGCGGGTCCTCGTGCGCGTGTCTGAGGGTGCCGAGATCGAGTTTCGGCCCTCGGCGATCGCAGAGGTGCTGCCAGGCGATGTGCCCGATGACGACGATGACGACGCGCCCGAGGATGACGACGACGCATCCGACGACGATGGCTCGCCCGACGACGCGCCTGATGACGCACCCGAGGATGACGTGTCCTGAGAGGACGGCGCACGGCGCGCCTCAAGGCGCGGTGCCTGAGGGAGTAGAATACGATGACACTGGGGCTGTTTGCTCGGAAGTAAGCATGGAAGGCGAGGCTGATGGATCGTAAAAGAAAAAATGCCCTGCTGTTGGCCATAACACTTGTCTTGGTGATCGGATCGGTGGTATTAGCGTGGCCGCCGGACGAGAAGATCACCCAGGGGTTAGACATCAAGGGCGGGCTTTCGGTGATACTGACAGCCGAGTCGACCTCAACGGTCACCGCGGCCGACATGCAGCGTGCCGTGGCAATCGTCAACAACAGGGTGGACTCACTCGGCGCGCTGGAGGCATCCATCCAACGCCAGGGGAGCGACTCGATCCTTGTGCAGATCCCCGGTATCGCGGATCCCGAAGAGGCCCTGAAAGTGCTAGGCAGCACCGGTCAGCTCGAGTTTGTCTCTGTTGGCTCTATCACTGACTCGGCGACGGTAACCGCCCTTCAGAGCGGGGCGGACGGCATCAAGCTGGAGAAGGGCACGTACGAGCCGTTTTTGACCGGAGAGGTCATAACCAGCGCGGGAGTGAGCCAGGATCCCAAGAGCGGGCAGATCGTTGTCGATGTGACCATGAACGATACTGGCGCACAGGTATGGGGGGAATTCACAAGCGCTAACATCGGACAGCAGGTGGCTATCGTCTTAGACGGCATCGTGCAGTCCGCGCCGGTCGTCAACACGGCGATCCCCGATGGGAAGACCCAGATCAGCGGCAACTTTACGGTGGAGTCGGCCAAACATCTTAAGACGGTGCTCGAGTCCGGCGCGCTTCCGGTGTCGCTCGTGTTCTCCGAGTCGCGGGTCGTCGGGCCGACGCTCGGCCAGGACTCTTTGCGGCAGGGCGTGTTCGCACTCGCCCTCGGCCTGGGGCTCATCGCGGTGTTCATGCTCGTGGTCTATCGCGGCCTTGGGATCGTCTCGGTCATCGCGATGGCGGTCTTTGGCGTGATATTCGTCGGGTCCTTAGCGGTGCTCTCGCACTTCCACCTCTTCTCGCTCTCGCTTCCGGGCATTGCGGGCGTTGTGCTTACCGTGGGTATGGCGGCCGATAGTTCGGTTCTCATCCTCGAACGGTATAAAGAAGAGGTCTGGATGGGAAAGACTGTGCGCACGGCAGCCGATTCCGGTACCTGGCACGGTGTCATGACGAGCGTTGACGCGGACCTGGTGACGCTTGTCTCGGGCCTTGCGCTCTACGTGTTCGCTGTCGGGCCGGTCAGGGGCTTTGCCTTTACCCTGATGCTTGGTGTCATCTGTGACTTCATCATGATGCTCCTGTTCAAGCGGCCACTTCTGATGACACTTGCCGATAAGGTCTTGAGTAGGAACCCGGCCTTATGGGGGATCTCAGTGAAGGGCGGTGGGGCCGATGCGTAGGTTCAACATCGACTTCCTCGGCAATAAACAGTACCTGTTCATACTGTCGGGGGTCTTGCTCGCAATCTCGCTCGGCGCGCTTGTTTTTAGAGGGCTTAGCTTTGGCATCGAGTTTGAGGGTGGGACGGTGGTCGAGCTGCTCGGCACCGGGAATATCGGTATCGAGCAGGTGCGCGATGCTTTCCATGCGGCAGATGTCAAGGGAGCCGATGTCCAGAGCTTCAGTGGCGATACCAATGGTTTTATCGTGCGCACCGATATCAAAGAGGTTGCCGAGGCCCAGCAGGTTGCGGGCAAGGTCGCCTCGGGTCTCGACCTGCCGGCGAACTCGATCCAGGTCACTACGATCGGCCCGGGTTGGGGCAAGAACGTGACGGAGCGCTCACTTATTGCACTCGCGGTCTCTTTTGGTGCCATCCTGCTCTACGTTGCGCTCAGGTTCGAGTACAAGATGTCGGTCGCCGCGATCATAACGCTCATGCATGACGTGACGATCACCTTAGGCTTCTACGCCCTTTTTGGCGAGGAGATCACGCCAAACACGGTTGCGGCGCTTCTCACCATCCTCGGCTACTCGCTTTATGACACTATCGTGATGTTCCACCGGATCAAGGAGAACTCGGCAAAGCTTTCCAAAAAGACGTTCGCGTCGATGGCCAACGACTCAGTGAACGAGGTGTTGGTGCGTACCGTGAATACGATCATCCTGTCGCTGATCCCTGTGATAACCCTGCTCGTTTTTGGCGGGGACACGCTTTATGATTTCGCCCTCGCTCTGACGATCGGCCTTGCGGTGAGCTCCTTCTCGTCATTTGGAATTGCGACGCCCATCTACGTCATGTGGAAAGAGCGTGAGCCAAAGTACGCGGCATTGAAGAAGAAATATGCGAAGCAGGGGTAAAATCTGTCGGCTCCGTCCGTTACGATGGAGGCATGCCGGATCGATCCTGCCATAAACCCTGGGCGCTTGAGCCCGTCGCCGACAGGCTGATCGATGACCTGTCCCAGGCGACAGGGCTCTCACGCACCGTTGCCCGCATGCTTGCCGCCCGGGGTGTCGCCAATGCCGAGGAGGCGCGGCGCTTCCTGAACCCGTCCCTAGAACGGGAGTGGCTTGACCCTATGCTCATCTCCGGCATGGGAGAGGGTGCCGAGCGCGTTGCCAGAGCGGTCTGCGCGCAAGAGAGGATCGTGGTCTTTGGCGACTTCGATCTAGACGGCATCTCGGCGGCTGCGGTTGCGACCCGAGGCCTTGCGGCAATGGGCGCAGATGTCCAGGCGCTCATCCCACACCGCTTTGCCGAGGGCTACGGCCTGACCGTTGCATCGATCGAGCGGGTGCTTGCGCTTAAGCCCGCGTTGCTGGTCACCGTGGACTGCGGGATCTCGAGTGCGCAAGAGGTCGAGATGCTGGTCTCGCACGGTGTGGATGTTGTTGTCACCGATCACCATGAGCCTACAGAATCCGTCCCCGCCTCGGTGCCGGTCGTTAACCCCAAGGTCGGGCCTGATGGCGTGTCCCGCGACCTGGCGGGGGCGGGCGTCGCGCTCAAGCTCATCCAAGCCGTCGGCGCGAAGCTCGGATACCCTGGTACCTGGCGGCTTCTCGCCGACCTTGCCACGCTGGGGACGGTTGCAGACAGCGTCCCGCTCCTCGGCGAGAACCGTGCGCTTGTGGCCGAGGGCATCGCCTCGATGAGCCGTGTCCCGCGGGCGTGCATCTCGGCGCTTGCCGGCATCGCCGGTCTTCTGCCGGTCGACCTGACAAGTGAGAGCATCGGCTATGTGCTTGCTCCGCGGCTGAATGCGGCAGGCAGGATGGCCGATCCGACCGATGCGCTCAAGCTGTTGCTTGCTGACGATCCCTCAGAGGCGGAGAGGCTTGCGGTCGCACTCGATGAGCACAACCGCTGTCGGCAGGAGGTCGAGGGCAGGCTGAGCGCCGAGGTGCTTGAGCTGGCGCATGAGACCTACCGGGGCGAGCGTGCGGTCATTTTGGCCGGCTCGGGATGGCACGAGGGGGTAAAAGGCATAGTCGCCTCTCGGCTGGCCGATGTGTTCGGGGTCCCCGCGCTCCTCTTCTCTATCGAGGACGGGGTCGCAAGAGGGTCGGGCCGGTCTGTGGGCGATATCGACCTGTTTGCGGCGCTCGACACATGTTGCGCGTCTGTGCTCACCCGTTATGGCGGGCATGCGGCGGCGGTTGGCATGGCGCTTCCGGCAGATGAGCTGCCAAAGCTCAAGGCGTGCCTGCTCGAGTGCCTCGATACCCTTCCTGCCGAGAAGCTCATGGCCCGAAGGATGATAGATGCCCAGGTCTCCCTTGGGGAGCTGAGCATCAGCTTAGGGACGGAGATCGCGGCGCTTGAGCCGTTCGGGCACGGCAACACGCGGCCGTTGCTCATGGTGCCTGGCGTATTCATGACCGGTCGCGGGCGGGTGGGCAAGGCTGACGACCACCTGAAGTTCACCGCGTACGATGGGGCCTCGTCGGTTCCCGCGATCGCGTTCAGGTGCAAAGACATTGACCGCCTCATGGAACACGAGGCTGTTGTAGACGTTGCCTTCGAGCTCAACACTGATGAGTGGCGGGGGCGTCGGCGCATGC
>WRDS01000012.1 GCA_009779675.1 Coriobacteriia bacterium
GGCGGCGGCGGCGGCCTCCTCGTGGCTCTCGGCGAGGATAACCCGGTCTTCTGAGGCCGCATCAAGGTGGGATGCACGCTCAAAGCGCACATACCCGGCTCCGGCAAGCTCGGCGGCTTTGCGTGCGTTCTTGGAGACGACTGTTGCGAACGGGTGCGAGGCATCCACGATCATGTGCGCCCCCGCCGAGGCCGCAGCGGCGGCAAGCCCTGCCGCGTCACGCTCGCCATCAAGCACCTCTGTGGCATCGGCTGCCGCTAGCTCGGCACCGTAGCCCGTGAGCACCGTAAGGGTGACGCGCACGCCGATGTCTTCGAGCCTGCGCGCTATCTCGCGTGCGTCGCTCGTCCCGCCGATCAGTAGGACGCGGCGGGAGGAGGCGGGAGGAGGCGGTGTGGCGGGTGGCAGTGTGCTTGGCGCGGCGGCGGGCGGTGTGGTGTGGCCGACGGGCGACGGCACATCGGGCAAAGGCGCGTGGTCGGCGGTGTGGCCTGTCACAGCTGGTACCCCCTCGGCGTGACCATCCGCCCGTCAATGAGCCGCGTGGTCGAATCGCCGACGATCACGATGGAAAGCATGTCGGCATCTGTGGGGTCGAACCCGGCAAGCGTGGTGATGCGCGCCTCCTGCCCGTCTCGGCAGGCGTTGCGCACAAGGCCCACCAGCGTGCCGGGCCCGCGGGCATCGCGCAGGATCTCGAGCGCACGGTCAAGCGGGGCGGTCCGGGTCTGCGAACGCGGGTTGTAGAGCGCGAGCGCGAGGTCGGCAGCTGCAACAGCGCAAAGACGGCGCTCGATGACCTGAAACGGCGTGAGCAGGTCCGAGAGGGAGATGCAGGCGAAGTCGCATGCGAGCGGCGCGCCGAGCGCGGCGGCGGCGGCGAGTGCGGCGGTGACACCGGGCACGACCTCGACCTCGACCTCGACCTCGACCTCGGCATCAGCGGCGGCGGTGTCAGCGGTGTCAGCGGCGGCGGTGTCAGCGGCGACGGCTGCCTTGGTGTGGGCGATGCCCGGGACAGCCTCTGAGCCCGCCAAGACCTCGAACACGAGCGATGCCATCCCGTAGACACCCGCATCCCCGCTGCTCACAACCGCCACAGCAGCGCCCGTGCGAGCCGCCTCGACCGCAGATGCCGCACGCTCGGCCTCCGCGCCCATGCCGGACGCGATCACGCGCACGTCGCCGAGCAACCCGGCGACGTGCGCCAGGTACGGCTCGTAGCCCACGACCACATCCGCACCCGCAAGCGCGGTTGTGGCTGCAGGCGTCAGATGATCGGGGCTTCCGGGCCCGATGCCGACGACAGACAGTCGTCCTCGGCGATCGCCACCTTCACCCCATCGCGTGCCACCGGCGGTGCCAGCAACCTTGTGCTGGAGCCGGCCAACAGTGCCGCTGGAACACATACCGCTGCAACTCCCGTCACTTCCTCGGCAAAAGAGGGCTGCCTGAGCGCCTCCTGAAGATCGTGTATGCGTCGGCGGTCGACGACCCGTAGCACGACGCCGAGCCGACGCGCCGCCTCGCGCACGCCCGGCTCATCCCTTTTGAGGTCGATCGTGGCGAGGGCCCGCACGTCCGTGCGGCTGCGTGCGCTTGCCGCAAGCGCCTCATCGATCGCGGCGAGCACCGCCTCGGCGCTCACGCCGCGCCTGCTGCCGATGCCGACCACCACGCCACGGGCGGCCTCGGTGCCGGTGGTCACCACGGGCAGCGCCCCGCAGATCCCGGCGATGTCGTCCGCAAGCGCGTTCGCCCCGCCCTCGTGGCCGGACAGGAGCGCGATCGCGAAGCGGCCCGCGTCATCGACCGCAACGACCGCGGGGTCTGTGTGCTTGCTCGCGACATAGGGGGCTATCGAACGCACGACGATGCCCGATGCCGCCACCATTACGATCGCCGAGCACCGCGGCCAAAGCGAGCCGACATGGTCGCGCAAGGAGCCGCTCCATGTGTTGCATGCGCTCGGTGTGTTCTGTGCGCTTGATATGCGTACATTGGGTGTACGTGATTCGTCTGCGCAACACGCGCCCGTGTGTTTGCTGTCCGTATTGCGTGCGATACCGTCTGCGGCCTTGCGTGAGACCCAAAGCTCTGCGTCGGGAAGGGTCTTCGCCAAACGCAACGCCAGCTCGGCACCGGACTCGGAAACAGCCAGAACCGCGATCCGCCCGGGGCGGTTGAAGTGTGTATGGAGACAGTGCTCTTGATGATTTGGCTCTGTAGTTCCATAAGAGGCGGATTTGGGCATCAGAGGCACCTGCTCACCAGGAGATGCCCCACGGTACCCGTGCGAAAAGGACTCGTGGTACAGATGGCTGCGGCGTTCCCCGGCACCCGCAAGTGCACGCCCGACCAGGATCAGCGCCGTGCGGCTGATCCCGGAGTCTGCCAACGCGCCCGCAAGACCCGCAACGGTTGTATGCACGACGCGCTCATCCGGCCATGAGACCCGCTCGGCTATCGCGACCGGCGTGTCCGGCGGATAGTGCTCGGCAAGCTCCGCCGCAACGTGGTCTCCATGGCTTGCCGAGAGGAATATCGCAAGCGTTGTGCCGTGCGCGGCGAAAGATGCGATGTCCTGACCATCCGGCACGGGGGTGCGTCCAGGGGCGCGGCACACGGCCACGCTTTGCGAGATGCCGGGAACGGTGAGCTCGGCCGGGATCGCGGCGGCGGCGGCAAAGAGCGAGCTTACGCCCGGGACGACCTCGAAGGGCACGCCCTCGGCGGACAGGCGCTCCCACTGCTCGGCGACGGCACCGTAAAGCGACGGGTCGCCGGTGTGCAGGCGCACGACACGCTTGCCCGCGCGGTGTCCTTCCGCCATGTGCGCGACCTGCTCGGTAAGCGTCATGCCTGCGCTGTCGATGGTCTCGGTGTCGGCGCGTGCGTGCGTGAGCACCTCACGCGGCACAAGCGAGCCCGCCCACACGATCAGGTCGGCGCTTTGGAGCGTGCGCATGCCGCGCAGGGTGATGAGGTCGGGGGCACCGGGGCCGGCTCCCACGAAGATCACAGGATGGCGGGTCATCGCGACCTCCGAGCCTGGTGCGAGCGCGGGTGCGGATGCGGGTGCGAATCCAGGTGCAGGCTCCAACTCGGATCCCGATGCATGATCACGGTCGTGAAGTAGCCGGTATCGGGAGTGGCGGTGGCCTGCTCGGCGGCATCATCGCAAGCTATCACGCGCTCCCCCTCCATGCCGAGGCGCTCGGCAATGACGACATCGGCACCAGCCGCTCTGGCAGAGCTGACAATCGCGCCCAGGCACCGGCCGGCCTTAAGCGCGACAATATTGGGGGACACATCCAGCAGCTCCGGAATCACTGCCGGGTCGCCAGCCGGCCAAACGAGCAGCGGCTCGTCTTTTTCTACAAGCGCCCGCCCGAACCGGGCCGCCGCCGCCGACATCGCCGTCACCCCGGGAACGGTCTCGGCCTGGATATCGGGGTGGCGCGCACGGAGCGCACGGAGCACGTATCCCCACGTCGAGTACAGCAGAGCGTCGCCGAGTGTCACAAATACCGCCGTCTCGTTGCGCCGGGCGGCGGCGGCCAGAAGCGCGGCGGCCTGCTCGGCTGCGGTGTCTGGTGCTGGTGTGGGCGGGGTGGGTGGGACGCTTGCGACCGCCATCGGGAATACCACCTCGATGATCTCGCAGGCAGGGTGCATGTGCTCGGCGATGATCGCCCTGGCGATGCTTGACGAGTCCGCGGAGCCCTTCGGGCATACGACGAGCGATGCCTCTCTGAGCACGCGTGCGCCGCGCAGCGTGAGAAGCGACGGGTCGCCCGGGCCGACCCCGACTCCGAAGACAGGCGGGCGCGTGGCCGCCTCATGCTTTGCGTCATGCTTTGCGCTGGCGCTCACGCGTCCTCCTTCGATCCGGTCGGGCCGGGACTGGCCTGGTCGGGCCGGCTCATGCCTGGTGTGGGCAGGTCGGGCGTGGCCGGATCGGGCTCGCTCATGCCTGGTGCCGAGCAACACGCGCTGACCACAAACACCGGGTTGAGCGGCGTAAGCCGCACATCACAGCCGAGCAGCCCCGCACGCGAGATACTGACCTGCACCATCTCACGCCCCGCCCAGGGAGCCGCGGCAAACGCCTCAAACGCACACATCGCGACCGAAAGGCCGACCGCGTTCACCACCACCCGGCCGCCTGGTGCGAGCAGCGTGGGAAGTGCTGCGAGTATCTCGGCAAGCCTGCCCCCGTGGCCGCCCACGATCGCAACGTCAAAGCGCGGACATGCGAGCGTCTGCGTTGTCTGCGTTGTCGGCTGCTTGCGCGCTGCCGCCCTGGGCGGCGCATCGGCATCGGCCACTGGCACCATTTCGGGCATGAGCACCGTTTTGAGCGCCTCAAACGCGTCGGGGGCCTCGCCTTCGATGCACTCGACGTTTGCGGGGGCAAGCCGAGCGGTGTTTCGGCTAAGGAGCGCGAACGCCTCGGGGCTCCGCTCGATCGCCACCACGCGCCCATGCGCGCACAGGCGTGCGATGTCTGCCGTGAGCGCACCGGTGCCGGCACCCACCTCAAGCACGAGCCCGTCATGGGACACCTGCGCGTACGAGAGCGTGACCGCACGCACCTCGCGCTTGCTCATGGGCACGCCGCCGGCACGCTCAAACGCGTCGTCGGGCACACCGAATGCAAACCGGTCGTCCATCACTCTTGCACTCCTTCATTTCTCACATGCACGACCGCGAGTGCGTCGAAACGCTCTTTCGCCACGCCCGCCGCATCCCCAGTGAATATGCGCTCGTCTGGATATCCAAGGCGCTCGCATACGGTAAGGGTGAACGCTCCCCGCTCGCCGAGCAACTCGGCAAGCTCCTGCGCTGGCATCCCATCGCCGGTGAGCACGAACGTCTCGGGATTTCCCACGCACGCCGCCACCGCTTCCGACGGGTCGCGGCCGTGCACGCTTGCCACCGCGATGTCCGCCCAACCGCCCGCCTGCCTGCCTGCCTGGCTCAGCCCGAGCCTGGCCGCGGCAAGCTGCACCGACGAGATACCGGGCACGACCAGCGTCCCCAGATCGGGGAGCTCTCGGCGCACCGCAGCAAGGATGCCGAAGCACCCCGGATCCCCGCTCGACAGGATCACCACCCGCTTGCCGAGCATGACTGCCTCGCGCACATCGCTAAGCGCTGCGGTCACGTCGCCTCCGATCACGATCCGCTCGGCCCTCTTGGGTGAGAACGCCTCAAGCAGCCGCGCCCCTCCCGCACAGACCTGGGCCGAGCGGATCTCCCGCCACGCCTCGGGTGTGAGCATGGCCTCCGCCCCCGGGCCGACCCCTACGACGACAAGCGGCGCTGTGGGGAATGGGGTGGGTGGGGCGGTGGTAGCGGATGGAGCAGTGGTGGTGGCGGGCACCGTCTCGCCAGATGGGGCGACAACGGCGGGTGGAGCAAGGAGTGGGATCGGATGCTGTGCCAAGGGCAGGGTCGGGAGCGAGGCATCCGAGGTTTTTGGGGAGGTTGGGTTCGCTGTCTCTGGAGCCTTTGAACTCTCTGTTCCTGGAGCTTTCGGATCCCTTGCCTCGGGGGCTCTCGGATCTAATAGATCTAATAGATCTCTTAAATCTCTTAGATCTATTAGATCGTTTGAGGCCGATTTGCCCGCAGACACCCCCAGCAGCTCGCCAGAGTAGCCGAGCATCACCACGTCGACCGGAAGACCCGCTCGCTCAGTCGCACGCCAAGCCGCTCGGTCGCCCACCGCGCCCCACACGTGCGTGAGTCCGGCGCGCTTGAGCTCGGGAACAGCTGCCTGCACCGAGCGCAGCTCAAGCAAGCGCGCAACGAGCGGCCCGGGGGCACCTTCCGCTGCAGCCACGGCGGCAAGCACCTCAAGCCGCACGTCACCGTACCTGCTGTGCGTGTTAAAGACCCCCGCCGCCACCTTCACGAGCTTGCCCGCATGGCCGACAAGCACCACGCGCTCGACACCTGCCTCGCAACACCTGTCCAGCACCTCGCCCACAAAGTTCGCGCACTGCACGACCGCATCGGGCAAGGCCCCCAGCTCACGCACAGCAAACTTCTCGCCGAGGCCGCCGCTCGCAAGCCACAGGCGACGATGGCCCGCCGCTACCGCGACATCGACCTGCAGCAGGAGCGCACGCATCCAAGCCTCCTCGGACTTAGGGTAGACCCTGCCGGTGGTGCCGATGATCGAGATGCCGCCCTCAACACCAAGCCGAGGATTGAACGTCTTTTGGGCGACCTTTTCGCCGCCTTTTGCCGAAACCGTCACGCACGCGCTTACCGAATCGCCAAGAACCTCTTGCAAAACGTGCGTTATCATCTCACGTGGCACCGGGTTGATCGCCGCCTCGCCGGGGCCAAGCCCAAGCCCGTCGCGGGCCACCACGCCAACGCCTTCACCCGCGAGAAACCGTATGCACCCGTTTGTGGAGGCTTCGGGATGCCCGCCACCGAGTCCAGGGCTGTGGCCTGACCCGGATCCGCTGGTTGGGCTGCCAACGGTCGTGGTGGCTGCGCTGTCGCGCTCGCCGATGTCGCAATCCAGTTCTATCTCCGTGATGATCGTCATCCCATCCGTGACATCGGGGTCGTCCCCCGCATCCTTGACGCAGGCCGCACGCGTGCGGCGCCCTGAGAGCCGCTCGGCACCTTCGACCGAGAGCTCGACGCGCTCACCGGTGGGCAGCACAAGCGTGACCACATCCGGAGCCGAGGGCGGGCTGCCCGCCGGTGAGCCGGGGGCGGCAGGCAGAACGCCTGGCACCAGCATGAGCGCCGCCGCCTTTGCGGCCGCCGCCGCACAGGTCCCGGTCGTGTACCCAGCCCGCACTCCCTCACTCTCCCAATGCCAGCCGCAGCAGCGCGTTGACGGCGGCGGCTGCAAGCGGCGAGCCGCCGCGCGCGCCGCGGACGGCCAGGAACGCGAGGCCGCTGGCGATGAGCGCTTCCTTTGACTCGGCAGCGTCGACGAAGCCGACCGGCATGCCCACCACAAGCGCGGGCCGTGCGGTGCCCTCCCGCGCAAGCGCAAGCACCTCGCGAAGCGCCGACGGCGCGTTGCCTATGGCCACCACCGCCCCGTCGATCTCACTCGCCAGGCGGCGGATCGCCACCGCCGAGCGGGTCTGTCCGGTGCCCACCGCCTCCGCGGCCACATCATCGTTGTCGATCAAGCACCGGGTCGTCCCGCCGAGTGCGCCGAGCCGCCTCTTGTCGATGCCCGCCTGGACCATCCGCACATCACAGATGACCGGGGCCCTCGCGATAAGGCTTGCCGTCCCCACCTCGATGCCGCCCGGCGAGAAGCTGATGGCACCACCAAGCGACAGGTCCCCGCTCGCATGGATGATCCGCCGAGCCACCGCCCACTCAGCTGGACCCGTAAGGCCCGGAAGCGCGGCATCGATCGTCCGCATGCTCTTGGCCTCGATCTCGTCAGGCCCCAGAGCGCCCCACACCGGCTCGGAGCCGACACCGAGCCGCTCAAGCAAGATGTCGCAAAGGCGGGGGTCAGGCCCTATGGGCCCGCGCATCGCAAACTCGATGCCGGGGTGTTGCTCGGCGACTTTGGCGAGATCTCCCGGCACATCGGACTTGATGTGGTTGCCGGCAAACAGGAAGCACGGCAGCACCTCGACACGCCTCGCCCCCGTGGCGACTGCGCGTGCGACGGCATCGGCGAAGGCCGGCTCGGCAAGCTCCATGAACGCCGGGTACACCCGTGCGCCGGGAAGGCGCGGCGCGAGCATCCGGGCCACTTCGAGGAACTGCTCCGTCGCCTCGGGCGACCGGCTTCCATGGCCGAGCAGAACCACCGCGCGCTCCGGAGCTTCGCAACTCACGCGCTCCGCCCCATCCATGCACCCCGCGTGCGCCATGTCCTCCGCATCCTCCGGGCCCTTCATGCGTTCACGCGCCATGCGCTCCCCTTCCATACTCCCGACATGCACCGAGAAACGCCTCGGCACGTGCGGGACACCCAACGAAGTTCAGATGCAGGTAAGATGCCAGTACATTTGCGGTAGCAAACCCGTGCCCTTTGCCGCCGACCAACCACGCCGGGGTCTCGCCTTGGGCCGGCTCGCACACCGAGTAGCGGTGCTCGTGGCCCCGGACCACAGCCCCCGCATCGCCCAAGATGCCGTCAGAAGCCAGACGTGCCTCGACGTAGCCGACCCGCTGCAGCCTCTCGGCCATCCGCGCACGCCCCGGAAGCACACCTGCCATATCGTGACAGCGCCCCTCTGAGTCCAGCAGCGCATCAAGCAGGTACAGCATCCCACCGCACTCGGCATAGATCGGCGTGCCGTCTGACGCGGCATCGGCAACCGACTCCCGCATCGCGTGGTTCTCGGCAAGCTGGCGGGCAAAAAGCTCAGGATACCCGCCGCCGAGGTAGATGCCGCTCACGCCCTGTGGCAACCCGCCGTCCCTGATCGGGCTGAACCAGACAAGCTCCGCGCCAAAGCCCCTCAGTACGTCAAGGCTGTCGGGGTAGTAGAACGAGAACGCCTCATCGGCGGCAACGGCTATACGCACCCGTCTGTTTACGGCGGCATCGCATACCGCCCCGCCGCCGGAGCCGATATCGCCCACACTGCCGTCATCGGTACCGCCATCCAAACCGTCGTCCTGCCGCCAGCCCTCCCACGCACAGGGTGCCTGCTCCCACGGACCGGCCGCCCGGGCGATCTGGAGCAGCGCCTGCACATCCGCATGGCATTTCACGAGGTGCGCAAGGGCGTCTATCGCCTCTTTAGACCGCCTCAAGCGGCTCCCGTCATCCCCGATGCCCTCGCCATCCGCTGCGCCGCCCTCGCCACCCCCAGCACCCCCGGCACCCACGAAAGGCTGCACCAGCCCCAGGTGCCGAGAGGGCAGCTCGGCATCCTTGGATGGCGGGAGCCAGCCGAGCACCGGTATCCCAACCCGCTTGAACGCCTGCTTGACCGCCGAGCGCTCGCGATGCTCGGCAAAGCGGTTCAGCACCACCCCCGCAACCCTCACACTCGGGTCGAACGTCGCGAACCCCCCTGCCAGCGCCGCAAGGCTTGCGTCCGAATGAGACGCATCGATCACGAGTACCACCGGCGCGCCGAGCAACGCGGCGACACCCGCCGTTGAGGTGGGAGCGGCACCGGTGCGATGGCCGTCAAAGAGCCCCATCACGCCCTCGATCAGCACGATATCGGCCTCGTGAGCGGAACGGGAGAAGGCCTGCGCGACCCCGCGCTCGCCCATGGTCCAGACATCCAGGTTGCGCGCCATCCGACCCGTGGCAAGCGCATGCCACCTCGTGTCGAGATAGTCCGGGCCGACCTTGCAGACAGCGACCGCCAACCCGTTTTCGCGCAACGCCGAGGCCAGGCCGAGCACAACCGACGTCTTGCCCTGGCGGGTGGCAGGAGCGGCGATCACCAGACGCGCAGTCACGCTACCTCCCTCGAGATATAGCGGGCGGCGCGGTATTCCGGCTCAGGGCTGCCTACTGGCCCGACCTTCCCAGAACGCTGTAGCGTCCCAGTGGTTGTCCGCACGTAACACAGGCGTGCGGCGGGTGCTCGTTCCCTTCACGGCTGCGGGGCAGCGGGGGTTTCGCACCCCTCTTCCACTCAGCCGCCCGTGCGGGCATCGTGCCCGCAGTTTTCCATTTTGCGCATTTGCGCGGTTCTCCATTTGCGCGGTTTTCGCCCGCGCTGTTTTCTTCCTTGTGTTTAGCATCCCTGATTCTGCGGGTCAAGCAGTAGGGTAGCGTGCGAAACTGCCTGTGCAGAACTGCAAAACCAGCTGCGTAGGGACGTGCAGCAGTTAACACCGGCATTAAATAGCAGCTGCTGGCTTAGTCACTCAACACCTCATCAATGCTCATTTGTCTGTTATATCGTTCCCGGACGGCCTCAAAATGCGGAGAGACCCTTCTCCGTTGCTAAGCGGGATTGTTTCGTCAAGCTTCAGCATATCCGCATCAAACGTATAGACTTTTGCGACTTTATAGCGCATGGCTGTCGCAAGGACAATCGCATCGTATGTCCTCGTCATTAACGAGGAATAATTACGCCTAAGCCGCGCTGCTTCTGAAGTCACCTGCCTATCCATCGTGCGCCTGATTATGAAAGATCTTTCAAAAAAATCCTCAATGATCTCGAGTTGCCTCGTGATCCTGTCGCACGGCAACTCGTTTATTGATTTGCCGAGTGTAAGCGCCTCGAGCACTACTATTTCTGGCACCACTATGCGAAGCCTGCCGCTTTTTGCCAACTCAATCATTGGGTGAACGAGAAGAAAGTTCTCGTCATCCCTTTTAAGGTAGCTAATCACTACATTTGTGTCCCAGACTACAAGCTGAGGACTAGCTGCCATCGCGCAAGCCCCTCACATAATCTGCCGGGCTCATCCCTTGCGGCAAATCGCCTATGGCCTCCCTAATTGCATCAAGTGAGGCAAGCTCTGCGTCCTGACGCAGTGTTTCAAAGCCCTCAACATCTATGCTTATCGGCTGGTGCGTTTTTCTTTTATATTTTATTGTTCCGAAAACAGCAACGCGCTTCGTTAATGCACCAGCGACATCGTGAAGCTTCTCTTCAGGAAAATTACACACTATCTTCCGGTCATCCAACTCATCATGTATCACAAACTCATGCTTTGACCGATGGGCGGTAACCTGCCCCAGTTCGCCGCAAAGTTCGCCTTGTGCAGAATATTGTTCTGGCCTTGCTTCTTTGTTCTTCTTGTCCAATGCAACCGCATGGGCAATCGCAACATCTGATGCTCGCACAACACACCCACCTGGAGCCTCATATCCAATTGCGCTTATGTTTTTTCGCTTTCCAAAGAGATCTGCAACATTCTCAATTGCCTCATCATTGAATCCATCTGGCTTGGCTTCCTCGTTCTCAAGAACTTGCATGCCGTCAACAAAGACTTTGGCTAACTCTGCGGGCTCCTCGGTTCCTGGTAATGCCGCAAATGAGAGAGCGGCTACAGCCGGGCTGTTTTTTGAAAGACCCTCGATGCACCAGTTTCCTTGCATGGCTCCATCAGTAAGATTCCGACCAACCGAATTAAGGGCGCTGATACTTCTTTCAATGACCATCTTGAGATCGCTCCAAAGAAGCCGCTCTTCGTTTGTGTAGACAGTAATGGTGATGTCACTTGACATATATCTCACACCCTTAAAGCAATTGCGCTGTCTGGCACAAGCCCTGCGCGTCAAAAGTCATTACTGCTTTGATGATCGTATCGGAAATTGGATTGCGGCAGCAAGTCAACGGAATCCCCGCAGGTGATCTATGGTGCCCCCAAGGGAATTCGAATCCCTGTTGCCGCCTTGAAAGGGCGGAGTCCTTGGCCTCTAGACGATGGGGGCAGGTCGCACGAAAGAGTACCAAAGACTCTGCATAGTGTCACGCGCTCGGCACTGTTCGGCGCTAGCTCGGCGCTGATCTACAGCAAGCAAGCTGTACCAGCGTTATGCAGCTGCACTTGCCTCATGCGCAAGCGCATGTATGGAACCCGTCTCGCCTCTGCCGCAACAATCATCTTTGCGGCCTCTCGTCTCATGCGAGCGCATGTGTTGAATCCCAAGAAATAGCGTAAACTTGCCTAACCTAACGCAAGAACGTACCGGGATAAGGTGCCCGAACAGACAGGCTGGCAACGGGGGGGACAATGGCTGATTCGCAGACCGAGGCAGCAAAGTTCAAGGAGCAACTAAGGCCTCTGGTCAAAAAAGCCCTGATACTCGGCAAGCCGACTGTACTGGCATCCGGCGCAACAAGCAATTTCTATTTTGATGGAAAGCGCGTTACGCTCAGCGCCGACGGCGCATATCTTTTAGCGCGTTATCTGCTCAGCCACATCCCTGATGACGAGTATGACGCTATCGGCGGCCTGACCATGGGTGCCGACCCGATTGCCTCGGCAGTCTGTGCGGTATCGTATACCACGGAGATGCCAAAAACGGCCTTCTATGTAAGGAAAGCGCAGAAGGAGCATGGCCTCACCAGGCGTATTGAAGGGCCACTTGAGAGTGGCTCGCGGGTTGTGGTGGTCGACGATGTCGCCACGAGAGGCGGCTCGATCATGGAGGCTATCGAGGCCGTCGAGTCGGAGACGCAGTGTACGGTCACCCGAGTCGTCGCCTTAGTTGACAGGCAACAGGGTGCGCGTGAGCTTTTTGAAGGAAGGGGCTACGTTTTCGACCCCGTGTTCACAGCCGAGGAACTCGGTGTTCCGTTGGACGACATCCAAGCCGAGCGGGCTTAACGCATCAACCCTGTTCGCTCACTACGCCGACACGCATTGTGCCTTCGAGCGAGCTTAAGATTACGCCGTTCTTCCTCACTTCCCTCTGCCCTTCCGACCGCCTGAAGCTTTTCAGGAGCCGCTTTTTGCTCAGCTGCCTCCTGGCCAAAGACCAGGATCGGAAACTCGATGCCCTCGCTTGCCGGAAGCTCCTTCCACCACCTCACGTAAAGGCGACCCGATAAGGGACAAGCGTGCCATGGGCGGTCGGCATAAAGGTAGACCTGCTCACCTGCTCGGCCAAGGGAGGGCTCGCCCGAGTCAGACTTCCCGACACCGGGATCATCCTTGTGAACCGCATCGAAGCGGTCAAGGACCGACTCTATAGCACGCTGGTTTTCCACGTCCTCGATCTCGCACTCCTCAAACTTTACCCTCGGCGGATTCGCCTCTACCTCACGACGGTACTCGTCAAGGTCGATCTCGACCCAGCGCACGATCTCATTTACCTCGTGCGGCGGCTCAGTCGCCAGTGGCTCGGGAGCTGCCTCGCCGCTGTCCTCCAAGCAAGTGCCGAGCAACCCGATGATGTCATACGCCATCTCAAGCGCATCGTCCACGCCGTTGCCCTGCGTATGCGCGCCGATAAATCCTGGTACGTTGACGCAGTACCATCCATCATTTTCTCCAGCCGGCGTTAGCACAACCGGGTACTTTTTCTTCATTTTTTCCTCCAGTGCCTTGCCTGGGCTATTTTAGCCCCAAGTCTTTCAGTATCTGCTTTGCCGTCCCCTCTTTGATCTCATTATGTCTGGGGACTGCAACGATGATTTTCCCATTTGTCCAGGACTCATGCTTCCCGTCATCGCGGATCTTTTGACATTCACCCTGCCTGAGCTTTTTTATTAGATCCCGCTTCTTCACCGCACGCCTTTTTTCCTTTCTACACGTATTGACGGCGATTGAACACAATGCCAGAACAATTTCTGGAAAATTACCCCGTGCTAAACACTGATGCAGGATTCGAATTTGAGGGCTTGAGCGCCTTGGGGGCTCTCGGAGAGGGGTGCTTACGCTACGCGAATGCTGCGACCAGCATAATTCCCACATTTCAGGCAAAACAAAAAACGCCCCTTGTGAGGCGTTCTCGCAGGTAGATCATGGTGGGCCGTGTAGGAATCGAACCTACGACCTTGGGATTAAAAGTCCCCTGCTCTGCCAACTGAGCTAACGGCCCCGACTGTCTTGGCTATCAATCGCACGCGAGCGCACGTGCATCTGCCTACACGCGTGCATGCACCTTATGCTCCGCGCAAACAGCGGCCACCTCCCCCTTTGCAAAGGCGAAGGGCATGCGCCAGTGTAGCGACCTGCGCAAAACCGGTCAAATGCGGGGCTTCAGCCAGTGTTTATCTGAACACGATACGATGCGCGATGTGAGTGATCGCGCATTGCAGAAGAAATTAATTTCCGCATTAACACCCAGCATAGAGTTCCCGAATGCCTGTCGCGAGAAGTTCACGGAACTCCTTGCGGCCAATGGTCTTTTCACGCAGGCCAGCTGGAAGGAACCTTCTCATTTGAGCCTCGAACTCCCGCCCGTTGACGATTGAGCCCAGTTGTTCGGTAACGCGGACGAGACCCGTTTTGAATTTTTCCTGCTCCCCATAATCGATTTCTTTCTTCTCGCGAAGAATGAGAGCCTCTCGTAGGTTGATGTTCGGACGTCGCATGATCCAATACATGTCCCAAATGTCCCGATGGCGGATATGGCCAGAGCAAACAAATGCCTCCAGCTTATCGGCAAGGATCTCCTCTAGGCTTTCAGCGAAAAGGATGGTGTCTCCGTAGGAAGAGGGAAGCCCCTCGTAGTTGAGCTGCACCATTTTTGGAAGCTTAGTGTATGCAGGGACAGATGCTACTTCCAGTGAGATTTTTTGCGCAGGCAAATCGAGCCTTTGCGGCGCAGTATTGATTCTAATACTCCACTTCTTAACAAGCGAAGAATCGTTTTTTGGCTCTGCCACATCAACGGCCACAGAATATCTATTAGCAAGCGCTTGAATAATGCAGCCTTTAAGCTCATCTAGATCACTTGCGGAAAAGTCGACTCCTCCCGCAAAATCAAGGTCTTCGCTGTGCCTCGGCGCTCCATAACAGAGCCGAAGGCAGGTCCCGCCCTGGAAGACGAGGTTTGAGAGCAGACCAGACTCCCCCATTGCTCGGATGATCTCGTGATGAAGAAGCTCTTTTTCAATAACGGGCAGCATCGTCTGTGCGTTGTTCTCAGACGCGAGCTTCTGAGCATATGCTGCGAAATCAAGTACGGCCATCAAGTTCCTCCGTATCGACCATAGTGAGATTCCTGCCAACCGAACGCAGGTTTGTGTAAGCGTATTGTTTGCTCGCGATCGGCAGTGGGTGGCCTTCCCGTTCAATCACATTTGCGACGATATCCTCCGCCTTTGCTTTGGTGTGAGTAAACTCGATTACGCCGTAGGGCGTATGGTATTCCCCGCTCCGGCCGGTGGTCATTAGGGTGATCCGATCAACGGGAATCTGAGAGATGACCCCGTATTGCGAAAGCGCGCTCTCTAGGCTCTCGAAGGTGTAGTCTCCTCTTCGCAGGTTCCTCGCGATATGCTCAAGGGTCGCCGAACCTATGCGCTGACTGAAGGCAAAGAGGTAGACCCCATGGGCAACGCGTTGAAGGACATCGTTTTTGGTGAGACGCACGAGAGTCTGGTCGAGAGTCCTCCCCTGCTCATCGAAAACATAGGCCAGGTCGCCCTTGCGGAAAACATAGCGCCCCTGCTTGTCCCAGTGATTTAATCTCTTGATTGCTTCGAATAGCTTCATGCAACATATGGTACACGCAAATACATTGAAAAGCTAGTATTTTGTAGATTGTTCGATTCCCGCACTATCGGCGCTGCTTCCGAGTGCCCAAATTTGCTTCCCGAAATTCTTATCGATATAATATTCGTTGTACACAACATCGATCGATAGGAAATGCATGGTAACTACTGTCACAATCTCACCTAAGTACCAGGTGGTCATACCAAAACACATCCGCAAGAAACTCAACCTGCACCCTGGGCAACGCATCCAGGCAGTCGAGTACGACGGTCGCATAGAACTCGTGCCTATGCGCTCTATCCAGAGCATGAAAGGTTTTCTCAGCGGCATCGACACCTCTGTTCCCCGTGATGGTGACAGGATATGAACGTCGTCGACTCCTGCGGATGGCTGGAGTTTTTTGCTGCTGGCCCAAACGCTGGGTTCTTTGCCCCGCCACTGTCAGACGCAAGTTCTCTGATCGTGCCTTCAATCAGCATCTATGAGGTTTTCAAATGCGTCTTGTTGCGGCGCGACGAGAGCGATGCACTGGAGGCCATCGCCTTGATGCAGCAGGGAACGATCATCGACTTCACGGCTGCCGAGGCGCTCGCAGCAGCAAAGCTCAGCATCGAACTCGGGCTCCCCATGGCTGATGCGATCATGCTCTCGACAGCGCAGGCACACGGCGCGACTTTCTGGACACAGGACGCACACTTCAGCGAAGTGAGCGGCGTGCGGTACATCCCCGCTGATGCCAGGCATGCACCGGCCACACCTCGATGCGCCCGCCGATGATGCGCGACGCATCCCCGCTGATGGTGGCGCGCAGTACGTCCCCGCTAATGCCTGAAGTGCCGGTGGCCGGTAAAGACGAGCGCCACCCCGAGCTCATCGGCCTTGGCGATCACCTCGGCATCGCGAATTGAGCCTCCTGGCTGAACCACCGCGGTCACACCGGCGGCAGCGCAGACCTCAAGCGAGTCCGCAAACGGCATGAAGGCATCGCTTGCCGCGACGGCTCCTCTCGCAGCCTCGCCCGCTGCTTCGACCGCAACCCGTGCCGAGTTGACCCGGTTCATCTGCCCGGCCCCGACACCCACACTCACAAAGTCCTTCGCGAGCAGGATCGCGTTCGATTTCACGCTCTTGGCCACTTTCCAGGCAAACTCGAGCTGCGCCAGCTCCTCGGCGGTGGGCTGTCTTTGGGAGACCACCTTGAAATCGGCAGGATCCTCGGCGACGTGATCGCTTTGCTGCGCGAGTAGCCCCCCCTCGACCGCCCGGTACTCGATGCCCCCGCCCGCCGGACGCACGCCGCCGGTCTTGAGCACGCGGATGTTGGGCTTCTCGGCAAGCAGCGCGAGCGCCTCGGGCGCGTAGTCGGGCGCGACCATCACCTCCACGAACTGCTTGTTTGCGTAAACCGCCTCGATGAGCCCGGCGGGGACGACGCGGTTAAAGGCCATGACCCCGCCGTACGCCGAGATGGGGTCAGCGGCATACGCGCGCTGGTAGGCTGTCACGATGTCCGCATCAGCACACGTGCCGCAGGGGTTGGTGTGCTTGACGATCACGCATGCGGCCCCGCCGAACTCGCGAACCGCACTCCAGCACGCATCGGTGTCTAGGATGTTGTTGTACGAGAGCTCTTTGCCCTGAAGCTGTTCAGCGCGGGCAAGGGTGTGTGCGAGCGCGCCCTGGCCGTCTGCCGCACCCTCGCCGCCATCCGCGCCCTGCTCTGCCGCGCTCTGCCCGGCCATATCCTCAAAACGGTAGAAAGCAGCCTGTTGGTGCGGGTTCTCGCCGTAGCGCAGATCCTGAGCCTTCTCAAGGCGCAACCTGAGCTCGTGCGGGAACTCCTCGGCGGCATATCCGGAGAGGTACCGCCAGATGGCATCATCGTAACGACCGGTGGTGCGGAATGCCTCGGTCGCAAGCGCCCGACGCGTCTCAAGCGTAGTCGCTCCGGCGTTTGCCCGCATCTCGGCGAGCACCGAGTCATAAGCGGTCGGATCGGTCACCACGGTGACGCTCGCAAAGTTCTTGGCCGCCGAGCGAAGCATCGATGGGCCTCCGATGTCGATGTTCTCGATCGCATCGGCCTGCGTGACACCCGCACGCGCAACAGTCGCCTCGAACGCATAGAGGTTCACGCACACAAGATCGATCATGCCGATGCCGTGCTCGACAGCCGCCTGCATGTGCGCATCGAGGTCGCGTCGTGCAAGCAGGCCGCCGTGCACGCGTGGATGCAGCGTCTTGACCCGGCCATCCATCATCTCGGGAAAGCCGGTCACCTCATTGATCGGGCGGACGGGAACGCCGCCTTCGGTGAGTGTCCTGGCGGTGCCCCCGGTGGAGACGATCTCGATGCCGAACTCGGCACTGAGCGCTCGGCAAAACTCGACGACCCCGGACTTGTCAGTAACTGAAACGAGCGCACGTTTGATGGCCTGCGATGGCATCCACTTGCCTCCTGAATTAAGATTCGGACACGGTTTGACGGACACGGCTCGACCCAAACGCGGCTCGATTCGATCCGGGCACGGTTCGACCCGATCACATTTTAGAACGCAACCCGATCCTTACCCACGGACAGGCCGACCATGAAGCCACAGCCGACCTGCCCGTTTTCATCGCATGGGACTATCGCGTAGAACCGCCTGCGCGAGGCCGCCGTGCGAAATTGCCGCACGATGCCTGCGCGAGGCCGCCGTGCGAAGCCCCCCCAAACTACCGTCAAAGCTACTCTTGGATCTGCTTCCACTCGCCATCGGTCACCTTGTGGATCGAGATGACCTGCGTCTTGTTGTCGCCGTTCTCGTCAAAGGCGACCGTGCCGGTCACGCCATCCGAAAGCGTCCCAGTGCGGGCGGCCTCTAAGACCTTGGCGCGGTCAGGGCCAACGCTCACAACAGCGTTGATCAGTATCCAAGCGGCATCGTACGCATAGCTGTCGTATGCCTCTGGTGCCTTATTGTACTTCGCCTCGTACCGCGTCTTGAACTCAGCACCACGCGGCTGCTGCTCAAGAGGAAGGCCGAGTGCCGTGGCGATATCGCCATTCGCAGCAGACTCGCCAGCAATCTTAACGTACTCGGAAGTGAATATCATCTCGCCGCCCATGACCGGAACGGTCACGCCGCCGGCCTTCAACTGCTTGGTGATGAGCGCCCCCTCGGTGTGCGCGCCCGCATAGTAGACGACATCCGGTGCCTTCGGCTTGATCTTGGTCACCAGCGCCGAGAAGTCCATCTCCTTTGGCTGGATCCGCTCCTCGGAGATGATCTCACCGCCGCCCGCAGTGAATGCCTTTTTGAACTCTTCCGCCAGGCCTTGCCCATATGGCGTCGCGTCATCTATGAGCGCGACCTTCTTGTATCCAAAGCGTATTGCCGCATCCCCCGCAAAGCTGCCTTGGGCGTTATCGTTGGCAACGATCCGGCACACATTCGAAAGCCCTTGGGAGGTCAGCTGTGGATTTGAAGAGACCGTGACCATAGCCAAATCCACATCTTTGTACACAGGGGCTGCCGGAATCGAACAACCGGAGTTGAAGTGCCCCACGATGCCGACCACATCGGAATCGCCCACAAGGACGTTTGCGGCGTTGACCGCCTGCTTGGGGTCGCCAGCATCATCTTGGGCCTGTATCTCAAACTGATAGCCGGCATCCTTGACTGCCTCTGACTCGTTCGCCTCCTCGATGGCAAGCAGCACCGCCTGCTGCATGCCCTGTCCATAGATCGCGTTATCGCCGGTTAGAGGTGCTGCAAAGCCGATTTTCACGGTCTGAAGCTCTTTCCCCGAGTCGATCCCTGGCTCCTCCGGTGTGCTTGACTTGCATCCAGCCACACTTGCAGCAAGCATCGCAACTACGAGGAGAACTGCAATTTTGCGCGCCGACCCTCTCATTGACACCCCTTTCTTACAAACCAATAGAACCGGTCTTGCCTTCCGCAAGACCGCACGTTCTTAAACAGCCTGCTAAGCAGCCTATCTGCCTTGGACCACGTGCCTATTTAACAGCCCGTTTACTTACACGATGAATATACCAGGATATGGCATTCAGCGGCAGTGCATTCGCCGAGCGTGTCGCCCAGCACGTCGCCGAGCGCGGCTACTCCGAGATGCGCACGCGCCCTTCACAGACGCTCACTTTGCCCTCGGCGATCTGCTTGATGACACGTGGGTACAGCCGGTGCTCCACCTCGTGGATCTTGGCCTCCAGGGATTCGACGGTGTCCCCTTCAGTGATGCGCACCGGCTCCTGGGCGATGATCGGCCCCTCGTCAAAGACCTCGTTCGCGAAGTGCACCGTCACCCCGGTGACCTTCACCCCATACTCGAATGCGTCCTTGATCCCATGGGCTCCCGCAAAGCTCGGAAGCAGCGCGGGATGCAGGTTAACCACGCGGTCAGGGAACCGGTCAAGCACCGACGCGCCAAGGAGACGCATGTACCCGGCAAGCACGACGAGTTCGACCTTGCGCGAGGCAAGCTCGCCGAGGACCGCCTTGTTGAACCCTTGGGCCCCCGATCCCGAAAAACGCTCCGGGTCGATAAAGACCGCATCGATGCCGTGGCGCTTTGCGCGCTCAAGCCCATACGCCTGCCCGCGATCACTTATCACCACCGCGATACGGGCATTCAGCCGACCGGCCTCGATCTCGTCGATGATCGCCTGCAGGTTGGTTCCCGAGCCGGAGACCAGCACGCCCAGCACGAGCGGGTCTGCCGAGGCGGCTCTTGTTCCCGTCGCCGCGCTCATGCGTAAACCACCTTTCCAGACCCCTTGACGATCTCGCCTATCTCAAAGACCTTCTCGCCGGCAGCCCGAAGGCTGGCAGCCGCAACCGGTGCCGCAGCCGGATCAAGTATGAGCGCAAAGCCGATGCCCATGTTAAAGGTCTTGTACGCCTCATCAGGCGTGAGCGATGCCGCTTCAACGACCGTCTCGATCACTCTTGGCACTGGCCACGAGCCCCGGCGAACGCGCGCATCGCAGTCCTCGGGCAAAGCGCGGTTGAGGTTCTCGGTTATGCCGCCGCCGGTTATGTGCGCCATCGCCTTGATCGGCATCGCGCCCCCGGTGCCCTCGCCCCCAGTGGCCTCGCCTGGTGCCATGCCCCCGGTGCCCCCGCTGTGCATGAGGCCGAGCACCGACTTCACGTAGATGCGCGTAGGCTCAAGCAGCGCCTCGCCAAGCGATCTGCCGCCCAGAGCGAGCCGAGGCAACGCAAGTGCTGACTCAGCCCCGTCGACCTCGACCACAGCCTTGCGCACGAGCGAGAACCCGTTGCTATGCACGCCGCTCGACGCAAGCCCCAACACGATGTCTCCCGGCACGACCGATGAGCCGTCGACCATCTTTGAGCGCTCGGCGACACCCACACAAAACCCCGAAAGGTCGTAGTCGCGCTCGGCCATCACACCGGGGTGCTCGGCCATCTCCCCGCCGATGAGCGCACAGCCCGCCTGTCGGCAGCCCTCGGCGATCCCGGAGACGATGGTGCCCACCAGATCGCTGTCGAGCTTGCCGATGGCGATGTAGTCGAGGAAGAAGAGCGGCTCGGCACCTACGACGAGCACGTCGTTCGCGCACATCGCGACAAGGTCGACACCGACCGTGTCGTGTTTGCCGAGCAGCTGCGCCACTCGGATCTTGGTCCCCACCCCGTCGGTGCCCGAAACGAGCACAGGGTCGTCCATCTCTTTGAACGCCGCCGCCGAGAACAGCCCGGCGAACCCACCGATGCCGCCGATGACCTCGGGGCGATAGGTCGAGCGGACGCTCTCTTTGATGGCGTTTACCGCCCGCTCGCCCTCGGCGGTGTCCACGCCAGCAGCCTTATAGGTGATCATTTCGGCCTCTTTGTCAGCCATTACCCGATCCAACAGCAGCTCCCGAAGCTCATCCCCAAGGAGAAATGGAGCCCATGCTTATGCTTCTTTGCCGCATCACTGTCTTGCAGCACCATTTTCAACCTTTCTGCGTGCACTTAAGCGCACTGGTTCGAGGTGCAAATTGATTCGAGGCAATTCCCCAGTATGTTAGCTCGTTCTGGTTGACCGGTTCCCAGGTTTTTCACCTGATGCGTGACATCCAGAAAAGTCTTGCCAGACGGATTGCAACTTTCAATTTCCAAACTGAATCCCACCATACGGCATAATCAGAACTATTTGCTCCGCAAAACCGCAGGTAGATGATAGTACTCAATGACCACTTATGCTGTATGGTGGGATTCAGTACCTCCAAGTACTCACTATCGGGCATCAGGTCGTCTGCGAACCTGTCCTGCCTACTGCATGAAAATATGCCCGTTCTTGTCGCGCACAAGTTTGCCGGATCGAAGCATCTTATCAACCACCCTCTTAATCTGTGATGAGACTTTTGGCCCAACTCGTTTGAATCCGAGCACTTTCGCAGCCTCGCGAGTAACATCTTCTTCAGACATGCCGAGTCCAAGCCAAGCGACACGACTGATGGCCTCATCAATCTCTTCAGGCGGAACCCACTCAATTTTTTTCTCTGCGCTGTCCAGATCCGAGCGGTCACGCACCATTACTTGAGACTGATCCGCCAGCCAGAGGAAATCTTCGCGAAGCACTACCGCCCTCCTAGAGTTCACCGCTTCGTGCATGGCGGATCGCAATTTCGAAAAAACACGCGCTCGGTTTTGCAGGCCAGCAGAATTGGCCACACGACGGAAAGCAAGCTCGTAATGTATTGGACCCTCTTGCCGAACGACTTGATAAAGCAAATCTGAGAGTTCCGATAATGGTAGACAGAGGAAATACTCGACATCGCATTGATAAAACGACACACGGGCTCTCATATACGGCGTGCCAAGCGGAGGTGACTCAGCATCCGCCGAGACCACTTCTCGCTCCGGCGCTCCAGCTGTTTGAACGTCCGAGACGATCTCCACAACGTCGTCCTGGCAGCCGTTACCGCCATGAGCTTTCGCACGCTCAATCGCTTCTACCAGCTTCCGATACTGTTGATCAGTGTTGCGGAACCAATCGGTGCTCCAAATGCGATGGATACGCCAACCAAGCCCTTCGAGCACCGCTTGCCGCAACCTGTCTCTATCTCTAGCCGATCTCGAGGAATGATATGTAGCTCCATCGCATTCAATTCCCAAGAGATACCGACCGGACTCTCGTATGGCAAGGTCAATGAAGAAGCCTCCGCTGCCAACCTGATGATCCACGGAATAGCCGTCGGCCCTTAAACGACGGGCAACCCAATCCTCAAAGGGGGAATCTCCTTCCGCCGCCGTTGCCTGCGGGATGTCCATAATGCCATCTTTTGCATAGCGAAGATAGGTTTTGAGAGCCTTCACTCCGAGCGACTGCGTTCGGCTCAAATCAATATCATCAGCCGTAATGTTGCTGAACACCTCACATCTTTCTCGTGCCCGCGTGATGAGAACGTTCAGCCGCCTCCACCCTCCGTCTTTTGAAAGTGGGCCGAATTGCATTGCAAGGTAGCGTTCTTCGGTATGACCGTACCCAACGCTAATGAAGATCACATCCCGTTCGTCACCCTGGACGTTTTCCAGGTTTTTCACGAAAAACGGCTCGTTGGGATGATCCGCGAAGAATCGTTCTGTCTCAGGATGGTTTCGCCTCAGAAGCTCCATTTGATCTTGGATGATATCGGCTTGCTTTAAGCTGAAGGCCACGATGCCAAGGGTTTTGCCCGGGAAGGTGCGAGCGTGCCGCATCGCCGCATTGGCAACTGCCTTGGCCTCATCGGGGTTGGTGGCCGTACCACCTCGGTCATAGGCGGTGTTAGGCAGGTAACGGAATACCACTCCTGACACCTCATCGCGATCTTTCGGTGCAGGAAAAATTACGAGCTTGTTGTCATAAAACTCTTTGTTCGAAACCGCAATGAGCGAGTCGTGCCGACTTCGGTAGTGCCACTGCAGCATGCGTTTTGACGCACCCTGCCCCTCGAACAGGCCGAGCACGCTCTCAATATCCGTGGTAGGTATCTGGTCGCTATCGTCGTCGCTTAATACAGAGTCGAAAACAAGGCTTGGCGGAAGCTGCTTGCTGTCGCCCACCACTACAACCTGATTTCCGCGGATGATGGCTCCAAACGCATCCACCGGCTTAACTTGACTAGCTTCATCGAAGACAACCACATCGAACTGCACTGAACTCGGCGGTAGGTACGTCGCAACCGAAAGCGGGCTCATCATCATGACGGGCTTAATAGTCGCCACCGCATTCCCGGCTTTTTCCATAAGCTTTCGTACCGATACGTGCCGCCGCTGTTTCTGCGCCTCGCGACGTATGAAGCCCATCTGACCGCCGGGCTCCCGGTACTGTGGTATTCGACCCCAGTGGGCCTTAAGAACACGCGCACGATTATATTCCAGAACCGTCTTATCGAGTCGACGGAATTCGGCAAGAATCGAATCGTGTACCACCCCGTCAAACATGCCCAATTGCGGTCGGGAACGAAACGCTTCGTCGAGCAGAGCCAGCGCGTAGCTTCGTGCGAAGCATGGTACCAGGGCTTGGGGTTCATGCTCCCAGCTCTTCGCGGCAACTGCCGTCGGTTCAAGACCGGGTTGCATACGACACTCGTCAAGTGCAACATTCAAAGCTGTAACCTTTTCGAGCAACATTTTGTGCTCAGACAAAGAGCGAACGTAGCCAACCCTCTTGTCCAAAGCAGTTTCCAGCGTGGCATTGCGAACTCTTGCGGGCAGCTCCAGAAACTCAACGAGATTATGGAACGCGCCCACCCAAGCATCTGCCGCAGATGCTGTTTTCTCAGACAGGCATATCGCGTCCGAACGATTCAAGGCTGGCAACACACGAGCCGCGAGCTCCAGCGACCCGGATGGCAGCATGCCACTTGCTATTTTATCGCTCATTGAGGCCACCCACTTAACGCACGCCTCCAGTTGAGCCCAGTCGCTTTCAGTGCCCGCCCAATTGCAGCCGAGAACCGACTGCGCAACATCCTCATGCTGAGCGAGCGTCATTCTCGATGCCTGCTCGGATACGATAGCGGCGGTAGCCTCGAGCAGAGCTGCCGCATCCTCAGGAGGCTCTGAGATGAACAGCGATGCAACATGGCGCTTCGCCTCTCGATACTCAGGTAACAGTCTCCGCCAGAAATGATTGATGTGTGCCTGTATCGCTGCCTGCCATTGCACCACATCCGAGTCCCATGCCTTGGGGAGAAGCACCGAATCAAAAGATGCATGGGTCTTGCTGTACACCTTACCTGCGTCTAAAGCTTTTGCAATCACTCCCGTCTGCCAATGCGGGCTTAAAAGGTCAACACCAGCAAGCTCTGGAGCGAGACCGATGTGATGTAGCAAGGTACTATCACGACGGAGGGCAACGATCGATTTTGGCAAGGGTCGGTCATCAAGTATTCGAGCCATCGCTGACATGCATTCATGCACTGCATCATCGCAGCGCTTGAAGCTCTGCACGATTTCATCCAGCCGGTCTTGATCCGATGGGAGCAGCTGACATCGCTCTGATGCCCGGTATGGGTTGCCCGTATGCCCAACGGCCTGTAGGCGCTCTGCGAGTTCCCTCACCATGCCGTTATATTTGACAAAGTCGACCTGCGACCATGTGAGCATGTGCTCGCTCTTTAGATCGAGGGCATCAACCCCGAGTCGACGGAGCTCTGATTCGCTGAGCATGAACTTGCCCTCAGCCTGTATCGGAGTGAATCCGCTCTGACCGATTGGAGTGTTGACTGCCGTACAGTAGTCATTCAACCTAGTCCGCTGAGTAGCCAACCGCTCGAAATCCGCTGCCACCTCACCTAACTTAGGTTGCCCAAGATCCATCACTCTTTTCAGCTCATCGATGACGGCCTTCTTGTTCGTCTGGTGGCTATGCAGCTCCAAGCATGCGTCACCCAGACCAATCTCGTCCAAACGACGCTTGACAACCTTAAGTGCAGCCATTTTTTCTGACACGAAAAGCACGGACTTCTTCGCTGCAACCGACTCGGCAATGAGATTTATAATTGTCTGAGACTTGCCCGTTCCTGGCGGACCTTGAATGACGAGATGGTGTCCCGCTTTGACCTCCATTAGTGCCAGTGTCTGCGTGCTATCGGCATCAACAACGTAAAACGAATCCATAGGTGCAAGGAGTTCATCAAGGCACTGATCATCAGAAGCCATCGGGTCGCCATTGGAGAACCCCTCGCCAAGCAGAGCCCGAATAACCTCGTGTTCGTGTGGCTTAGCATCATCCGGCCAGTTCGCTGGATTAAGATCCTTGAACATCAAGAACTTTGAGAAAGAGAAGAAGCCGAGCGTTATCCGCTCTTTCTGAACCAACCATCGTCTCATGCAAGATACTGCTTGCTGAACAGAATCGAAATAACAGGCTGCGTCAAAATCCTCCTCATCCGGTAGCAACGGGTACTCGATACCGAACTCGCTTTTAAGCTTCATTGCAAGCGAGAGATTCTCGCCGATTTCATCCCCGGTCCACGCTGTTTTGAACGAATCTTGGGCGTTCTCTCGCGCAAGCTCGACTGGAACTAGAAGCAAAGGTGCATATCGAGGCTCTTCGCTGGAGTCAGATTCATACCACTCCAGCATGCCCAGCGCAAGGAACAGGGTGTTGACACCTGTCTCCTCGAGGCTACGCCGTGCATCGTAATAACTGGCAAGCAGTCGTTTTGAAAGCTCTGCCTCCGGCAAGCGAGTGACCAGAGATTTTTGACGCGAGGTGGACGGGTATGTTTCTGTCTCCGCAGTGCCAACATCTCCTTCCTCATCGTCGGCAACGAAACAAAACTTCCCGCCTCCGCCAACCAATTGAGAGTAGACTGCTTGCGGGTTCGGCGACACGATTTCGATACCGCGTCGGCGAGTGCGCCTATAGTTAAGCAGGGTATTATTCCTGAGACCTGGATCCAAAAGCTCGCGGCGAGCCGTGTCGAACTTCTCTACGATTGTGTCGTTGGAGCCATCCATAAATTCCGCCAATCGGCTTCCTCAACAATGTTTTGATAACACAACGTGACCCTGGGCTTCTCCCGTGCGCAACAAGTCACGCGTGAATATTTTACTACCTGAGTGACAGGTCAAATGCATTCATTCCAAAGGAGTAATCAGCAGCGTCTCCCAAACTGCACAGCCACCTTAACGTTGGGTTCGATTCAGGCACCTTTATTTCAAAAGTATTGAACCGATTTCAAGTACACTTCTCGTGAGGCAACTTAAGAGCCATCGTCATAAATTTCCATATTGAACAGAGGAGGCCGACTATGTTCTGTAGAAACTGCGGGACGCAGATTCCCGACGATAATAAATTCTGCAACGTGTGTGGAGCAACCATGGACACAGCGATCGACGCACAGCCGACAGCTCCGCCGGTAACGCAGGCTCCGACCTCACCGACATCACCGCCGCCGTCGGCTCCAGCAGCTTCAGCAGCATCTCCTCAACCCGCCTATGCGCCGCCCCAGCAGCCGCAGCCGACCGCCTGCAGTGCTCCGCTCGCAAACAGTGAGCCGCTTTCCGTCGGAAGCTATATCGGCATATTCATCCTGTCCGCGATCCCACTTGTCGGCCTCATCGTGCTGCTGGTATGGGCGTTCAGCAGCAGCACGAACCTGAACAGGAAGAATTACGCCCGAGCCACCCTCATCCTGAGCGTGATCTGCATCGCCGTGTCGTTCCTGTTAGGCGCCCTGGTGGAATAGCGCACTGGGCTCGCTTGCTTGCCTATTTCCGGTTACGGTAATGCCAGCCGTCAGCCGTGAAGTTGATTGATTGGGAACGCCCTAACAATGCACGTGCAGGTCAAAAAGACGACCAAGGGGGATGGGATGGATGACGTAAGTAACCCATATGTATCTGGGAGCCTTTGAAAACTTTGGGAACCTTCGCAAAGACATGGTGCATCTGGGACACTTTGGAGCTGGAGGAGCAAATCGCGCAGAATGGAGCGCCCCTCAGTAGCCTCCACTTATCAGCAGCGCTCTAGGGACATCTTGCCCTCTCGCACGCTCTCAGAGATCTCGATCGGGTAGTCGCCGTTAAAGCACGCAAGACAGAACCTCTCGGCGGCCTTGCCGGTCGCCCCGACCATGGCATCGAGCGAAAGGTACGCAAGGGAGTCGGCTCCGATGTGCCTGCGGACCTCCTCGACCGTGTGGGTCGCGGCGATAAGCTGCTCGTGCGTGTCGGTGTCGATGCCATAAAAGCACGGCCACGTGACCGGAGGCGAGGTGATGCGCATGTGCACCTCGGCAGCCCCCGCCTCGCGGAGCAGCTGGACAAGCTTGCGCGTGGTGTTCCCCCGCACGATAGAGTCGTCGGCCACCACAAGCCGTTTCCCGCTGATCGCAGACTTGAGCGGGTTAAGCTTGAGCCGAATTCCCTGCTGACGGATGGTCTGGCTCGGCGAGATGAATGTCCGACCGACGTAGCGGTTCTTTGCAAACCCTTCGCCGTAGGGCAGGCCGCTTCCCTGGGCAAAGCCGATAGCGGCTGGGATGCCCGAGTCCGGCACGCCGATCACAAGGTCGGCGTCGGCGGGTGCCTCGGCGGCAAGGCCCTCCCCCATGCGTCGGCGGGCCTCATGCATCGAACATCCGTTCATCACGCTGTCGGGACGGGCGAAGTACACGTACTCGAATATGCAAAGCGCGTGATTTCGCGCCGGGACCCCTTGGGCAGCCTCCAGGCCGGCCTCGGAGATCTTGATGATCTCCCCCGGCTTGATGTCGCGGACGTGCTGTGCGCCCACGATGTCAAGCGCGCAGGTCTCGCTCGTGACCACCCAGCCGTGGTCAGCGATCCTGCCGAGGACAAGCGGACGCACCCCATTGGGATCGCGAAACGCGTAGAGCGCGTTCTCTGTGATGAGCGTCGTCGCATATGCGCCTTTGATGAGCTTCATCGACTCGCGCACGCCATCCCGGATGTGGCTGTGCTGCTGCGTGAAAGCGCCCACGAGGGAGGCGATGACCTCGGAGTCGGTGGTCGAACGGAAACGGATGCCGCGCCCCTTGAGACCCTCACGCAAGTCATAGGTGTTCACAAGGTTGCCGTTATGCGCGAGCGCAACGATCTGCGTGCCGATGAAAGAGAGATGCGGCTGCGCGTTCTCCCAGCTTGTGGAGGAGCCGGTGGTCGAGTAGCGGGTGTGCCCGATTGCCACATCGCCCACAAGGGAGTCCAGGTCGCTTTCCTTGAACACCCGTGAGACCAGGCCGAGGTTTTTTGTGACGGTGACCGTCTCCCCGTCCCCTACGGCGATGCCGGCAGACTCCTGCCCGCGATGCTGCAGCGCATGAAGCCCGAAGTACGTGAGCCGGGCAACGTCCTCGCCAGGCGCAAAGACGCCAAAAACGCCACATGCCTCCTCGGGATGGTCAGGGCGTTCGGTCCAGTCATCCATCAGCTGCGAACCTCACCCCTCACCGCACGCTCGAGCGCGCCCTCGTATGCATCACGCAGGTCATCGACCATGATATCTACCAGCCCGACAAGTGTCAGCCGCCCGTCGTTGTCGTTGCCGCCGTCGCCGCTGTCGTCGCCGAGCGACCCGTCTACCAGCCCGTCGATCACGAGCCGCTCCCCGCCGACACTGCCGATCACGCTGAAGGGCACCTCGGCTGCGATCAGGCGGCTTACGAGTTCCTCGGCAGCCTTGTCTGTGACCGTCACGACGATCCGGCTCTGGGTCTCGCCAAAAAGCGAGGCGATCGGCGGTAGGCCATCCGTAAGGTGCACGTTTGCGCCGATGCCACCGGCGATGCAGCTCTCGGCAAGGGCGACGGCCAGCCCCCCGTCACTGCAGTCATGCGCGCTTTTAACAAGCCCGCTGGCAATCGCATCGCGCACCGCCGCCTGCACCGACTTCTCGAGCTCAAGGTCAAGCGCCGGAGGACACCCGGCCACCAGGTCGTGCTCTACCTTGAGGTACTCGCTGCCGCCCAGCTCGGCCTCGCTCTCCCCGACGAGCACGATCACATCGCCCTCGTCCTTGAAATCAAGCGTGCAGTGCCGCTCCACGTCATCAAGCAGCCCCACAAGCCCCACAGTGGGAGTCGGATAGATAGGGCGACCGAAACTCTCGTTGTAAAAGCTCACATTGCCCGAGATGACCGGCACGTCAAACGCCTTACACGCATCCGCCATGCCGCGGACCGCCTCGTAAAGCGTCCAAAAGACCTCAGGCTTCTCAGGCGAGCCGAAGTTCAAGCAGTCGGTGACCGCCGCCGGATCGCCGCCTGCACATGTCACGTTGCGCGCCGCCTCGGCAACCGCTATTTGAGCGCCTACATAAGGGTCGAGGTAGCAGTAGCGGCCGTTGCAGTCGCTTGACACGGCGATCGCCCGCCTGGTCATCTCACCGCGCCCGGTGTCGCCGATGCGCAGGACCGCCGCATCCCCCCCGGGTATCACCACGGTGTTGAGCATGACCTGGTGGTCATACTGCTCCCATATCCAACGCCGTGAGCAGATGTTCGGGCTCGCCAGCAAGCCTAAAAGCGTCTCGCCGAGATCCGCGCTTCCCGCGTTTTCCGCGCTCTCGCCAGAAGGCTCCTGCCTGCCCGCAAGCCCCCGTGCGCCAGGAAGCTCCAGCTCGGCGAAGGGGTCGAACGCCTGCACGGCATCGAGATAGGACGGGCGCTCCCTAGGGGGATCATATACGGGCGCATCGTGGGCAAGCGTGGCCGCAGGCATGTCCGCGTGCACCTCGTCGCCTGAGCGCACCACGAACCTTCCGGTATCGGTCACCTCGCCGATCACCGTGGCGCAAAGCCCCCACTTCCCGCAGATCGCAAGCGCTTCGGCAAGCTTCTCGGGCTCGACGACGGCGAGCATGCGCTCCTGTGACTCCGACACCATGAACTCGAACGGCTTCATGCCAAGCTCTCGGGCGGGTATCTTAGCGACATCGACGTCCATCCCCACACCGCCGCGGCTCGCCATCTCACTCGCCGAGCTGGTAAGCCCCGCCGCGCCAAGGTCGCCGAGTCCCACGAGCAGCTTCTTTCCCAGCAGCTCAAGGCATGCCTCGATAAGCAGCTTCTCCTCGAAGGGGTCGCCCACTTGGACGGCGGGGCGCTTGTCCTCGGCGCGCTCGTCGAACTCTTGGCTGGCGAGCACGCTCGCCCCGCCGATGCCGTCCCTGCCGGTCGTCGAGCCGATGAGCAGCACCACATTGCCCGGGCCCGCGGCGACGGCACGCGTGAGGTCCTCCTCGCGCATGAGCCCTATGGCCATGGCATTGATCAGACAGTTGCCCTCGTACGCCTCCTCAAAATAGACCTCGCCACCCACCGTAGGCACGCCCAGGCAGTTGCCATACCCGCCGATACCGGCGACCGAGCCCTCGAAAAGGTACCGCTGCCGAGCCTCGCTAAGCATGCCGAACCGCAAGGAGTCAAGCGCCGCGATCGGCCGTGCGCCCATTGTGAAGATGTCGCGGATGATGCCGCCGATGCCTGTGGCCGCACCCTGGTAAGGCTCAATCGCCGAGGGATGGTTGTGCGACTCCATCTTGAAGGCGACCGCCCACCCGTCGCCCACGCTGATCACGCCGGCGTTCTCCCCCGGCCCTTGCAAGACACGCGGCCCGTCGCTCTTAAACATCGACAGCGCCTTGCGGGAGTGCTTGTAGCTACAGTGCTCGCTCCACATGAGCGAGTACATGTAAAGCTCGGTCACCGTAGGCACCCTGCCAAGGATGTCCACGATCTTCTCGTACTCATCAGGCTTCAGGCCAAGCTCAACGGCGAGGTCAGGGGCAAGCTCCGGCGAAAGGTCTTTTATCGGCACGATCAGTGGCTCCTCTAGCTCTCGAACTCGGCAAGCCGACGGACGACAGTGGTAAAGAACGCCTGCCCGTCATTGCCGCCGGTTATCGGATCGACCACCCGCTCGGGATGCGGCATGAGCCCAAAGACATTGCCCCGCTCATTGCAGATGCCGGCGATGTCATCGAGTGCGCCGTTGGGTGCCGAGCCGGCTCCTGCCGAGGAGCCGTCCTTCTCGCAATACCTGAGCACAACCTGCCCGTTCTCACGCATCTGGCTCAAAACCGCCTCGTCGCACACGTAATTACCCTCGTTGTGGTTGATGGGTATCTTGAGTACCGTGCCCATGGGCAGGTCAAGCCAACTGCAGCTGCCGTCAACACGCAGGTGCACCGGTCGGCAGATGAACTTCAAGCCTCGGTTGCGCAGAAGTGCGCCCGGAAGCAGACGTGCCTCGGTAAGGATCTGGAACCCGTTGCAGATGCCGAGCACCGGCCGCCCCTTCTCGGCAAAGCGCACAACCTCGCTCATCACCGGCGAAAAGCGTGCGACCGCTCCAGTCCGGATGTAATCGCCGTAGCTGAAGCCGCCGGGCAGCACCACGGCATCAAAGCCGTCCAGGTCGCTATCCTGGTGCCAGACATAGTCGGCTTCAAAGCCGAGGAGCCTTACAGCGTGAACGACATCCTGCTCGCAGTTCGAGCCGGGAAAGACCACGACACCAAAGCGCATGCGGCCAGCCTCCTAGGCAGATTCGATGCGAAAATCCTCGATCACCGGGTTTGCAAGCAGCTTCTCGCACATCTCGGTGACCTGCGACGTATCCACATCCCCGGAAAGACGGATGTATTTGCCTATCTTGACCTCATCGACACCCTGATACCCAAGATTGGCAAGCGCCCGCTCTGCCGTGACCCCGGGAGGATCGAAAATGCCCTCCTTGTAGGTCACGAATATCTCATAGTCTGCCACCTGCTCACGACCCCTTCCCGCTTCGGACCAACTCCGTCCACTCCGTGCGCATCTTCCGCAGCTTCAGCCAGTCGAGCAGCAGCGCCCCGAACATTGCGATATAGCCCGCGACCACAAGGACGGTCGCAACCAGCTGCGGCAGCTCCGTCCACATCCCGACCGCGACCGAGGCGAGCACAAGCGCCACCGAAACGGCAAGGAGGATCCACCAGATGCGGTACAGACGGCGGAACTCCTCTGTGGGCGGGTTCATGATAAAGGGGGTGCGCTTTGCCTCGCTTCTCGCAACCTCCGCCTTGCTTACGCCCGCCTCCCGTTTTGGCTTTGCCGAGGCCGCCGAGCGGCGCGTCTTGCCCGCAGGGCCCGTGTACTTCTGATACCGCTCGTTAAGCGGGCTTCGTCTGGCCACGCCTACATTCTCCCCTCCGGCTCAAAAACATGTCCGGTAATAAGCTCGTAGGCCTGGATGTACTTCGCCGAGGTCGCCTCAATGACCTCTTGCGGAAGCGACGGTGCCGGAGGGCGCTTGTCCCAGCCGGTGGTCTCAAGCCAGTCACGGACGAACTGTTTGTCAAAGCTCGGCTGAGAGGCTCCCGGGCGGTAGGCATCTGCTGGCCAAAAACGGCTGGAATCGGGAGTGAGCACCTCGTCTATAAGCGTGGGCACACCGTCGATCTCGCCGAACTCGAACTTGGTGTCCGCAATGATTATCCCGCGTGAGGCCGCATGCTCGCGGGCCTGCGAATAGATGGCGACCGTCTTATCGCGCAGGTCGGCTGCGATCTCTGCTCCGACGATCTCTGCCATGGCCTCGTAGCTGATATTCTCGTCGTGCTCTCCCACCTCGGCTTTTGTGCTCGGGGTGAAGACAGGCGCTTCCAACCGGCCCGACTCTTTAAGCCCCTCGGGCAAAGGGATGTCGCACACGCTCCCTTTGCTTGAATACTCCTTCCAGCCACTGCCGGCAAGGTACCCGCGGATAATGCACTCGACCGGATAGACGCGTGCCTTCTTCACAAGCATGAACCGCCCGCGCAGCCAATCGGCGTGCTTCGAGTACTCTTCGGGCAGGTCGGCAACGTCTGCGGAGACAAGATGGTTTGGCACCAGGCCCCCCAAGAGCCCGAACCAGAACAGGGAGAGCTTGGTTAAGACCTCGCCCTTATAAGGGATCGCCTCCGGCAACACGACATCAAAAGCGCTGATTCGATCCGAGGCAACGAGTAGCAGATGGTCGCCGAGGTCATACAGATCGCGGACCTTGCCTTGGGCAACAGGCCGCAGCTCTGACGGTTGAGCCACATCTCCTCCTTGAGGGTCTATGAAAGCCGCACCAGCACGTCGCCGACACCGTACGCTGGCCGAGCAACACACACACACACACAGCACCCCGAGTCAGCGCATGCGGGCACTTTTTGGATGGTGCGCCTTTTGTATGGTGCCTGTCTATTGTACCGGTATGACCCGCCTCTGCCGACCTTAATTAGCAACCTTAGCAACCGGCAGGCATAAAAATATCGACATGGCGACCGAGCGTCGATGCGACCCGCCGCTGCTGGCCCGCGAAGCCACGGCCTTAATTTGCAACCGGCAGGCGTATGGTGAACTTTGCCCCCTCGCCAAGCACTGATTCCGCCTTGATGGTACCGCGATGTCGCTCCACAATCTCCTTGGTCACCGCAAGTCCGATGCCCATGCCGCCGGTCGTCGAGGTCCGTGCCGCATCCGCCCGCCAAAAACGGCTGAACACATGCGGGAGGTCGGCCTCGGCAATCCCAGAACCTGTGTCTGACACCGTGATGCAGACCCAACCGCCCTTGCGGGCCACCACCGCCTCAATACAACCGCCCGCCGACGTGTACCGTGCGGCGTTAGAGATCAGGTTACCCACCGCCTGTTGGAGCCTGTCCGCGTCCCCAAACACAAACAGCCTCTCGGCGATGTTTGCCTCAA
>WRDS01000013.1 GCA_009779675.1 Coriobacteriia bacterium
CACCCGATTTCGCGCCTGATGCGTATGAGCCGGACGACACGGCTGTGCAGGCCAAGACAATCACAACGAACGGGGTTCCCCAGGAGCACACGTTTCATCTCTCGGGGGATGTCGACTGGGTGAAGTTTGATGCGGTTGCTGGGAACACCTATGTCATCGAGACGTTTCAGGGCGATGCGTACGGGGTGGACACGCTCATAGAGCTTTACGACGACCCGACCGATATGCCTGTCGATTATGATGATGACGGAGGCACCGACGACTGGTGCTCGAAGATCAGTTGGGCTGCCAGCAAGGACGCGGTCATGTACGTCAGGGTGTGTGAGTATGACGATGATGTCGGGGCATACCGCATCAGCGTTACTGAGCAAGATACCGTCGCCCGTGTTTACGGTGCCGATCGTTTCCAGACGGCAATCGAGGCCAGTAAGAGGAACTTCAAGTTTGCAGATGCCATCATCATGGCAACTGGCATGAATTACGCAGACGCTCTCTCTGCAAGCGCGCTTGCAGGCGCGCTTGAGGCACCACTCCTGCTCACGAAGCCGGATGCGTTAAGCAACGGGGTTCTTCAAGAGGCCAACCGTCTGGGTGCGGCTGAGGTCTACATCATAGGCTCCACGGCGGCGGTCTCTAATGCGGTAGAGGCCGAGCTTTCCGGCGCAGGGCTTAAAGTTGAGCGCATCGCCGGTGCCGACCGCTATGCGACGAGTGCCGCTATCGCGCAGAAGGTTGCAAGCCTTGAAGGCGAGTACTTCATGGAGAAGGCGTTTTTGGTCCGTGGCGACAACTTTGCAGACGGCCTTGCGGTGTCACCCCTTGCCTACAGCAACAGGATTCCGGTGGTACTCACTCAGCCGACGTCTCTTTCGGCATCTGCGGCAAACACCATCACCGGGCTAGACATCACAGATGTGGTCATACTTGGGTCTAACGCCGCTGTCTCTGATAGCGTTGAGCATGCAGTGCGAGGTCTTAGCACGTGCCCGATGGTCCAACGTGTAGCTGGGGCTGACCGCTACGAGACCTCACAAAGGATCGCTGCGTACGCCTTTGAGAACTACCTTGCCTGGAAAGATTTTGTTGGCGTTGCGACTGGACTGAATTTTCCGGATGCCCTCGCCGGTGGTGTGGCGGCAGGACAGCGTAGCGGCGTCCTTGCCCTTACCGATCCAAACAGGCTTTCGCCTATCTGGGCCGGCTATCTGGCAGGTGCCTATGTGTATAGCACACCAGAAATCCAGATCTATGGCGGGTCGAATGTGGTCTCCGACGACGTTATGAGCAAGTTGCAGGAGATCTTCCTGGACTGAGGCCGGAGGCTTGAATCGCAATGCGCGCGCGCGTGTGCACGCATCTCGGCAACAAGCGGCTCGCCGACGCGGTCGCAGTGTGTGTGCGCACGTGGGTTGCGGTTCCAAGCGCGGAATCGCAGCCCACGCGGACGCTCATCCAGCTCGTCCGCCCAGCCGCTCGCGTAACCCGACCACCGCGCCGACCACGATCATGGCGGGTGCCTTGATGCCGTGCCGTCCGATGTCTGCCGCAAGCGCGCCCAGTGTGGTCACGAGTGTGCATTGGTCGGGAGTGGCTCCTCGGCAGATGACTGCGACAGGCTCGTCCACCCGTCGTCCGCCGGCCATAAGCCCCTCGGCGATCTTCGCGGCGTTGTGGACGCCCATGAAGATGCAGAGCGTTCCCGGCAGCCCGCCGAGCAGCTCCCAGTCCACGTCGCTCGTCGGCTTTGAGGGATCCTCATGCCCGGTCACAAGTGTCGCCGAGGCTGACAGCCCGCGGTGTGTGATAGGGATGCCAGCGGCAGCGGGGACAGCCGAGCCTGCGCTCACACCTGGTACCACCTCGAAGGGGATGTCCGCCTCGGCGAGGACGAGCGCCTCTTCGCCCCCTCGGCCAAACACGAACGGGTCGCCGCCTTTTAGGCGGACGATCAGGCGACCGGGTGCTTCGCGCACCTTTGCAAGCAGGAATTCGTTGATCTGGGGCTGGGTGATGTAGTCATGGCCGCCGCGTTTGCCTACGTAGATGCGCTCGGCGTGGGCGGGTGCCTGCGCGATGAGTTCGGATGCGACCAGATGGTCGTAGATCACGATGTCTGCGCTGCGCACGCGGGCAAGCCCCTTCGTGGTAATAAGCCCTGGGTCGCCTGGGCCGGCACCCACGAGCGCCACTCGCGAGGGGGCGGGTGGCCGCCGTTCGCCCTCTAGCCACGCCAGCAGGCTTTCAAGGCCGCTCTCATCGCTTGCGGCATCTGCGTTTCCGTCAGTGCCGCTATCGTCGTCCGGGGCACCTGCGTTGCCGCCAGCGCCGCCCGCGGCGACTTCCGTGTGCGCTACCAGCATTGCTAACCCTGCGAGATCCGCATCAGCTGCCCGGTCAAGGAGCCTTCGCCTGCGCTCGGCATCGGCCACATGCTTGTGCACAAGCTCGCGCACGGATGCCAGCGCATCAAGGTATTCCGCCCACTCGGCACCGTAGGCATCCTCGATCTCCCGCCGGATGCGTCCGGCGAGTTGGGGTGACGCGCCCGAGGTGCTTACGGTGACCTCGAGCCGGCCTCGGCGCAGCACTGCGGGTACGGTGGTGTCCCCGCTAAGGGAGTCGGTTGCCGCATTAAAGAGGCAGCCAAGCCGCGTGGCCTCATCGCGCACCGCCGCGTCGACCGCCTCCACTCCCGCCGATGCTACAGCGAGGAAGGCACCTCTGAGATCGCCATCCGCGTACGGGCGGCGCACGATTGTGATCGACGCGCTCTTTTGAGCAAGCGTCTCGACCGCTGGGCACACGCGGGGCGCTATCACGCGCACCGTGGCTCCTCCGTCAAGCAGGGAGTTTGCCCTTCGGGCAGCCAGTGTGCCACCGCCGACGATCACGCACAGCCGGCCGGTGAGGTCGATAGAGAGCGTGCAGGATGGGCGCAGATGCGCCGAGCAGGGGCGATCATCGGACAGGCGGGCATCGGGTGGCTGCGCGTCGGGTGGCTGCGCGTCGGGCGGACGGTCGTCGGGCGAGCGATCATCAAACAGGCGGGCATCGGGCATGGTCGCTGCAAGCCTTTCTCTGAGTGGTGCCTCTCACTTCGAGGATATCACGGCGACGAGTGCGCATAATGTGACTCGCGTGTGTGTTTTTCGTGATCGGCCATGCCTCTGAAAAGAGGAATGGTAACCTAGCCGTGCGGTGATCGGGCTGTTTAACGGTAGCCGTGCGGTGATCGGGCTGTTTGGGTGAGCTGTCCACACGGGCGACCTGGCCGCACCGAGGACTGAGGTGTCGTTTCGGGTTTGGTCTGTTTTGGCTTTTGACCTGTTTTGAATAAGGAGTTGGTCTGTGATGTCATTTAAAGAGACGCTTACGGGTATGTCCGAGCGCTTTAAGGCGCTGCCCAATGCCTCGAAGGTGCTGATAGGGGTGTTTGCGGGTCTTGTGGTCTCGATTGCGGGCGTTGCAATTGCGCTCGTATTCCTCGCGCCGACAATAGGAGGCACGGACCAGGAGTCCACTTCAATAGTCGAGGGGCCGATTACCCCTGATGATGCAGGAAGGGAATCAGGCGACCCGAATGACTCGGCAACAGGTGGTACTCAAACAGAGCCTGATGCGGCGCAGAACACCGCCGGTGGGTCAAGCACGGGCGCGAAGGATGCCAAACCAAACAACCCCGGCTCTAAAAAGAACACCACAACGCCTGGGAACTCCGGTACGTCCACTACGCCCAGCGGCGGTAACGACAGCTCGGACTCCAAGCCGTCGAAGGGCAGCGGCGGAGTGGTCGGCTCGGCATCAAAGATAAGCCCCGCCCAACGCTCGGCAATCGCCAAAGAGATGATTGAGGTGGAGAAGAGGGCCGAGAGAGAGGCCGAGAAGAAGTATCCTGGGCCAAACAATTACGCGATGTATTTGAAGTACTACACCGAGCTGTATGACAAGTACAAAGCCGAGATCGTTGCGAAGTACAAGATATCGTACGCCGACCTCGATGAGATCATCGCTTACGAGACGTACAATTAGCAAGGTCACGTATAAAGCTGGATCAGTGGGCGATTGGCGCAGCGGGAGCGCAGGTCCCTTACAAGGACAAGGTCGGGGGTTCAAATCCCTCATCGCCCACCATGAACACGTTACGTAAACCACCGTAGCAACTGTTGCGTCGGCATCGCCGAATGCTCATTCCTGATCTGCGGTAAGATATATTCGGCCTATTGCGGCCTGCCGTAGAGGGGAATGGCTATGAAGGCGAAATGCCTTGATTCGACGACGACGAAAAACGTCGCCACTGTATTGATGGTCTTCGACCATATCTACCGGATGTTCGCGGGTTTTGGGGCACCGATCTGGTTCATCTACATCGGCAGGTTGGTGTTCCCCCTCTTTTTGTTCACCTCGGCAGAGAGCTTTCACTATACGAGTGACCGCAAGAAGTACCTGCAGCGTCTGCTGGTCGCGAGTATGGCGATGGTGGCCATGTCGACCCTCGTCAAAGCCATTTTGCCAAACAAGGGCCTTGCGCTTGAGTACAATGCCTTCGGCACATTTTTCGTCGTCGTGCTCTACATGCTGTTTTGGGACCGGCTCGCCGAGGGCATCAAAGAAAAAGAGACGAAAAAGATCGTCACCTCTATCCTGTTGTGCTTTGTCCCGGTAGTTGCCGCGATCCCCGAACTCCTCGCCGTCAGCTCGTTCGTCGACAGGTTGCCCGTGGGCCTCGTGCACATCTTTGAGCTGTTCTCGCGGATGATCCCCAACGCGCTGTTCCTTGAGGGCGGCCCGGTCATGATCGCCCTCGGCCTGGCGTTTTACATCTTCCGAGAACAGCGGTGGTCGCAGGTGGGCATACTGGTCGGGCTCTCGTTCCTTCTGTTCCTCTATGACCGCACGAGTCCTCAGTGGATGATGGGGTTCGCGGCTTTTCCGCTGCTCATGTACAACGGCGAGAAGGGCAAAGGAATGAAGTGGTTCTTCTATATCTTCTACCCGGCCCACATCTACGCGCTGTACGCCCTTTCGACGCTGCTGTCGAAGTAGCCCGCCCGTCGGTGGCTGCCGAGCTGCCTTAGCCCGCCGAGCACTTCAGCGTGATGACATGGATCTGCGGTGGCGCGAAAAACCGCACGGGCAGTATGACAACGCCGATACCACGCGTGACGAGCACGGGTACCCCCTCGACCTCAAGCCAGCCCGAGCGGAACCTCTGGCCGTGCTTGGACGGCATGATCGGTGCCCACAGCCCGAAAAAGGTGACCTGCCCACCATGGGTGTGCCCCGCAAGGACGAGGTCGAAATCTGCTGCCTCGGCTTCCAAGAGCCCAGTGGGGAGCACATCTGGGTTGTGCGCAAGCAGGATCGAGAAGTTGTCCGGACCCACTCCCGCAGCTGCGGCGGCCAGGTCGGGATGGCCGGTGCCCAGGTCCTCGGTGCCGACGATCTCAATGAACGCGTCGTCCTTCCATATCTGCGTGTGCTCGTTCTCAAGCACGGTGATCCCTGCGCGCCGAACACGCTCGATGCGCATGAGGCCGCGATACGTGGACATCCCACGGTCATGGTTCCCTGGCACGCCCACAACGCCAAGCGGCACCGAGCAAAGCTCCTCAATCTCCGGGTAGAGGAGGTCTCCGCCGGTATCGACTATCTCCGCGAAGTCCCCGTCGGTGTAGTCCCCGCCGAGGAGGACCAGGTCGGGTTGCTCGGCAAGGATGGTGTCGATCGTGCGTATGACGTGCGATCTGCCGAGAAGCCCGCCGGCGTGGATGTCGGCGGCATAGACGATGCGCACGCCGTTAAAAGCGGGCGGGATATCCGGGTTTTCGATCTCGGTGTGTTCGACCGAGATGAGACGCGGCTCGATAAACGCCCATACGATGCCTGCGAAAAGCAGGCAGATGAGGCAGGCGATCAGTGTCCGTTTGGTTCTGGGGTGCATCGCTTCATGATACAGGTGAGCCGGCTCTGTTGCCTCGTGTGAGGATGTTGCTCAGAATGGGCTTGTTGCCTTGCAAGGGGTGTCGCCTCAATCAGGTGACTTAGCAGGGGGGGGAAGCCACGTGGATAAGACCTTCAGGAAAGCAGCGGGCACGAGGAGGCGGGCACGCCTCTCGGGGATCCTTTGTTTTGTGCTTGTCCTGGGCGCGCTGCCGGGAACGGCGTGGGCAGGCGGCGCGGGCTCGGATGGTAGTGCAGCGGAAGCTGCGGCTCCGGACGGCGCAGCATCCGGAGGCACGTCCCTGTCCGCTGCAGGGTTCGTGGGATGGAAGGCCGTGAGCGCAGGGAATACCTGCGCCCTCGGCATCAAGGAGGACGGCTCGCTCTGGGCGTGGGGGTTCAACGGCAGCGGCGAGCTCGGCACCGGCGAGAGCGGCCCGGGCACCGGCAAGAGCATCCCCACCCTTATCGACGGGCCAGAGCCAGAGGGCTCCATCACCCGCGTTTACGGCACAGATCGCTTCGCCACCGCGATCGAGGTGAGCAAGGCGAACTTCACGTCCGCGGACGCGGTCATCATAGCCACCGGCATGAACTACGCAGACGCACTCTCAGGCAACTGGGACAGCTACTTGCCTGGTGCATACGGGGGCACCAAGCCGGACATCCAGGTCTATGGGGGAGAGAACGTGGTCTCCGAGAACGTTATGAGCAGGCTGGAGGACCTCTTGCTGTAGGAGCTGGCATCGTAACAAGAGCTGACACAAAGTCTGACACGCAGTAGAAGCTGACATTGGCGCGACAAGACGTGGGCTTGCGGTTCAAAGGGAGGGCTGCAAGCCCCCATCGCAAGCCCACACAAAGCCCACATTCGCATCGGTGGTGGACAACTGCAGAGGAGGCCGCTAAAATCCGTATGCTGTCCGCATGTAGCGCGGCACATTTGCGGGGGTGTAGCTCAGCTGGTTAGAGCGCTGGCCTGTCAAGCCAGAGGTCGCGGGTTCGAGCCCCGTCACTCCCGCCATCAGCTGCCGTCCAAAGCGCGCGCGTTCTGCTCGGTGAGGTGTTGCACTATGCTTGCACGTAGAGCTGCCACCTTCATTGGTGGAGTCTTCTTGGTGTTGATCGGCATCCCAATGCTCGTGTGCCCTGGTCCCGGTATGCTTGCGATCGGGACGGGATTCGCACTCATCACAACCGGCAGTCTTCCTGCACGTGGCGATGGCACCGGTAGGACAGGGACGGACGCAGTCTCCGGCAAGCGGGTCGGATGAGGCGTTGCCCAGGCGAGATGGGGTGTGTCGCCAGAGGGACGCTGTTCAAACAAGAAGCGGCAGAGCTTTTTCTTCGGGGTCTTTGGCCGTTCACGCCTCCTCGGCGAAAGATCAGCCGCTATACTCGCTATACTATTGCTTTTACGGGGTTTTGCTCAGGCGAGGAAACGCCAGGCAATATGCAGATGCGGGCTGCGTCTAGGCAGCAGGAAGGTGGCAGAGGAGGGTCAATATGGCAGGCGACTCGGTGATCGGCAACAAGATCCGTATTCTTCGCGAGCAGCAGGGGCTTTCTTCCGACGAGCTTGGGGAGCGGTGTGGGTGTGAGCCCGACCTCATCAGACAGCTTGAGTCAGGCGAACTGCTTCCGTCCCTTGCCCCTCTTATCAAGATAACGCGCTCGCTTGGCGTGCGGCTCGGCACGCTGCTTGACGATGACGAGCACATTGGGCCGGTCATCACCCGTGCGGGGGAGGCCTCCACGGTCACGCGGTTCAAAAGCTCCGGTTCCAGCGGGGAAGGCGGATCGCTTGACTTTGCGGCGCTCGCTCCGGACAAGGCTGCCCGCCACATGGAGCCGTTCCTCATCGACGTGCATCCCGGCACGGTAGATGTGGCGCTCTCAAGCCACGAGGGCGAGGAGTTCATTTACGTGCTCGAGGGTCTTTTGGAGATCGAGTACGGAAAAGACGTTTTCGCGCTCTCGCCAGGCGACAGCATCTACTATGACTCGATCGTGCCGCACGAGGTGCGTGCGAAAGGCCCCTCTTTGGCAAAGATCGTCGCTGTCGTGTATGCGCCCTCTTAGCGAGTGCCTGCCGATGTGCACGAAGGCGTACTAGCACGCCACGCAGAGCGCAGCCGTCTACAGCAACCTGGATCTTACGGCGACTGGCAAAGGAGCGGATATGCTGCACACAGAACTCACTATCGGTGATTACTTTCGGGGAAAAGCCGCCGAGCAACCCGATCATGACTTCATCGTCTATCCGGACAGGGACCTGCGCTGGACCTACCGCGAGTTCGACGAGCGCACCGACCGTCTTGCAAAGGGGCTGCTCGCAATCGGCTTGGAGCCCGGGGATCATTTGGGTGTCTGGGCACGCAACATCCCCGACTGGCTCACCTTTATGTTTGCGACCGCGAAGATCGGCGTTGTGCTTGTCACGGTAAACCCGGTCTACAAAAGCCATGAGCTGGCCTATGTGTTAGAACAGTCCGACATGAAGGCGCTGTGCGTGATCGATGCCTACCAGGATGTGGACTACCTCGGCATCACGCGTGAGCTTGTGCCTGAGGCGGCGACCCAGCAGCGCGGGCACCTGAGCTCGACGAGGTTCCCCCACCTTAAAAGCCTGATCTATATGGGCCCCGAGAAGCACCGGGGGTTTTACACCGTGCCTGAGTTGCTGTTGCTCGGCGAGCATCTGTCTGATGAGGGGCTTGCGGCGGCGGCCAAGGAGTTCGACCAGAACTCCACGATCAACATACAGTACACCTCAGGGACGACCGGTTTCCCCAAGGGCGTGATGCTTACCAGCCGCAACATCTTGAACAACGGTTTCTTCATAGGGGAGCGGCAAAGGCTCTCACCGGCGGACCGCGTTTGCCTGCCGGTACCGCTCTTCCACTGTTTTGGCTGCGTGTTGGGAGTGCTTGCGATCCTCACGCATGGCTCGGCTATGGTCATGGTCGAGCAGTGGGACCCGATCATGGTCCTTGCCGCCGTGCAAAAGGAGAAGGCGACCGCGCTCTATGGTGTTCCGACGATGTTTATCGCCGAACTCGACCACCCCATGTTTGAGATGTTTGACCTCACCAGCCTACGCACCGGCATAATGGCGGGCTCTCCTTGTCCGATAGAGACGATGCGGCAGGTAATTGAGCGCATGAACATGAGTGAGATCACGATCTGTTATGGGCTTACCGAGGCATCGCCGGTATTTATCCAGACGTCTGTTGACGACACGCTTGAACGCAAATGCGAGACCATCGGCACCAAGCATTCGGAGGTCGAGGTGCGCGTGGTCGATCCGGAGACCGGTGAGGACTGCGATTATGGTGTTCCTGGCGAGTTGCTGTGTCGCGGGTACAACATCATGAAGGGCTATTACGGCATGCCCGAGGAAACGGTCGCCGCTGTCGACGCGGACGGCTGGCTGCACTCGGGCGATCTGGGCACCGTCGACAAGGATGGCTACTACCGGATCACCGGGCGCATAAAGGACATGATCATCCGCGGAGGCGAGAACATCTACCCACGCGAGATCGAGGAGTTCCTCTACACGATGCCTGGCGTAAAAGATGTGCAGGTCGTAGGGGTGCCGGATCCCAAATACGGTGAGGTTGTGGGTGCATTCATCAAGCGGTTCGAGGGCTCTGAGATCACCGAGTCCGATGTGCAGGAGTTCAGCCGGGCGCGCTTGGCCCGTTACAAGGCACCGCGATACGTGTTCTTTGTCGACGAGTATCCTGAGTCCGCATCGGGAAAGATACAGAAGTTCCGGTTGCGGGAGATGGCAGCCGAACTCGTGGGGATGGACGATGTGAGCGTGTTCGCCTCCGAGTGACTGACGGTGCGGACCGCCCTTTGAGACAAAGTTGTCAACCAGCCTTGTTCTCGTGACCCTGTAGTTGCGAGCGGAGTGCCCGTCCGCGGGCGGGGCGCTTGCTCGATCCCTGCCGTCTGCAGAACACAGTTGGCTTGAAATTTGCTTTCTAACTAATTATCTGCTAATCAATAGCGTGAGATCGGCTACTTAGGCTAGCTGTGTGTACCAGTCGAACTGTACGCACCAGTTGAGCCATGTGCACCAGTTGAGCTGGGTACACCAGTTGAGCTACACGTACCGGTCGAACTGCGTACACAAGTTGGACGATAAGGGGTGAGTCATATAAACGGTTCTCTTGATGCCTGCGCGTTCCTCTCAGGCAACCCGAGGTGCGAGGGCTGCACTATTGACGCTGGGCTCAAGCAGGTGGAGGTAGCGTTTGGCGATAGCGACGCGGTTGTTGCGGCGAACGGGGACGGCAACATCGCCAGCAACCGCACTCTTTTTGCTGCTGCCCAGCGCAGTGACGATCTGCTCTATCTGCACTACGACAACGAGATATGCACGGAAAACGACACCTTATATCCTGAATCAATGACAAGCTGTGCAGGAATCGGTGCAATTCGCTCGGGTGAAAAAGAGGCTTGCATGGGCATGTGCGCAGCGATGGAGGCGAACGGTGCCTTATATGCTGCCTCGACTTCGGTAATACATCCGCAAGACGTTTTCGATAAAGCCGTTTGGGCAAGGGAGATCAGCGGGTTGCGGTACATCCACCTGAACGTACCGTGCTCAAAGCATTGGGGAGTCGACCCAAAAACGTGGTGGAGGTAGGAAAACTCGCAGTAGAGGCCGGCGTTGTCGTGCTCTACGAGATTGACAACGGGGAGCTTAAACTCACAGATCGCAGCAGGTTGCTTGCGAGAAGCGGGCTTCAAAGCACGGTTGCCGAGTATCTGTCTTCGCAGGCTCGCTTTGACGGAGCAAGTGATGCGATGGTGCGCAAGACACAAAAGGCGGTGGACGAGCGCTGGGAGCGGCTTCTTGCCAGAGCCGAGTACTGAAGTCGGCGCAGTAAGGCAAAGTCGGCACGGTAGGTCAAAGCTGACACAGTAAATCCAAATAGCACAGTAAGCGAAAGCTGACACAGTAAGTCAAAATGGCAAGGTAAGTCTGACTGATACCGTAAGCCTAAGCGGCAAAGTAACCTAAAACCGTAACCTAAAGCCGACGGGTAAGCCTGCTTCGCACGGCACGTATGAGTCGCCGAGGCGGACCAATCAGCAGGTAACTCATGTCGTGGGGCTCTGGACTTTCCCAGCCGCGCCAGAGGGATCCCACCCTGAGCACGAAGGTGACCGATGCTGCAACAATAAGCGCAATCGGTTTTGCAATGCTTAGCCACGACGTGCTTAAAACAAACACGGCGCTTCCGCAGCCAGCAGCTATCGCATAGAGGTGTCCCCGTTGCATTGTCTCGGGAACTTCGCCGGTGAGGATGTCACGCAGCACGCTGCCGCCTATCGATGTGGTCGTCCCCATCATGATCGACGGGATGATCGTCAGTCCGGCCACAAGCGCTTTGTCCGCGCCCACAAGGCAGAAAAGCGCCAGTGAGAACGCGTCAATCACCTTGGTTGCCGGTTGCAGTTTCTTAGCGATAGATATGAAGAAGAATGCGACTGCAGCGGCTGCCAGCACGGAGATCAAAGCACGCGGGTTCTTGAGGGCGAATACGTCCTGGCCCAATAAGACATCGCGTAGCATGCCGCCGCCCAATCCGTTGACCAAGGCAAGCATGATGACGCCGGTGATATCGAGTTTCCGGTTCACACCGCGCATGGCACCGGAAAGCGCCCCTGTGAATATGGCTGCGATCTCAAAAGCGACCGGCAGGCCAATGCTTGTTGCGGTCACCGGAACAGTCGTTGTCACGGTTGAGGGCAGCGCCGAAGCGACTACCGAAGGCACGACGGTGGTGATGATGGTCTCGATTGTCTCGGTGGTCGTAGGCGAAGGGGCTATGGTCGCAGTCGCCATGATCGTTGCAGTGGTTGCAACCGAGGCTATTGTGCTTGCAATGGGCAGAGCCGTCTCCTCTTCCGTTCGGTGCGAGCCTGTCAGTCTCAGGCAGCTAACGCTAAAATATAACGTGGCGTGCCAGGATAACCATACCAAGATAATACACTGTCCTCTGGAGGGAACTAAAATATGGCAAAACCATCCAGCCCCCTTTCGCCCACTATGGTACCGGCGGGCTCCAGGGTCATTATGGTGGTCTCAGAGGGTGCGACGAAGGCTGCCCTAGGCCCGTTTGTGGAGGTTCCCGACGTTACCGGGCGGCCTCAGGGGGCTGCTCTCAGGGCGCTTCAGGATTGCGGTCTTTCCACGCGGGTGATCAATGACTACAGCGAAACGGTCCCTCGGGGCCGCGTGATCAACCAGTTGCCGGGCGGAGGGCTCTCGGCGGCTGCGAACGAAGAGGTCAAACTGCTCGTCTCAAGCGGCCCGTCGCCAGCGGGCCAGGGCTGGGTCGAGCTGCCGGATGTCACCGGGAAAAACGAGTTTGAAGCGATCTCTGTGCTGGAGGCGGCGCGGCTTTCGCCCCAGGTCATGTACGAGGGGAGTTCGTCGGTTCCGCTCGGGTCCGTTATAGCGCAGCTTCCAGATCGCACGTCGCTTCTTTATGGCAGTCGCAAGGCGGGCGCGCTGAAGTGGCTGCCATGGGCGGCTGTTGGGTTTGCGTTGGCGGTCTTGGTCGCGGTTCTCGGCTTTACGCTGTTTGCGCGAGGGGAAAAGGTCCCGAGCGTTGTCGGAATGACGCAGGCCGAGGCTGTCTCGGTAATCACAAAAGCGGGCTTCATAGCCAAAGTGGAGTTGACCGGAAGCACTGGCGGGGAAGTGCCGGATACCGTGGTGAAGCAGAAGCCTTGGGGTGGCGGCAGGGCAAAGCGTGGGACCGTGGTGGTGATCACTGTGGTTTCTGCCGAGGGCGAAGTCACAGTTCGGATCCCCGACGTGCATGGCATGACGAAAGCCGAGGCGATCAAGGAGCTTCAAGCCGCTGGGCTGCTGGCCGCTGTCGTCAGCCAGCAGAGCGACGAGGCCCCAGTCGGCTCAGTGGTCTCGCAAGAGCCTGCAGCCGATTCCGAGGTGCCCAAAGGCAGCACCGTCACGCTCGCCATAGCCATCTCTGCCTCCTCGGCGGAGATCGCCGTGCCCGCGGTCGTGGGCATCATCTCCGAGGATGCGATCTCCTCTCTCAAGAAGGCCGGTTTTGTCGCTGTTGTGGTGGATAATCCCAGCTTTGATGTTGTGGATGGGGTTGTTGTCAGCCAACTGCCGGTAGCTGGCTCGAAGGCGGCCAAGGGCTCATCCGTGGTGATCATTGTCTCTTTGGGTGCGCCTGAGGATGCTCGTACCATTGATGTGCCGAGGATCGTCGGCTTTTCTGCGCCGGACGCGCAGAAGGCTCTTCGGGAGGCCGGTCTGGAATGCGAGTTGGTCGATGTCAAAGATGGTGCCGGAGATCTCGGGAAGGTGTATGCTCAGGTGCCGACTCCGGGTGCCAAAGTGTCGCCGGGTTCTACGGTTGTTGCACTGGTGACACAAAAATAGGCAATGTTGCCTAAACCATTGACCAACGTCGGCTGCGTAGGTACTATACTCGGGCACTATGGCCAGGTAGCTCAGATGGTAGAGCAGAGGACTGAAAATCCTCGTGTCGGCGGTTCAAGTCCGTCTCTGGCCACCATAGTCTACCAGCGGTTTTGCCGATAAAAATAGTTTCTGCCAGCACCGAGTCGGAACAATTTGGAACAATTAATGGTGCCCAATATCGCTGAACCCCGGCAAATGGCGTGTACGTGCATCCTCTCGGAAAGCTCTGCTACGAGGGTCTCCTCTGTCTCTGCGCGGACCGAGTCGCGCACATCGTCGGGCACGTCGGCCAGCTCCGCGGCCTTGATGTAGGGGTCGTCTCGCGTGGCTGTCAGCTCCTTAACCGAACACGTGTCTGGTCTTTAGGCAATGGATATCATTGGTCTTGGCATCTTCACTCTTGAGCGTGATGCGGAAGTCATCAACATGTCGTTCACGGTTCCAGGATCCTCGCTCCCACTACGCATCTAAGGCATGTTTCAGCTATCCTGTTTTTAAGAAACACTGAGATCCTGATACTTCGCTCGACCTAATGCTGCGACGGGACTGCTCAAGGGACGCGTGGTCGGCCAAAAAGAGCGTTCAATCGGTCCAGGAGCGCTTGATCGGCTAAAGGAACACCCGGAACGCTTGTAAAGGAACTCGGAACGCTTGTAGGAACACCCGGAACACCCGAAGACCCGCCACAAAGTCTTGCGTGGCACTTGAGAGGGGAAAGGAAATGGCACTTCACGGTTATTGTTCGGCATGCGGGCAAAGGGTATGGCTCGATCCGAGCGGGAACTGTCCGAGTGGGCATCCGCGAGAGTGTATTTCCGAAGTTGCCGAGTCGGTTCCGCAGGAGGCACCTCCTGTGTTCGCCGCTCCTGCTGCTACACCCGCTGCCTCTGCCCCATCTCCCGTACCTGTAGCACCTGCCACTCCCGCTTCCGTGCCACCTGCCGCCGCTCCTGCTGCTTTTGCCCCACCTGCTGCTGCTGCGGCGGCGGCAGTCGCCCAGGATCCGCCAAAGAAAAAGAAGACCGGGCTGATCGTCGCGCTTGTGATCGTCGCGCTTGTTCTATGCGGGCTGTGCAGTTGCGGTGGTGCCATATTCCTTCTCTTGAGGGATCAGGCGGCCAACGACATTTTGTCTGAGAGTATCGACACACCTGGCTTTTTTGGCGAAGAGGGACTGCATGATGATGGGGAAACGGTCGTGGATGCGATCAGCGAGGCACTCGGCGACCATGAGGCGGCGATAACCATAGAGGGGTCGGATGTCACTGTCGAGGAGCGCAACGAGTCGATTGCGTCAGAGCAGCTGGAGGTTGAGGAGGCGGGTCAGCGGGCCATCATCGTATGGGAGGCGGCGTTTGGCTGTGGCGATCCTGATGTCCGATCGGTGACATACACCCGGCTGGCAAATTACACCGATAAAGACGGCAATAGGCGGCTTGAGCAGACTACAGCGCTTACGTTATACGAGAAGACTGCACGCAAGACCAATTGGGCGAAGTTGCGTTCAGCTGGATGGAAAAGCGCCTTTGAGGATGCGGCAGACTACTACTATATCTCTCCTGCGATATGGAGGGAGATGGACGCGAAGGATCGCATAGATGCTTCAAAATCGAATGACATCTGACGTGCGGATGACATCTGATGCAGGGGCGTGACGCATAGAGGCTTCTGTGCGCTCCGGCTCCGGTTCAAGTGCGCCGAGGCGGACGGGTTTCTCGGCATGCGGAGGGCATGCGACGGTCTGAATGCATTACGCGGATTACAAGATGATCCTTTCACCCAAGAACGGGATGAATGTCTATCGCGGCTGTAGCCATGGCTGCATTTACTGCGATAGCCGAAGCGCCTGCTATCAGATGGACCATGACTTTGAGGATATCGAGGTCAAGCGCAACGCGCCCCAGATTTTGGAGGCGCAGCTTCGGCGGAAAAGAAAGCCCTGCATGATAAGCACGGGGGCGATGTGCGATCCTTATATTCCGCTTGAGGAGCAGTTACAAATAACGCGGCAGTGTATTGAGGTGATAGAGAGGCTCGGGTTCGGTTTGGCGATCCTTACGAAATCCAACCGGATCCTTCGTGATCGGGATCTGCTACAGGCAATCGGCAGGAGGACGAAATGCGTCGTGCAAACGACGCTGACGACGTTTGATGAGGATCTGTGCAGGGTCATTGAGCCAAATGTGTCGACGACGCACGAGCGTTTTCAGATGCTGTCGGCGATGCGGGATGCAGGGATCCCAACGGTGGTGTGGCTCGGCCCGATCCTTCCGTTTATAAACGACTCGGAATGCAACCTGCGCGGCTTGCTTGATTATTGCGTCAGGGCGAAGGTGCACGGAGTCCTGTCCTTTGGCTTTGGCGTCACCGTGCGTGAGGGGAACAGGGAATACTTCTACCAGCAGCTGGACAGGCATTTCCCTGGGGTGAGGCAAGAATATGTTGACAGGTTTGGCGACTCGTATGGATGCGTCAGCCCCAACTATGCGCGGCTGAATGATATCTTGAAAGAAGTGTGCGGGCGGCACGGCATTATGTTCGGGGCAAACAGGGCCTTTTCCTATCTGAGCCATTTCGAAAGGCAAGAGACACAGCTTTCGATGTTTTGACAGTTTGCGGTGGTCGAGCAATTTTTTGCGTTCTAACAGCTTTCGATGTTCTGACAATTCTCGTGTCCGACAACCCTCGGGGCCTAGCAGCTTTCGATGCTTCTGCAGGCAGGGTTTTAAACCAGATGCCCGTGGTGCTACTCAGGGCGGCCTTATGTGGCGGGTAGGTTTTGTGGAGGAGCATGCATGTAGGCATTGACATCGGCTCGATGACTGTGAAGATGGTCGTTTTAGACGAGCAGCGGCAGGTGCTTTCCGCAAGCTATCATCACCATCGGTCGGATACGCGTACGGCGCTGGTGCGTACGCTCGCCGAGGTGCGCGAGGTGGTCGGCGATCATGAGGTCACCATCAGGCTGAGTGGTTCTGCGGGATTGCGGCTTGCTGATCGGCTCGGCGTTGGTTTTACGCAAGAGGTGGTCGCGCTCCGGACGGCTGTTCGGGAGTTTGAGCCCTGTGCCGATGTGGTGATCGAGCTTGGCGGCGAGGATGCCAAGATCGTGTATCTTTCTGGCAGCGTGGAAGAGCGCATGAACGGGCTGTGTGCAGGTGGCACGGGGGCGTTCATCGACCAGATGGCGATGCTGCTTAAAACCGATGCCGCCGGGCTGGACGCCCTCGCTGCACAGGCGACGACCGTCTATCCGATAGCGGCCCGCTGCGGGGTGTTTGCGAAAAGCGACATCCAGCCGCTTTTGAACGATGGGGCGCGGCGTGAGGATGTGGCGGCCTCGGTCCTGCAATCTGTGGTGACCCAGACCATCAGCGGGCTTGCCTGTGGCCGGCCGGTCCGCGGCAACGTCGTCTTTCTTGGCGGCCCGCTCAACTACCTGCCAGAACTCAGGAACCGCTTTATCGAGACGCTGGGGCTTGGGTCAGATGCAGCTATCTGCCCTGAGGACGCGCATCTGTTCGTCGCAACAGGGGCAGCGTTGCTGTCCCGCTCCGACGAGGGGGTTCGCTTGGGCGAGGTGCTCGAACGCCTGCGCCTGCTTGCTGCCGAGCCTCGCGATTCGCAACTATTGCCGCAGCTGTTCAGCTCTCCAGCCGAGTACTCTGAGTTCTGTCAGCGCCATGCCAAGGCATCGGTTCCGCGAGCGGGTCTCGGTGGTTACAAGGGCGATGTTTTTCTCGGCATAGATGCGGGGTCTACGACACTCAAAATAGCGGTTGTTGGCGAAGGCGGGGAGCTGCTCTACACGAGCTACAACTCGAACCATGCTGATATCATCGGGGTTGCGAAAGAGGCGCTTTTGGGTCTTTACCGCGCTTTGCCCAGTGAGGCGCGTATCGCCTCATCAGTGGTGACCGGCTACGGCGAGGCGCTTTTGCTGGCCGGCCTTAGGGTGGATTCGGGCGAGATTGAGACGATCGCGCACTCCCGCGGAGCGAGCGAGTTTGTTGCCGACGTTGATTTCGTGCTTGACATCGGCGGGCAGGACATGAAGTGCCTGCATCTTTCGGGGCATGTTATCGACCGCATCCTCTTAAACGAGGCGTGTTCCTCGGGATGCGGCTCCTTTCTGGAGACGTTTGCAAGCTCCCTTGGGCTTTCGATCGAGGATTTTGCGAGACAGTCCCTTTTTGCGGATAGCCCTGTTGATCTGGGCTCGCGCTGTACGGTTTTCATGAACTCCCGTGTGCGCCAGGCGCAAAAAGAAGGGGCTACGGTCTCTGACATCGCGGCGGGGCTGTGCTATTCGGTCGTAAAGAATGCACTTTACAAAGTCATCCGGATACATGACTTCTCCGAGCTAGGGGAGTATATCGTTGTGCAGGGTGGCACGTTTATAAACGATGCCGTGCTGCGGGCGTTTGAGCTTATCACGGGGCGGGAGGTGATCCGTCCTGATATTGCGGGGTTGATGGGCGCATGGGGGGCGGCTCTCATCGCACGGGACCGCGCCAAGGAGATATCTGGGCCCTCGACCCTGCTCACGGCGGCCGAGCTGGAGGCACTCCGGGTCGAGAAACATACCTCCCGCTGTCGGGGATGCGCAAACACGTGCACTCTTACAAAGACCCGGTTTGACAGGCAGCTCACCTTTGTCTCCGGCAACCGGTGTGAGCGCGGTGCGGGTGCTGAGGCCCCTCTCTCCAAGGCCCCGGATCTTTTCGCCTACAAGTATAATCGGGTATTCGGCTTTGAACCGCTGGCTGCCTGTGCGGCCCCGCTCGGCGAGGTGGGGATTCCGCGTGCGCTCAACTTGTACGAGAACTACCCGTTTTGGTTCACATTTTTTACGCACCTCGGGTTCCGCGTGGTGCTTTCCGACCCGACCACCAAGGCGACGTACGAGAACGGCATCGAGTCCATGCCCTCGGAGTCGGTCTGTTATCCGGCAAAGCTCAGCCACGGGCATGTCGAGAACCTGGTCTCGCACGGCGTGAAGCGCATTTTCATGCCATGCATCCGCCTTGAGCGGGCCGAGGACCCTCAGGCGGACAACCACTACAACTGTCCGATCATCATGAGTTACCCAGAGGCGCTCAACTTGAATATCGAGTCCCTTGCCGAGAAGGGCATTGATTTTCGCAACCCGTTCCTTCCCTATCATGACCGCGGGTTTTTAGGCGAGAGGATCTGGGAGGAACTCGGCGACTGGGGCTTCTCGCTTGCCGAAGCGCACGAGGCGGTCAAAAAAGCCTGGGAGGCCGATCAGGCGTTCAAAGACGATGTGCGCGCCGAGGCAAGGCGCACGCTTGAGTGGATAGGGAATACCGGCGGGCACGGTATCGTCCTTGCCGGACGCCCGTACCATGTGGATCCGGAGATCAACCACGGCATTCCGCAGATGATCGCACGGCTTGGGTTTGCGGTGCTCACTGAGGACAGCGTCTCGGAGATGGCCAGGCCCTCCCGACCGCTCAGGGTGTTCGACCAGTGGGCCTATCACACGCGGCTCTACTCGGCAGCGGTCTTCGTTGCTAGCCGTGATGACGTTGACCTGGTGCAGCTTAACTCGTTTGGCTGCGGGATCGACGCGATCGCGATCGACCAGGTCGCCGAGATACTGTCGGCGACACACAAGATCCATACCGTCCTTAAAATCGATGAGACCAATAACGTCGGCGCTGCGCGGATCCGCATCCGTTCGCTTGTCGCTGCGCTTGCCGAGCGTCACCATGCGGTCGCCGTCGGCGGTCTGGCCGCGGCGGATCCCGGCGCAGCGGCGACGCAGGCGGCAGGCGCAGGCAGGATGCCTCCCTCGGCGCAGAAGGCCGTATTCAGCAAGCGGATGCGCGATGAGGGCTGGACGATCCTGTGCCCCCAGATGGCACCCATACATTTTGACTTGCTCGCCGAGGCGTTCCTCGCAAGTGGTTATAAAATGGAGCTCCTCGAGGTTGCCGGGCCTGGCGCTGTCGAGGAAGGGCTGCGCCACATCAACAACGATGCCTGCTATCCAGCGCTCATAGCTATCGGGCAGCTTTTGGAAGCGTTGAGGTCCGGGCATTACGACCCCCATCGTACGGCGGTGCTCATCTCGCAGACCGGTGGCATCTGCCGAGCCACAAATTACATCGGGCTGCTCCGTAAGGCCCTGGCCGATTCTGGGCTCTCGCACGTCCCCGTGATCTCACTGAATGCATTCAACACGGGCGAGGACTCTCCAGGGTTCCGTATAACGGTGCCTATGCTTGCCCGCGGCCTCACGGCGGTCGTTTATGGGGACACGCTCTCCCGTTGCCTGTATCGCACGCGGCCGTATGAGGTCGTCCCTGGCTCGGCCGAGGCGCTTTATGCGTGCTGGAATACGCGCCTGAAGTCCTCGCAGCACACGCGCTTCAGCCTGTTCAGGTATTGTCGAGAACTCAGGCGGATCGTTGCCGACTTCGATGCGCTTCCCTTGACGGGTGAGCGTAAGCCGAGGGTCGGCATCGTAGGCGAGATCCTTGTAAAATACCATCCCGATGCAAACAACCATGTCGTCGACCTTATCGAGGCGGAGGGCTGTGAGGCGACGGTCGGGGATCTGATGGGATTCCTCATCTACTCCTCGCTCGGCGGTATCATCAACCGGTATGCGACCGGCACCTCGGTAAAGGACAAGGTCTTGGCGATCGGAGCGGCTGCGCTGCTCGAATGGTTGCGGTCTCCTGCGAAAACGGCATTGCGCAAAAGCCGCCGATTCGAACCGCCGGTTGCTGTTGCCCGCCTAACGGAACTGGCGAAAGAGGTGCTGTCGCTGTGCAACTTGATGGGGGAGGGATGGCTGCTTACCGCCGAGATGCGTGAGCTTGTGTTGGCCGGTGTCCCAAACATCGTGTGCGTGCAGCCCTTTGGATGTCTGCCCAACCACGTGGTTGGCAAAGGGGTGATGAAGAAGATACGCCGACTGCACCCGCAGGCGAATGTGGTAGCGGTCGATTACGACCCGGGTGCATCCCAGACCAACCAGATGAATCGCATCAAGCTTATGATCACTACGGCAAAAGAGCGGCATGAGGAGCGCGGTTCGGCTAGCTGACGGGGTTGACGCACTGGGTATCATTGGCAGGGCAGCAAGTGGCGAGCAGGCTGCAGGGCGGTAACGCAGCAAGACAGCAGGCTTTTAAAGCGTCGATTGGATGGCTGTGCTCAAACTTTCGGTGAACACACTCAATGAAGCGCAATGGGATGGGCTCGCGCTTCGCTCTGAGTATCTTGCCCTTACCCAGTGCTGGGATTGGGGGGTCCTTAAAGAGCAGATGGGCTGGGATATCCATCGGATTGCGGTCAGTAAGGAAGGCAGCCCGAAAGAGGATAGCCCGATCGCCGGCATGCAGCTCCTCACGAAAACGCTTCCTGCCCGTCTTGGCGGAGTGGCCTATGTGCCGCGTGGGCCGTTGGGCGACTGGTGCGATCCCGATGTCGCGCAGCTGCTGTTTGAAGGTGCTCATCAAACTGCGCGTGAGGCGGGCTGCCTGTTTCTCAAGACAGAGCCGCAGCTGCCGGACAGCCCTGAGGCGCGGGAGCTCATGCGCGGGCTTGGGTTCATCGAAAGCAAGGACACCATCCAACCGGTGGCCACGATCCTTTTGGATATCAGTGCTGATCCCGACAGCCTATACAAAAGCCTGAGGCGCTCGACCAGGTGGAAGATAAACTATACGGAAAAACATGGCGTCACGGTACGCCGAGGCGGCGAGGAGGACCTCGGCGTGTTTTATCGGCACATGCTTGAGACGTTTAAGCGCACGGGCATGGCCGTCAGGGCGTTCGACCGCTATAGGGCCGAGTATCTGACCTTTGCCAAAAAGGACCGTGCGGTACTCCTGATCGCCGAGCATGAGGGCGTGCCGATCGCGTCGCACATCGCCTATCGGTTTGGTGACGGTGCTGCGTATTTTCACGGTGGCGCCTCTGCCGCCAAGCCAAAACTCCATCCCAATGCCATGCTCATTTGGGAGCAGATCCTCTGGGCGAAGGAGCACGGCTGTACCTCTTTCGACCTTTGGGGGATTCCGGATGAAGTTCGGCAATTGCTTGCCGACGGCGAAGAGATACCCGTCGAGCGCACTGACGGCCTGTGGGGTGTTTACCGGTTTAAGCGTGGCTTCAGCAAGGAGGTCTTTCCGTTTGTAGGGTCGTTTGATTATGTCTATGCGCCGCGTCGGTACGCGGTAACGCGCCATTTGTTTGCGGGGGATAATAGCAAACTGGAAAAAATATCCGGTAGGATAGAAGCCTGGAGAGCAGGCGTTCGTTGAAAGGCACGCGTTCACAAGGCGTATTATCGATGCGACAGAGGCCCAAGCGCACATGTAAGGCCCATCGAGTCCTGCGGTGCATTGTTGCCGGGGCTCTTCTCAGTCTTTGCATATGCGGCACTAACGCATCTGGAGGGGCGGCATTTGCCCCCAAGATCGCAGTTGCTGCGCCAGCCGGTACGTCCTCGGCAGACTCCATCGAGGAGAAAAAGGCCGAAGAGGCGCTGGCGCTGGCGGAGCTTGAGCGCATGCGCGAGGAGCTTGCCGATCTGATGCAGGAGTACGTTGCAACCAGCCGCAGGATCGAGCAGACCCAGGGCGAGATCAACCAGGTGACTGCCGAGATCGAAGAGCAGAACAACGCGCTTTCCAAATCACAGCAAGCGTTACATGCGCGGGCGATCGAGCTTTATCGTGGAGATCAGGTGCGCTTGATCCAGCTGCTTTTCTCGGCAGGATCTATTTCGGAGCTGATCGACCTGACAAGCTACCTCACCGCAGTGGCCAGGCGCGATGCGGAACTTGTCGATACCGTGCGCACAAAGCGACAGGAGAGTCTCTACCTGCAGGAGTCGTTGGCGCGCAGTATCGACCAGCTTACGAGCCTGCAGGCTGAGTCGGACGCGCAGCAGGAGCGCATTGAGGAGAGGATCGACCTGCAGCAGGAGAGGGCTACCCAGCTCGGCAAGGATGTCGCCCGTATGATGAGCGAGGCTGCAGCTCGGCGGGCAACCATGCCAGGCATTGATCCCGACAGCGACTTCACCCCCGACACCATCATCGCAGACGCACGTTTCCGGGCTACCTCCACCATGAATGCGGCTCAGATACAGGCGTTTTTGGAGAAGCAGCCTGGGGCGCTTGCCACCTACCAGGGGCCGGATTATCAGGGGCAGACAAAAAGTGCTGCGCAGATGATCTCTGAGGCAGCAAACGCCTGGCAGGTGAACCCCGAGGTCATCTTAGTGACACTTCAAAAGGAGCAGTCGCTGTTGAGTTCTCAAGCGCCGATGCAGCGCGCATACGACTGGGCTATGGGCTGTGGGAAGACAGATTCGTCAACACTCATAAAATATGAGGGGTTTGGCAATCAGATCTGGTATGGCGCGAAAAGCCTTGATGCCCATGCGAAACGGTGGAAGCCGGGAACCAGGCTTACCATCAACGGTAGCGTTGTTATGCCTACCAACAGCGCGACGTATGCGCTTTACCGCTACACGCCGCACCTGCATGGCAACACGTCGTTTTGGATGCTGTTCTGGCGGTATTTTGGGGATCCGCTCAAACCTGGAGGGTGGTAGCCTGCGCTTGCAGCAGGGCGCATCGCGCAACAAACAGCTGCCTACACAGGTATTGCCTACAAGTTGCCCCTACAAGCTACCCGCAGATTGCGCGCCCCTAGAGGTATTGCCAGACATCGTCGATCCCCGTCTCGCTTGTCTGCACGACCTGGATAATTGAGTGCAAAGGCTTACCGGTCGTCACGTCAACGAGGCGCAAGTCCGCCATCTCGGGGGATTCGAGCCAGCGTCCTTCGGGATCTGCGAGTATTTTCACGCGCGGATGCAAAAGATCGTCACTGTTGACGCGGAAAACGACCGCAGTCGAACCGTCATCGAGCATCACGACTGCCCCCATCGGATAGATACCGAGCATCTCCACAAACGCTCGGGTGATATCCGGGTCGTATGCCATTCCGCGACCCTGCATGAGCACCGAAAGCGCCTTGTCAGGCCGGATCTCCCGCCGGAAGGGACGTGTCGTAGTCATTGCGTCGTATGCATCGCATAAGGCTACAATACGGCTGAACAGATGCTGCTTTGAATCGTTGACCGCTTCAGGGTAGCCAAGGAGGTCATGACGCTGATGGTGCTCATAAGCAACGATCATCGGCACCTTGTCGGCGATATTGAGCCGCTTGAGAAGGACGGCACCATCCTCCGAGTGCTGCTTGACCGTTTGCCACTCTTCACTGGTGAGGGGGCCCTGCTTGCTCAGGATCTCTTCAGGCACCCATACTTTGCCGATATCGTAGAGAAGCGCAGCAAGTCCGAGCGAACGGAGCTCGTCTTCGGTGACCCCAATGGCCGAGCCAAGAGAGAGCGCAAAGATGCACACATTGAGCGAGTGGTTGAGGGTGTAGTCGTCATGGCTTTTGATCGTGGTTAAGCCCATAACCGCTGCCGGGTCTTGCAACAAGTTCTCAAGCAGCGACTCTACTATGTGCTGCAGAGCGTTCACTTCGCCCACGCGACCAAGTTTGGCCTGCTGCTCGATCTCGCGCATGGCCTCTAGGCCGTAGTCATAATTCCTTCGTGCCTGAATGCGGGTCTCGCGGCCCCTTTCGGTTTTTTCTGCGCTATCCCTTTCATCGAGGGTGCTTGTCTCGGCTAGCTTGATAGTCTGCACTCCGGCGCGGGCGAGATAGTCCTGTGTGTCCCCGATCGTTTTTATCTGCGCTTGGCCGAGCAGCTCAACGAGCACAGCAGCATCATCGGCTCGGACTCCCTCAAGGAACGTCACCGCCGAGATACCATGATCGAGCAGCTCTTCGACGAGCTTACGGTGTACGACGCTCTCTTCGGGGAACACCTGGTTCTCAATGAACAGCGTTCCTTTATAGATGTTGACTGTTAGCGAGGGGAACCCTGTTGCAACAAGGGCCGCGATCGAAGCGGCAAGGCCGTCAAGGGACTCGGTCACAAGAGGGTGCGTCATCGGATAAAGTGCCGAGTTTGTGCATGCGACCGCAAGCGTCCGCACAAGCTCTCGCGCCTTATTAAGCTTTTCGGGCGTCGCAAAAGGCGCCTGGACGGCAATGAAAGAGGGGCGTGGGGCCGTAGTCTCGCGAGCGAGCTCCTCAGGGCTGGCAAGCACTTCGGTCTCCTCTGGTCGGTAGGGCATGTCACTCACTCGGCATCCGCTCCTCGTCTGGGGTTAAGGTTACAGCGTTTTGAGCTAAATGTCTGAGATCCCTGTTCTTTTTTGTAAAAGCGATTTTTTTGGCGAATTTTTTTAGTGCTTTTTGTGCATCCGGGGAGTCGATCGACGCTAGGGCGACAATGATCTCCTTGCGGAACCCGTAGTTCTTAGCCGCAGCGCCTGTATCATTGAAAAGCCGGATGAGCACAGGTGCAGCTGCGCAGATTTTTTTGCGGCCGACCTCGCGCACAATGTGTTGCCGAGTCTCTGCTTCCTGCTGGTTGAGCGCACGCACCAGGGACTGATGCGCCTCCGCGACAGGCATGTCTGCCAAAGCGGTTGCAGCTGCAAAGCGCACTTTTTCGCTGGGGTTCGAGTTCAGGGCCTGGGCAATGACCCCGGCTGCTCGGCGATCATTTAAAACAACAAGTGTGTGCAGGATCTCCACTGCTTCTTCGGGGTTGGCTGATTGGAGATGGGCCCGTGCCGCGCCGAGCAAAAGCCCGCTCATACTGCCGAGCACAGGGCCCATGAGCAAGCGCCGATACCTGGGCATGTTGGTGTAGCTCATCAGGAGCGTCTCAGCGCCGATATTTCCAGCGGTGCTGAGGATCTTGCCGGCAATGACAGCGTCAGAGGCTGTTTTGACCGTGTCGCACATGTCTGTCAAGACATCGGAGAGTGCAAGCGCCGAGCGTGCTGAGTCCACCTCATCGGCAAGGGCTGCGTTCTCGCCTAGCTCATCGAGCCTCCTCAGGGCCTTGTGTACCGTGGTAAAGGCACCTATGCGCACGGCCTCAGGCAAAGCCTCACCGATTGCGCGCAGAGTCTCTGCATCCGGGCTTTTGTGCGAGATTGCAGTGATTGTCGCAAGCGCCCGAGCAGCAGAGTCCGAGGCCTGCAACTCAGAGACTTGACGCTCAAGGTCTTCTGCGGGGCGTTCCTCGGCAATCTCGGCGGCGATTGCTACAGCCTGGCCGGTATCAAGCCCGCCTACATCACGGTTGCCGTTCCCGTTCATGCCCGCCTCGTCAGGGGTGTTGTTTCTGGATGCCTGCTCAGACGAGAACAGGAAATCGAGTGCCTGGAGGGTCTCGTTAGACAGAGGGATCTCTGAAGCGATGTCTTTCGGGGCGCGTCCGCTTGAGAGCGAAGCAAGTGTCAGCAGGCGTGCCAAAGACGTAGGGCTCATGTCGGCTATGACCGAAAGCATGCCGTCCATGCGTTTGTTGCTCGCGCCAGTGCTGCGGGTGTCGTTGTTGAGAGCGGTCTCAAGAAGGTTCACGCGCGTTTTCTCATCAAGGCTTAGCAGCGCGCTGATGATGCGTTGCGTTGCAAGTTCTCGGGTGGCACCCTCCATCTTGGCGAGGGCGCTGGCTATCTCATCGGGTGCGTCTAAGGCGGCGACCTCAGATTTCCAGCGGGCGGTTGCTTCGCAGATGAATTCGGCGATGTCGCCCAAGGACGCGTTGGCTAGGTCGATGCCGAACAAGGTGGCTTTTTTTGAGTCGCTGAGCCGGATCTCATGCACAGCGATGTGTTGCACGTTGGTCTTGCCGAGATAGGTGCGTGCACCACCCCCCGTCCGCACATGCGTCGGATCCGCGTTGATAAGCGCAACGAATGCCTCGGCCTCTGCGAAGCTTACGCCAGGAGTGATAATGAACTGCTCCACCTGCATGGCGTGCAGCGCCTCGGCCACGGCAAGGGTCGGGCTTGAATTTGGAGTAACGGGGGCACCTTCCGCGTAGATGCGTTGCGGTTCGACGGTGAAATACAAAGGACGGGCATTCGCGGGTTTTGCGAGGTTGTCGACGAGCTTTTGTACGGCCTCTTTCGGAAGTGCGGAGGCAGGCGGGTATAGCCGTGCTGTCCCTGCAGCAGCTGCCAACAGCTTCAGCACGCCTTCGGCATGAGCAGACTTATCTGTGCTCAAAACTCGCTCACCTTGCTTTGCTACATTTCTCTACATGTACAAACGATGGCTTTTAGGACAATGTATCGGAAGAATGCTTGTCGGCCTTCATCTGGCCTGTGACACAGATCACACTCTTGTAGCTGCGCAAACAGCATTGACGGAATCAGTTTGATCCTTTGCGACCCTACAATGTCCTGCTTCCGTTATTATCGACGAGGACGGTGCGTTTGTCATGACCGATCACGACTGCAGGTCACGCAAAGCGGTTATGCAAAGCCCGACAAGACTTGAGTGCCGAGCAGTATCGGCAGACTGACAAGACTTAAGGCTCGGATAGTATCGGCAGGGTAACAAAACTTGAGTGCCGAGCAGTATCGGCAGAGTACAGCAGTAGGCTCGTTTGGACATTGCAAGGTATTATCACCTGGACACCAGTTGTTGCCGAGTGAATCGCCTCAGTCTCGTGGCAAGGGAGAGGGACATTTGTGATGCGACCTAATTACGCCATAGGTGTGGACGTAGGCGGGACGAAGATGGCCGCCGGGCTGGTGGAGCGAAAAGGACGCATTGTAAAAGATGCTTTCAGCCCAACCCCACATTCTGGGCCCTTCAGCGTGGTAGACACGATCATCGAGCTTATCGAGCAGGTCTCGGCAGGTGTCCAGTCCTCTGAGAGCGCTGGCACCGGCATCGGGCTTCCTGCGCAGATCGATTTTCTTAAGCAGTCGGTAGAGTTCTGCACAAACCTGCCACTGGGGGGCGTCGATGTCCGCTCGCTCGTGATGTCACGCTGCAAGCACGAGATCACCATCGACAACGATGGCCACCTTGCTGCTTTAGGCGAGGCAAGATATGGGGCGGCTAAAGGCGCCAAAGACTTCATGATGGTCACGGTTGGCACGGGTGTGGGCGGCGGCTTCTTCATAAACGGGGAGCCGTATCGGGGCAGCCGCGGCCTTGGCGGGGAGATCGGTCACGTCGTTATCGACCTTAACGGCCCACCGTGCCCCTGTGGCGGGCATGGGCACCTGGAATCGTTTTTGAGCAGGGCTGCTATCGAGGCAAGGGCGCGTCAGGAGGCCGGGCAGTACAGCGGTCGTGCGATAGTAAAGGCAGCGGGCGGGAACCCGCAAGCGGTCACTGCCGAGGCGGTCACGACTGCGGCCGCCGCAGGCGACAAGGCCGCTTTGCAGATCCTTGCCGAGGCTGGCGAGACGCTTGGCCGAGCGCTTGTCGGCTTTGTGAACGTGTTCAACCCGCAGCTGATCGTCATAGGGGGTGGTATCGGCGAGAAGGCCCCCACGCTCGTGTCCCGTGCTGCCGAGGTGATGCAGACAGAGGTGCTGGCCGGTCGCAAGGACGTGAGCGTGACCAGCGCGGTGCTCGGCAATGATGCCGGTATCCTCGGAGCTGCCGCGCTGGCTTTTGACGAATACGATGTTCGGGAAGGGCTCAACCGGTAGGTGCGCGCAGCGTGCGGCGGGCGCAACCGGTGGTAGATGCGCACGACAGGCACGTACGGCAGGCGCAATCGGCGGCGCGTGCGCACGGCAGGCGCAATCGGCGCAGGCGCACAGCGCAGAGAGGCACGTAAATGAGCGGCTCATTTGACGCAGCAGACGGAACGCGCACAGCAAAGGCTCCCAAAGAAGGCATCGCGGAGGCCCCTGGGCAAGGTGCCGAGCGCTCGCCCGTCTGGTTCACCGCGGCACGCACTCCGGGCAAGCGGTCGCTTATCACACGCGCGGGCGCGTTGCTCGAGCGCGCCGGACTCTCCCGTGTGATTGCCGAGGGGGATCTTGTGGCCGTTAAGCTGCACTTCGGCGAGGAGGGCAACACCGCCTTCGTGCACCCGGTTTTCGTGCGCGAGGTCGTCCGTCGGATCCGTGCCCTTGGCGCAAAACCGTTTCTTACCGACAGCAACACGCTCTATCGCGGTCAGCGGTCCAACGCGGTCGATCACGTGGAATGCGCGCTTCACAACGGCTTTTCTTATGCGACCGTCGAAGCCCCGCTCATCATTGCCGATGGGCTTGATGGCAGAGAGTCCGTCGATGTTGCGATCGAAGGGTTCAAGCATTTCGACAGCGTGAGGATCGGCGCTGCGGCAGTCCGTGCCGATGCCATGGTCGTGGTAAGCCATGTGAAGGGGCACGAGGCCACCGGTTTTGGCGGCGCTTTGAAGAATGCCGGCATGGGGCTCGGCTCTCGCAGCGCCAAGCAGCGGATGCACGCAGACTTTGAGCCGCATCCGAATGAGGAGACCTGCACAGGGTGCGGGCGCTGCGTACAATGGTGCCCAACGGACGCGATCGCGCTTGGCCCTGGCCGTGCGGCTGCTGTCGATCATGGTCTCTGCTACGGCTGTGGCGAGTGCGTGGCCGCCTGCCCCTCCGGAGCGATCGCTATCAATTGGAAAACCGATGCAGGCTCCCTACAGGAGAAGATCGTCGAGCATGCCGCGGGTGTCCTTTCGGGAAAACAGGGAAAGACCATCTGCCTCTCCTTTGCAAACAATGTCACCCCCGACTGCGATTGCTGGTCGTTCTCGGATGCTCCGGTCGTCGCAGATATCGGGGTGTTCGCCTCAACCGATATCGTTGCCATCGACCAGGCTGCCTACGATGCCGTCGTCCAGGCCACCGGCCTTCCCGGGACAAAAGGGGAGGGGCTCGACCCAGGCTGCGACAAGTTTTTCGCAATATCAGGCGTAGACGGCACAGCAGCAATGGAATACGCCGAGGAACACGGGCTTGGCTCACGTGCCTATGAGCTAAAAACGCAGTCATGAACAATGCTAATGTATTGCTGATTCATACAAAGGAGCGGGAGACCCGTGCAGGGGAACGGGAGACCGAAGTTCAGGCGTGACACCTTCCAGCGATAGGGGAGCGGCTATGAAAATCAGGTTTGGCGAGATCATCAAACGGGCCTGGCAGATCATGTGGCGGCATAAGGTGCTTTGGGTGCTCGGGATGTTTGCGGGCATTTCAGGTGGGTGCCAGGGGGGCGTGAACTCGAGTTCCAACTATAGGTCGTCATCGGCACCGGATTTGAGTTCCCTATCCGATCGGCTGTCACCTGATTTCCTTGGAGTCCTTCCCGCTTTCATCGCGATCATCGTGGTTTTTGTGCTGATCGGACTTGTTTGGTGGATCCTTTCTCTCGCTGCTCAGGGAGGTCTTATCGCTGGTGTTGATGAGATTGAGGCAGGCAGGGCTCCGCGTCTAGGGGCACTTTGGAAGGCGGGCTTCTCCAAATTCCTGTCCCTCTGGGGACTCGATATACTTGCAGGACTCCCCCTCTTTCTGGTTGGCGTTGGGATTGTAGCCGGTGCCATTGCCATTGTGCTGAGCGGTGGAAGCGGTGGCAGGCCAGAGACGGCTGGACTGGTGGTCGGGATGCTTTGCGGTGTCGTCGCCCTCCTGCCGCTCCTCATTGTCGGCGGGTTCGTCCTAGGGGTCATCAGGCTTGTCGGGCAGCGCTACATCATGTTCGGTGGCAGGAGGACATTCCAGGCGTTTGGCGATGCATGGCGTTTTTTACGCGGCAGCCTTAAGAACACGCTGCTCATGTACCTCATAAACTGCGGTCTCAATCTCGCTGCAAGTGTGGTCATCACCATTCCGATAATAGTCATCTCCATTCCATTTATTGGCGCAGTTTTTGGTACTGCTGCTTTTTCAAGCATTTCGGACAGCTCGGGAGTAGGAGCCCTCTTTGCCTCCCTCGGGTTGTTGGCGTTGATATTTATACCGCTGATCATCATCTTATCGCTGTTTTACGCAGGGGTCTGGGGAACTTACACGTCGGCGCTCGGGACGCTTTTCTTCCGCCAGATGACAGGCATGGACATCGCCGAGCAGGCCGTGTTCGCTCCTCAGCCGCCGCTAGAGCCGATGATGATGGGGGTCGCGCCGACAGACGAGTAGCGAGATCTCGGTGCCTGGCGGGTCAAAAAGATCGGTCGAACGCCTTCCTGTGACAGGAGAGCAGTTGTGAAAATCGATTTCGGTGGGGCCATCAAACGGGTCTGGCAGGTCACGTGGCATCATAAGACGCTTTGGATGCTTGGGATGTTTGCGGGTGTCTCAGGCGGGCATTGCCAAAACGGCAACAGCAACCCGGGCCTTATCCTCAGCCTGCTGTCGCCGGTCTTTATCGCCATGTTCTTCAGCCAGGGGCAAGGCGATTCCCCCGAAGCCCTCCCCACCTTCATAGCCGTCAGTGGTTTTATGCTGTTGGGGCTCGCTTGGTGGGTGCTTTCGATTGCTGCCCAGGGGGGTATCATCTCCGGAGTAGATCAAATTGAAGCAGGCGAGAACCCTCGCATGGGTGCTCTTTTAAAAGCAGGCTTTTCCAAGTTCCTGTCGCTTTGGGGGCTTAATCTGCTTGTGGGGCTCCCAGTTTTTCTCGTTGGTGCCATAGCATTCGGCGCTTTCGCTGCCATTATGACGGCTCTAGGGGATCTTGTCCCAGCAGCTGCCGAAGTAGCGACGATGTTCGGGAGCATCTGCATCGCTATCCTTGTCCTGCCGGTTTTCTTTGTGGGCGAGTTCTTTTTTGGGAGCATCCGCATCATCGGGCAGCGCTACATCGTGCTTGGCGGAAGAGGGGCGTTCCAGGCGCTTGACGACGCATGGCGCTTTTTGCGTGTCGGTTTCAAAAACGTGCTGCTTATGTATCTCATAAACTATGGCTTCAGCCTTGCAGTGTATTTTGTGTTTTACGTGCTGATGTACGTCATTGCGCTTCCGCTGCTTCTTGGCTCCACTCTTCTTGCTCCCACTGCCCTTAATACCGCCACCACAGGCACACCGGACGATCCAGGGCTTTTTTTAGTAGCTTTTGGGCTGTCGGTGTACTTCCTGCTGTATACCATTGTGTTGCAGCTTTACACGATGATCGTGGGAACGCCTACCTCGACGCTCTGGACGCTGTTCTTCCGCCAGATGACGGGCATGGGTACCGCCGAGCAGGTCGTGTCCGCTCCCCAGCCGGTCGAGTTGCCAGCCGAGCCGATGCCAGTCGAGCAGCCACCTGCCGAGCCGTCGGCGCACGAGGGGCCGCCAGCGCCACCGTCGGCATCACCTCCACCGCATGAGTGAGCAGGGACATCCAGGCAAGCAGGAGCGCCTAAGCAGGCAAGACTGCTCGGACGGGCGGGACTGTCCCGTCGCGCACGGGCACCCGCAAGGGCGCCTGCTTGTCTGCGCGACCCCGATCGGCAACCTGCGCGATGTGACGCTGCGCGTGCTCGATGCCCTCGGCGAGGCTGATGCCATACTTGCCGAGGACACGCGGGTGACAAGCAAGCTGCTTGTGCGCTACGGGCTGTCTAAGCCGCTTGAGCGTTACGACGCTTACGTTGCAGCCTCGCGCACGCCGACGATCGTTCGGCGGATCGAGGCAGGCGAGACCCTTGCGCTCGTCTCGGACGCGGGGACTCCCGGCATCAGCGACCCGGGCGCGACCCTTATCGATGCCGCGCTTGCGGCAAATGTGCCGATCGATGTCCTGCCCGGCCCCTCGGCAGTCATCGCCGCGCTCTCCGCAAGCGGGCTGCCCACGCACCCGTTTTACTTTGGCGGCTTCCTGCCGCGGAAAGCCGGCCCGCTCGGTCGCACCCTGGACGCGCTCGCCGGGCTTAACGCCACGCTGGTCTTTTACGAGTCGCCGAGGCGGACCCGGGCGACGCTCGCCGCGCTCGCCGCCGCCTTCCCAGGGCGCAGGGGGGCGATGGCGCGCGAGCTTACCAAGCGGCATGAGGAGGTCGTGCGCGGGCCGCTCACGTATCTGGCCGAGGAGGTTGCCGCCCGTGACTCGCTTAAAGGCGAGGTCGTGCTGCTGGTTGATCCCCCGGTAGCCGGAGGGCGCGCGGCAGCATCAGGCGTTTCATGTGCTCCAGGTGCATCAGACCCATTCGGTGTCCCATGCGCGCCAGGCACCTTAAATGCTCCAGGCACCTCATGCGCTCCAGATGCCGAGGACATCCGCGGTCGCGTGGAGGGACTCGTGGCCGCAGGCGAGACCCGTGCTGACGCTGTCAAGCGCGTTGCCAAGGACCTG
>WRDS01000014.1 GCA_009779675.1 Coriobacteriia bacterium
ACGCACCCCGGCGAACGTGCTTAAGGCGGCAGCGGCCCGTGTGACATCGACCCCGAACGTCCACGCACACGCCAAAGCAGCGGTCGCATTGCTTACCATGTGCTGACCGGGAACCTGCACGGTACAGGTGACCTCTTCCCCACCTGGGAAGGCCACCGAGAACCTAGAGCCGCCCTCATGGGGCATTGCGTCAAAAAACCTGACATCGCTTGCCAAAGATGCCCCATACGTCACAAGCGGGACACCGGTCGAGCTGGCGAGCTGCACCAGCCGCTCATCGTCGGCACAGCAGACTACCTTGCCACCTTCGACCGTACGGGATATGAACTCGGCGAAGGCGCCCTCCAGGTCTGCGAGGGACTTGTAGTGGTCCACGTGGTCGATCTCTATATTGGTAATCACCGCTACATGTGGGCTCAGGTAGACGAACGACCCATCGCTCTCGTCGGCCTCAACGATGTAGTACTCGCCGTTCCCGTTGGCTGCATTCGTCCTCTCCCCGGCGATCTCACCGCCTATCAAAAACGTCGGGTCAAGCCCCATGCCCCGGAATATCGTAGCGATCATCGAAGAAGTCGATGTCTTTCCATGGCTCCCGGCAACGGCGACAGTCCTGCGCCCACCAGCCAGATGGGCGAGCATCTTGGCGCGCGGCCAGACATCGATGCCACGCGCACGGGCCTCGGCAAGCTCGGGATTGCGCTCGGGGATCGCCGAAGACACCACGACGACTTCGGGGTCTCCAAGGTTGACAGCGTCATGGCCGATCATCACCGGCATCCCTGCCTGCTCTAGGGCATTCAGGTAGCGAGACCGCTTCAGATCGCTCCCCGTGACCGTTGCCCCCCGCTCATGCAATACGAGCGCAAGGCCGCTCATCCCGGCTCCACCGACTCCGATGAAATGTGCGTAAACCTTCTCTGTCATCGTTTCGTTCTCATCCGCCTGTCCCTGTAAACGTCGCCCACCAGCACGGCCACGCGCTCGGCTGCATCCGTGCGTCCGAGCATCCGAGATGCGGCAGACATGGTAGCACGCAACGATTCGTCGCCGAGAAGCGCCGTGAGCTCTGCGGCAAGCCTGTCGCCGTCAAGCTCGCTATCCTCCACCGACACCACTGCCCCGGCCTCCACTGCCGCCGCCGCGTTCTTGGACTGGTGGTCGTCAGTAGCATGCGGGTATGGGACGACCACCGCCGGCACACCAAGGGCAGTGAGCTCTGCGAGCGTGGTCGCCCCAGCCCGGCACAGAACCAGATCGCTTGCCGCAAGCGCCTTCCCCATGTCATCAAGGTAGTCGTACACCCTCCAGCGCCCACCCGCATCGGTATCGCTTGCGCCGTCGCTCGCGACAGCCTCGCCACCGCCGACATCGCCGCCAGCCTCGCTGCCTCCCGCAAGGGCCGCACGCACCTCGTCGGCCTCGGCAGGGCCTGCCACATGGATCACATGCAGGCCACCCATCGCAAGCAGGGCATCTTTAAGCGCCACGACAGCCGAGTTCAGGTGACGTGCGCCTCGGCTGCCTCCAAAGACGAGGAGGACCAGACACTCCTCGGTCAGACCCAACCACTCCCGTCCGCTGGCACGCGACGAGCCGAGCACATCTGCACGAACCGGGTTGCCGGTAAGCACCGCCCTCTCCGGCCTCGCAAAGTGCTCCTTTGAGCACTCGTAGGTGATAGCCACCGCGTCCGCGAACCGCGAGAGCACCCTGTTTGCCAGACCAGGGACCGAGTTCTGCTCATGGATCACAAGCGGTACGCGCCTTACGAACGCCGCAAATGCAACGGGAAGCGAGACGTACGCGCCAAACCCGATCACGACATCCGCCCGCAGCCTACCGAGCAAGAACCATGCTTTCACCGCCGAGAAAAGCGTCCGGATGCCGCCCGTCAGAAGCGTCCAGGGACGCGAGCGGTCGAAGCCCGTTATCGAAAGCCCGTGGTACTCGACCCCGGCCTGCGGTGCCAAACGCGCCTCAAGCCCTTCATGGGTGCCAACAAAAACTACCTCGTTATGCTCTTCGAGCAGCTTTTTGGCTACGGCGAGTGCGGGGTATATGTGTCCTGCGGTCCACCCGCCAGTCACGAGAACTCTCACGCATGCGCTCCTTATCTGGCCGCTGGACAGAAGCGGCACCTGCTTTCGATGACCTTACCGCACGCGGCGCAAGCGTCCCATAAGCAGACACCGACAGCAGCAGCCCCAACGCGAGCGTGGTCGCAAGCATCGAAGAGCCACCGTAGCTGATAAACGGCAGCGGCTTCCCGGTGATTGGGATCATCCCGGTCACCGCCGCCATGTTCATGGCCGCCTGGAAGGCAATCATCCCCGTAACGCCCCCGGCAAGCAGCCGCCCGAACTCATCACGCGCCCCCATGGCTATCTTGAACCCTGCCCAGGCAAAGACCACAAAGCCGAGCAACACCGCAAGCGTCCCGATCAGCCCGAGCTCTTCTCCGATGATAGCTAAAATGAAGTCGGTGTGCGCCTCTGGCAGGTAAAAGAACTTCTGCCGAGAGAACCCAAGCCCCACCCCACTGAGCCCACCGCTGCCAAAGGCGTACAGCGCCTGGATCGCCTGATAGCCTTTCTCGGCGGGATCCGCCCAGGGGTCCAGAAAGCCAAGGACGCGCTCCATCCGGTAATCCGAACTCATGACAAATACCGCGACCAGGGCAGCTAGGGTCGCGCCGGCACCAAGCATCGGACGGATGCCTATGCCGGCAAGGACCAGGATCATGACGACGGCCATCACGAGCACAGCCGTCGTCCCCATATCGGGCTGAAGCATGATCAAAGCCGCGGGGACACAGGTCAGTACCGTGACCCGAGCAAGGAATGCCTTTGTCTCAAGCTTGCCGCGCCGCCACTGCACCGCAAATATCGATATGGCGACCAGGCAGGCGACTTTGGCGATCTCTGAGGGCTGCAGGTTAAACAGGCCGAGTGGGATCCAGCGCTTCGCGCCGTGACTCACATAGCCAATGACAAGCACAGCGACCAACAGCACTACCGAAAACCCCCAGATAGGTATCCCGAGGTCTTTGAGCCGTCGGTAATCAAAACGCCCGATGAGCAAAGCGCCTGCCCAGCCAACAGCAATGAATATGGCTTGCCTTGTGAAGTAATACAGGCTTGCACCCTCTTTGCTGAGCGCGGTGATCGAAGAGGCAGAGTAGATCATCACAAGACCCAACATGGTGAGTCCGAACGCTGCGAGCAAAAGCACATAGCGGGCTCGCATACCGCCAGCATACCCATGCGCACGTGACGCGCTCATCGCCTCTCCCCCTTTGCCGCAACCTCTTTCACAAGCGCCTTGAACACTCGGCCCCGCTCCTCATAGTTCCTGAACTCATCGAACGAGGCGCATGCCGGCGAGAGGACCACCGCATCACCAGGAACGGCTGCCTTTGCAGCTAGGCCCACGGCCTCGGCAAGCGTATCGGCATTGAACACCGTCAGCCTGTCGTCGGCACCAGCGCCGACCCCGCCGCCATCGCACGCGTCAAATGCCTCGGCAAGCTCTGCGGCGGATTCGCCAAAAAGCACTGCAACACGCACCCGCCTGGCAACATCGGTCGCAAGCAAGCTGAAATCGTTGTCTTTGTTGCGCCCTCCCAACAGCACGATCAAAGGGCGGTCCCCAAAGGCATCCAACGCCTTGCGCACCGCATCGGGATTGGTCGCCTTGCTGTCGTTGAACCACTCCGCACCCGCCGCCGATCCCACAGGCTCAAGACGGTGTTCGATCGGCTCAAAGGATGTAAGACCGCGGCGCAATGCCTCAGGCGACAGCCCAAAGGAAAAACCCGCCGCTGCAGCGGCCAGGGCATTGGTGATGTTGTGCCGCCCTTTAACCTGCAGCTCCTCGGCACCGGCCAGCGCAAAGCGCTCGCCGTTCGCAGTCGTAAGCGTGAGCCTCCCGTTTTCGACAAAGCCCTCGGCCTCAGTGCCTGGCGTAGCCGACACGCGTATTACCCTGGCTCCCGTTTTGGCCACGGTCGGCAGAAGTGACCGTGTCAGATCATCATCTACGTTCAAAATAGCACAATCCGCCGAGGTCAGGTTTTCAAACACCCGGGCCTTGTCACGCATATAACCGGCCATTGAACCATGCCAGTCGATGTGATCCGGGGTGATGTTGAGCAGCACCGCCACCCGCGGATGGAATGCCTCCGTAAGCGCAAGCTGGAACGATGAGATCTCGGCTACAAGCACCACATCGGCTCCTGCCGCCTCTGCCGCTCCCGCTGCCCCTGCCGCAGCTACCGCAGATATCGCCGGTTCGCCGATATTGCCGACCGCCCGCGCAAGCACGTCACCTGCGCGGAACAGATGCGCGATGAGCGCTGTGGTGGTGGTCTTACCATTCGTTCCAGTCACCGCGATCCAAGCCTGCGATGACCCTGCCTGTGGCGACCCTGCCTCAGATGACTCTGCCTGCGGCGACCCTGCTTGCAGCGACTCCAAGTATGCGAACTCGATCTCCGAGATCATGCGTGCGCTCACACCAGATGCCCATCCTGCCAAATCGGAGTGCGGCGGGATCCCCGGGCTTGCCACGCACAGGTCAAACGTGTTGTCGGCTTCGCGCACGCCTGTCCCCTCAAACATGTTGTCGGCTTCGAGTGCGTCTGTCGCTTCGAGCGCGCCTTCGGCTTCAGATGCGCCTACGACTCCCGCATCAATCCTTGACCTGCCGAGAAACACCCGTGCGCCAAGGGCGACAAGCTTTTTTGCGGCCTCGCGAAGTGTCGGCGTATCCGCCGCATCAACAATCGTCACCGAGCCGAACCGCCCGTCGGTCTTGCCGAGCACGTACTCGGCAACCGCACGCCCACTTTCTCCCAAGCCGATAACGAGGATGTCGCCTGCCGGTACTGGCGGTGCTGTCGCTGCGGACACCGGTGCGACTGCTGCTGCCGCCGCCGGTGCTCCTCTTGCTGCTGTCGCCGCTGCTGCCATGCCGACCCCTATAGCCTTGCGTCCTGGAAGAAGAACATCGCGAACCCAAGCCCCGCCATCACACCGGTGATGATCCAGAACCTGACCATCACTTTGGTCTCCGACCATCCGAGCATCTCGAAATGATGATGGATGGGTGCCATACGAAGGACCCGTTTGCCCGTGAGTTTATAAGAACCCACCTGCGCGATCACCGAGAGCGTCTCGATGACGTAGATCCCCCCGATGATCACCAGCAAAAGCTCGGTCTTTGTGATCACGGCAAGTGCGGCAATCGCCGCGCCTAGGCCCAAAGACCCCGTATCGCCCATGAATATGTCCGCAGGATAGCTGTTGTGCCAGAGGAACCCGATACATGCACCTCCGATCGATGCGGCCAGCAGCGCCGTTGCAAGCGAGTCCTGTTTAAACGCAATACCCGAATAGGCAAAGGTAACGATCGTCACCGTGCCGGCCGCAAGCCCGTCAAGCCCATCGGTGAGGTTGACGGCGTTGCTCTCGGCAGAGACCATAGTGAAAACGAGCGCCAGATACGGCCAGGGGACCGCAATGGACAGCCCGCCTATAGAAAGCGTGCTCGTGAGCGCAGCAAAATCGATCTTGGTAGAGGTGAGAGGGATCTGGACCCACGACGGAACATGCGCCCAGTTCACCGCAAGCAAGCAGAAGGCGATTGCGATAATGCCTTGCCAGATGAGTTTTGCCCGCGGCTTAAGCCCAAGCGACCGTTCACGCGAGACCTTCGACCAGTCGTCGATAAAGCCGAGGACCCCGCATGCAAGCATCACCACAACCACGAGGACTATCTGTCGCCCGACGTGGTGCATGACAAAAAGCTGCATGATGAAAAAGACCACAGCGACAACGAGCAGGATCAACACCCCGCCCATCGTGGGGGTCCCCTGTTTGATCAGGTGCCCTTGGGGGCCATCAGCACGCACCTGCTGGCCAATGTTCCCAGCACGGAGCAGGCGTATCCATAGCGGAAAGAGGACCGCAGTAAGCACCAGCGAGATGGTCATCGCCACGAACACCTGGTAGGTGGGGTACATCGCCAGGCTACTCAACACGCGGTGTCACCAGCCTTTCTGCAATGCGCTCAAGACCCATGACCCGCGATGCCTTCACTAACACAGTATCTCCCGACCTAAGCTCTTCGCCAAGAAACCCGCCTGCCTCACAAGGGTCATCGAACATGTGGATGCGTAACCCGTCAAGACCGGCCTGGCGTGCGCCCTCGACTATATGCCGGGCCTGCTCCCCAACGGTCACGAGCAGGTCGATGCCTTGCTTGGCAAGGTCCTCCCCGATCCCAAAATGTGCATCCTTGCTATGCGCACCTAGTTCCGCCATATCCCCCAAGACGGCACACCGCCGACCTGTGGCCTCCATCTCCATAAGCGCCATGATCGCTACAGACATCGAGTGAGGGCTCGCATTATAGGCATCGTTTATGACGGTAACCCCTTTCGGGCTATGCAGCACCTCCATGCGCATGTCGGTGACCTGGGTGGCAGCAAGCCCCTGGGCGATCTCTGTGAACGTCAGCCCCAGTTGCAGCCCCACGGCAGCCGCCGCAAGCGCATTGTAGACGTTGTGCCTACCGGCGATGGGCAGAGTCACCGCACATGCCTCCGCCTCGCACCCGCTGCCGTCGTCGCGCCTAACACCACGGCAGGCCAGGCTGAATGATGCCCTCCCGTAGCGGTCGAGGCGGATGTCCTCGGCCCGCACATCATTATGCGCGCCGGGCCCGAAGCTTATGATGCGCGCCTGCGCGCCCCGGACAACCGCGGCTGCATAGCCGTCGTCCCCGTTCACGAGCACGCTGCCAGTGAGCGGGATCGCCCGCGCCAGCTCCCCTTTTGCGTCTGCGATCGCCTCCTGCGTGCCGAGAAGCCCTATGTGACTGGTCCCGACGTTGGTGATAACACCGATATCGGGACGGGCGATGTCGGCAAGCTCGGCGATCTGACCCGCCCCCCGCATACCCATCTCGCAGACGATCACGTCGGTGTACTCCGCTGCCGCAAGCAGGGTAAGGGGCACACCGATCTCGTTGTTCAAGTTCCGCTCGGTTGCCACTGTTTTGAACCGAACGCCGAGCACTGATGCAAGCATGTCCTTTGTCGTTGTCTTCCCCGTAGACCCGGTGACCCCGACAACTGTGACCGGCAGCCGGCTGCGATGCCATGCCGCAAGCTGCTGCAGGGCCCGCTTCCCATCCGGGACCCTGATGGTCGGCACAGACCCGATCGTCCACAAGCGCCCGCCGCCAAGCCCCGCTGACACCCCGCCGCCAGAGCCGTCCAGCCCGTTGCCAGGCCCCGGTACCCCGCCGCTCGGGCCCGACGGCGCTCCGACACTAGGGTTGCGTGCGAACACGACCGCCGCAGCCCCTTTGTCCACCGCCTCGTCAATGAAATCATGGCCGTCAGCCCGGTCGCCTGGAAAGGCGACGAACAGCATGCCCGGCTCAACCGTGCGGGAGTCGATGGCAACCCCGGTGACACGCACGCCACTGTCCGCTGGGCAAAGCCCGCCGGAGACGACCGCTGCGATCTCTTGCACCGATGCACTCAGCACGCGCCGAGCACCTCCCGTGCGACCTCACGGTCGTCGAAGTGGACGGTCTGATCGGCAAACACCTGGTAGTCCTCGTGCCCCTTGCCCGCAATAAGCACGGCATCCCCAGGCTTTGCGCGTCTTACCGCTTTCTCTACTGCCAAACGGCGATCCGGCTCCAGCTCGTATGACGCCCCCCCGCCGTGCATGCCGTCCTCAATCTGCGAGATGATGGAGGCCGGGCTCTCACTGCGCGGGTTATCGCTCGTTATCACCGTGTGATCCGCAAACCGTGCGGCAACATGCCCCATCATCGGACGTTTCGCCGGATCCCGGTCGCCACCACAGCCAAACACGACGATCACATCGCCGCAGGTGATCTGCTTCAGCGTGAGAATAGCCTTCTCAAGCGAGTCCGGCGTATGCGCGTAGTCGACAACGACATTAAAGGGCTGGCCACACTCGATGCGCTCCAAACGACCCGGCACCTGAGGAGCGCTCTCAAGCCCAGACACGATCGCGTCAAAGGGAATGCCGACCGCCAAAGAGCAACCTGCCGAGACAAGCGCGTTGCTCACATTAAAGCCCCCGGTCAAAGGAAGGCGCATGCGCATGCTGCCCTCAGGGGACTTGAGCGCGAACATGGCTCCCGTGCCATCGGTAACGCAGTCGAGCGCCTGCACGTGCGCATCAGGCGCAAACCCCACGGTGACCGCATCGGTAAACCTCTCGGCAAGCCCGCGCCCAAAAGAGTCGTCTATGTTGATGACGCGGGCACCAACAGCCATCTCGGTGAACAGACGCCGCTTCACCGAGGCGTACTCCTCTATGGTATGGTGGTAGTCAAGGTGATCCTGCGTGAGGTTCGTCAGCGCCACCACGGCGAAGTCCACCGCATCCACCCGATGCAGGTCAATAGCGTGGCTCGAGACCTCCATCGCGCATACCTGCACGCCTGCCCCGCGCATGCGCGCAAGCAGGCCCTGGAGTTCAGCGGATTCCGGGGTGGTATGGACAGAGGCCACCCGCTCATTCCCAATGCGGGTCTCCACCGTGCCGACCATCCCCGTGACCCTCCCCGCGGTCCGCGCAATGTTCTCCACCAGATAGGCCGACGTGGTCTTACCGTTGGTGCCGGTGATGCCGATCACGTCAAGCGCCTTGCTCGGCTGGCCGTGAAACGCTGCGGCAAAGCGTGCAAGTGCTGCTCGGGAATCATCCACTACGACCTGGGGCAATCCGACCGAGAGAGGCCGCTCCACAAAAAGCACCGAGGCACCACGTGCTCGGGCGTCCTCAGCGAAATCATGGCCATCCCGCAAAAAGCCGCGGATACAGAAAAAGGCATCGCCCTCGGTCACCAGATCTGAACGAAAGGCAACGCCCGCCACCCGAAGATTCGCCAGGCTCTCCGGGTACTCTCCCTTGGTGAGCAGTTCAGCTAGTTTGTAAGTCACAAGTTTTCCCGACATCAATTGGTGATTTTACCACCAGGCGCGATCTCAAGGTGCTCTACTGTGTAACGTGAAAGCGACGAGAAGAGAGGCGCGGCGACCACCCCGCCGTAATAGCCGGCAGAGGGCTCGTCAATCGTGACGCACACAAGCACCTGCGGGTCCTCGGCAGGCAGATAGCCGATGAACGAGCCGACGTATTTGCCCTCAGCATATCCCCTGCCCTTGGGCAGGGCGACCTGGGCTGTGCCTGTCTTGCCGGCCACCACATAGCCGGGAACCGCAGCGTCTGACCCGGTCCCTTCGGTAATGACCTCGGTAAGTATCTGGGTGACCTGCTCGGCGGTCTCCGCTGAGACGACCCGCGTAAGAGGCCACTCTGTTCTGACACCCGCCTCAGCGCCTGTGTCAGAGTCATTGTCCGAGGGGATATCTGCAAGGAAGTGCGGCATCGGCATCTCGCCTTTGTTGGCAACCCCGGAGACCGCCCGGGAAAGCTGAAGGGGTGTAACCGACACGCCCTGCCCGAAGGGGATGTTGCCGATGGAGGACTGCGACCATTGGTCGGGCGAGGGCAGCCAGCCCTTTGCCTCGCCAGGAAAGTCGATTCCGGTCTTCTCGCCGAGCCCAAAGCCGGTGAGTGCCTGGTAAAGACCCTCTACCCCAAGCGCGATACCCAGCTTCACGGTGCCGACGTTGCTTGAGTTCGTGACGATCTTGGTGAGCGTCCAGTCCACCGCCTTACGACCGTGCGCCTCATGGATGGTGCGATCGCCCACCTTGATGGTCGGCGGCAGCCTGAAGACCGATGACGGCGTGAAGAGCCCCTTGTCAATGACCGCAGCCGCCGTAAGCGTCTTCATGGTCGAACCCGGCTCATACGCGTCGCTTATCGCCTTGTTGCGGATCGCATCATCGGTGGTCTTACTGTAGTCATTGGGATCGAAAAACGGTGTCGAGGCGATCGCATACACCTCACCGGTCTTTGGGTTCATGATTACGACAGAACCGCCTTTTGCCTTATGCTTCTTGACGGTCTCGGCCAGCTGAAGCTGCGCCTCGTACTGTATGTCCTTGTCGATGGTCAGGATAATATCGCGCCCGTGAACAGGCATTTTCTCCTTTTGCACGCCGCTTGGGATCGATTGCCCCTTGCGCCCCCGCGGATCCCGCTCGCTCCACATAAAACCAGGTGTGCCACGCAGCACCTCATCGTAGTACAGCTCGATGCCCGCAAGCCCTTTGCGGTCAACGCCGACAAAACCGAGAACCTCACCAGCAAGATCACCGGAGGGATACACCCTGCGATAGTCGCTTTCAAAGCCGACACCGACCAGCCCGAGTTCCTCTAAAGCCGCAGCCCTGTCCGCGTCCACCCTTCGTGCCACATACTCAAAGCCGCTGTTCTTCTGCAGCTTCTCTAAGTACTGCTCCTCATTTCCGCCGAGGGCCTCTGCAAGCGCACGTGCGGTACCCTGCTTGTCGCTGATCTGATTCGGGGCGACAAAGACCGTCTTTGCCTCCACACTGATCGCAAGCGGCTCCCCCTCGCGGTCATAGATAGTCCCTCGGCGAGCCGGTGTCTCTACTTTGACCAGACGCTGATTGGTTGCCTTTTCGGAATATTCGGCGGCCTTAACGGTCTGTATCCAGACGAGTCTGATGCCAATGCCTAAGAAGCAGAGGCAGAAAAGGCATAAAAGAAGCAGGTGCCGAGCGTTGCCACCCAATCGCCGCCGTCCGCTGCGACGCCCATCGCAACGCCTGCTACGGCTCCCGTTTTTAGGGTGCCTGTTATTTTGCCTGCGCGATGCCGACATCGCCAACCAACAGGATCTGCGCCTCGCCAGCCGTCAGCCTCGCCAAACTTGCCAGTGCATTCTTGAGCCTGCCCCCATTTTGCAGGCCAGCCGAAGTAGCATCCGTGTTTTCCGCCAGCGTTTGCGCTCCAGTGAGCACGCCTGTCGCCTCTAAAGACCCGGCGGCAACCTGCGGCGCTTGATCTTTCATGTCGAGGTAGGTGACGTGTGTTGCGGGCACGAGATCCATGGTTTGAGCAGCAACCGCACGGATCCGGGCAGGCGAGCCAAGCACGCTCTGCTTCACCTCAAGCATCTCGCCCGTGTAGCGCTCGCTTTCAATGGCGACCCTGAGCTTGCCCGCCTCCTGCGCGGTCTGGGTCGCTTGTACCGAGACCCATATCCGCCCCATGCCGAGCGAGGCAAGCACGCACATGAGCAGCGCGATCACGCAGGAGTACCGGAGCATGGCCTTTTGCTGAGCACGCGTCTCTTTCGGGGCCCGCGTGCTTGTCCTTTTGGCTGTGCCTCTACTTGCTCCCGCTCTTGCTCCCGCTTTACGAGGTTTTGGCGGGACGAGCCTGATATTCTTGCGCGCAGGAGCAGATACCTCGCGCTCACTCTTAGGTGCAGGAAGACCCATCTCACACCACCTCTCGAATCAAGATCCTAGGTAACCCAAGGTCATAAGCCTTACATCGAAGTCAAATCAAAGCGCCCATGGTGCCGACGCGCTTTCGTCCTGCCGCTCGGCGCGCTTTCGTCCTGCCGTCTGACAAGCCTTCGTCTTACAGTTTCTCGGCGACACGGAGCTTTGCGCTGCGTGCCCTGGGATTGCGTGCGATCTCGTCAGCAGTGGGCACTATCGCCCGCCGCGTCAAGATCCGAAGCACCGGCCTTTCCCCACATGCGCACACCGGAAGGCCCGGCGGGCATATGCACCCCCTCGCCCCCTCTGTAAACGCGCCCTTTGCCAAGCGGTCCTCAAGGGAGTGGTAGCTGATCACTGCCACCCGGCCTCCGGGGGCAAGCCACCTGATGGCCGAGGCCAGCCCACGCGCTAAGACGCCGAGCTCGTCGTTGACCTCGATGCGAAGCGCCTGGAACACCCGCCTGGCGGGATGGCCCCCCGTGCGCCTTGCAGATGCCGGGATGGCCGCCTTCACGACCGAGACCAGCTCCTCGGTGCGGGCGATGGGGGTGCGTCTGCGCGAGCGCACAATAAACGCCGCGATCCGCGATGCCCAACGCTCCTCTCCATAGTCACGGAAGATCCGGGCGAGGTCTGCTTCGTCGTATGCTGCTATGACCTCAGCTGCGGTTAGAGTCTGATTACCCGGGTCCATCCGCATGTCCAACGGGGCGTCTTGCTTAAACGAGAAGCCCCGATCGGGCACATCTATGTGGTGCGAGGAGACACCAAGATCGAACAGGACTGCATCCGCATACGGGATGCGTGCCTGGCCGAGCAGCGCGTCAAGGTCTCCAAAATTCCCTTTAAGCAGCGCAGTCAGCGGCGCGATCCGAGCGGATTGCGTAGTCCGATTAGACATTTGTTGGCCGAGGCGTAGTGTGATTGTTGCTGCTTCTATTGCTGAATCGTCTTGGTCGATTCCCACTAGGATCCCTGTGGGAGCGATAGCTTCTGCAAGATGTTTCGCGTGTCCTGCCCCGCCTAAGGTGCAATCAACGACTATGGACCCTGGGTGCGGCGATAAGTGCTGCGTGACCTCGGCCAACAAAACTGGGGTGTGCCGGTATTCCATTTTCAATCCCTGCCAACCTTCAATCCCTGCCAACCCTCTACAGGAGACCGGCGCTGGCCAGCTCCTGGGCAAGGTCCTCTACGCGGGAAACCGTGGCCGAGTTGTACTCGCTCCATGCCACCGAGTCCCATATCTCGATGCGGTTGCCGTTACCTATCACAACCACGTCCTTATCGAGCCTTGCGTAGTCCCTCAGATACCCCGGCAACGAAATGCGCCCGGGCTTGTCAAGCTCGGTCTCATGCGTACCGGATGTGAAAAAGAGCCTCAGCTCACGTTTGCTCGCATTAAAATCGTCGCCCTCGACAAGCTTCCCGACAAATGACTCGTACTCATCGGCCGTATAGACATAAAGGCACCCATTGAGCCCCTTGGTGACCTTGACGTGCCCAGCGATCTGGCTGCGGAACTTGGACGGCAGCGAAACGCGTCCCTTGGCGTCCAACGTGTGCTGGTACTCGCCGAGAAACACGGTCACATGCCCCCTTTCTTTTCCGCAAACCTATACCGAGCGACTACGAGGTATGAAGTCGTGTTCGAAGTCTATCCCACCAAATCCCACGATGCAACCCTTTTATGGGATTTTATTCCCCTTCATGACACTTCATGTGACCTGCTTGCCACTGTCGACCGTTCACTGGGCCTCACGACATGTGAATTCCTCTCCACAATTGACTGGGCGGTGAACCATAAAACGCATTAGTTCGTCTGATATTTGCCGAGCAAAAAGGCTTGGTTGCCGTAAGCGAAGTCATCGGGGTAGAATTGGACTTGACTATCACATCAACCGGAGGGGAACGACCGCATGACGTACAATTGGGCAGCGTCTATCGCGTGGACACTCGCACTTGCTTTCTTCGTGGTCGCAGCGCTTGGCATCGCTCTTGGGGTTTACGCAGCCAAGCAGTTGAAAAAGCACGAGGACAACGCGTAGCCGCTGTAAACGCAGTAATCCGCAGCAAGCGCAGTACCCTGCAGCAACCAGGCGCAAATGCAGCCTTGTTTTTTGCTATGTCGGCACCCTCAGTCAGTTTGGGCTGGGGGTGTTTCGCGTTCGCGCCACAGTCCGCACCGCCGCCCTAGACAACACGACCCTGCACCCCATGACCCCGTATCAGTGAATCGACAGTTCCGCATCAGTGATCGACAACGAATGGAGGATCCCATGCTTGCCCGAAAGCAGAGATGGTCTCACCTCATGGTCGTAGGTGCGGTGATTGCATCCATCCTGGCCGCCGCGCTCCTGTCCGGATGCAGTTCCCAAGAACCATTCGAGGATACTGTCCGAGCGATCACAACTGACACCGACTACCTGCCTGGCGATGGCAATGCAAACCAGCAGGCCCTATCAGAAATCGCGCCACAGAGTTTCGCGAGCGCTTCGGATCAGGCATCCGCTGAGAAGTCGACAGCTGGCAGCGCGCCACAGGATGCACCCCGCACAGAGTCGATGATGATCCGCGTCGCATCCCTTGGCCTTGAGGTCAAAAACGTCGACGAAGCCCTTGAGCGGCTGCAAAATACCGCAAAGGCCCATGATGCCGAGATCACCGAGCTTCAAGCCAAAAACACGGGCGCAAGCAGCCAGGGCGCAGAGGCTCGACAGAGCTTGGATGATGCGCATGTGACCTTGCGGGTGCCTCAAGCAAAGCTCGATGCCCTCACCTCAGACCTCTTTAAGCTGGGCACAGTCGTCTCTTGGGATACCTCCGCAGATGACGTGAGCGAGGAGTACGTGGACACCTCGGCAAGGATCCGCAACCTTAAAGCCGAGGAGACCCGGCTTCTCAGCTTCTTCGACAAGGCGGGCAAGATCTCCGATCTGCTTGAGATAGAGCGCGAGCTTACACGGGTACGTGGTGAGATCGAGTCCATGCAGGCGCGGATCAACTACCTTGACCGCCAGGTGGAGCGCGCAACCATTAGGGTTCATCTCTCGAAGCCCGGCGGCATCATCCGTCCTAACGATAGCGGATGGGGCTTTATCGATGCGATCGCCATAGGCCTTCAGGGGGCAGCATCGATCATGAAGGTCCTTATCACCCTGCTTATCTCCCTCACCCCGCTGATCACAATCGGGTTGCTCGCTTGGCTATTGATCCGCACCGTCCTCAGAAGACGCCGAGCAAAACGGGCGATGGCGCTGGCGGTGACCCTGGAGCAAGCTGATGGCGCACAGGCTGACGGCGAAAAGGCTGGAGCCGCCCAGCATCCACCTGCATAAAACGCCAACGAGGGGAGCGGACTGCACATCGCCCCCTCCCCTCGCCTCGGCTTTTCTGGCTACTTGTCAGTATGCTGCCAACTGTGGTCAACGAGCACCCTCGGATCCCCGCCAATAAACAGGCTCGCATAATCATTCGCCCGCCCGTGCGCACGGTGACGGACTTCCGTCATGAGACCTATAACCACAACGCCGAGAATGAAGGATACGATCCCATTCCCATCATGCGACCCTCAGCAACAGGCAAGAAGTACCATGCCGAATGCGTAATCGAGGATCGTCCGCCCTTTGGCGTATGTCCTTATCCACGATTTGACCGCCGAGTCACGCTCTGCCGGATCCGCAAAGTCCGTGTCGCGTATGCGCCGAGCAGAGTGGCGCATCCTTCCAAAGTGAGCCAACGACAGGCATAGGGGGATCGCCGTGAGCATCAGAGCTGGGTTCTCTACTGCTCCTACCGCTGTTAGAGCGGTTTCTGCGACTTCTTTTATAGACATGTTAGCCCTCGCCCTCCTTCGGTTGCACCCTTGGTTCTCAGCCTTTGTAGTGCCCAAGGCACTTGGGCAACGCTTAAGCTCGAAACATCAGCCTGGCACCTAACCCCAGGCAGAATAGCGCGTCATTCCTTCCTACGGAAGACCGACACGACGAGCTTGGCCACAAACAGAACCGCGAAAGCCGCTGCCGCTGCCGCAAGCGGCAACTTGAGCAGCCCCAGCCCGCCAAGCGATGCCGCCCCAGGAGCCGCCTCGCCGCTGGTTACCGTGAGAAACGCGCCTGCTACAACGCCCAGACCCACGCCAGCCGCCCATGAAAGCGACCACCCGGCAGCCGAAGCAACATCCTTAAGCTGTATGCCCCTCGCCATAAGCCCTCACCTACCTCCTGCAAGTCACCGCATGCGGGCACGCGGATGTGTGCTCAGGTACTCCTCGCGGATGTGCGCACGGTCGACATGGGTGTACACCTGCGTCGTGACGATATCCGCATGGCCCAGCAGCTCCTGCAGCACCCGCAAGTCGGCCCCTCCCTCAAGCAGGTGGGTCGCAAACGAGTGCCGCAAGGTGTGCGGATGAAGGCCGTCAAGGCCGACACGCCCACCGTACGTGCGGACTATCCGGAAAATCGCCTGCCGAGACAACCGCCCGCCTCGGACATTCAAAAAAACCGCAGAAGAGGTCGCAACAGTGCGCTTGACGCGCAGCAAAGACCTCGCCGAGGAGAGGTATGCCTGCATCGCATGGGCAGCCATCCCGCCGATCGGGACCACGCGCTCCTTGTCGCCCTTCCCCATAACGCGCAAGGAGCCCTTCTCGGCATCGATATCTGCGCAATCGATCCCGATGAGCTCACTCACCCGTAGCCCACAGCCATACAGCACCTCGAGGATCGCCCGGTCGCGCATGCCGAGCGGCCCATCCGCGAAGGGCTGGGACAGCAGCTCGTCCGCCTCGGCGATCGAGATCACATCAGGCAGCCGATCCGGGGTCTTAGGAAGCGGCAGCCGAGAGGTCGGGTGGTTGTCGGTCAGCCCCTCGCGCACAAGGAACTTGTGGAACCCCTTGACCGCCGCTACCTTCCGCTCGACCGACGAGGGGGCAAGCTCCCTTTCCCTGAGGGTCGCAACAAACGCCGTGACATCCTCGCGCAGGATGCGGTCAGGCTCGAACAGGCCGCGCTCGCCGAGAAAGCCCGCGTACTCGGAAAGATCGCGCCCATAAGCCTTTATTGTGTTGTTTGACGCACCACGCTCTATGGCAAGATAGGCGAGGTAGTCGTCGATTGCCGATCTCACAACCCAGGGCGGCCTCACAGCCCAAGCAGGGGCTCCAGGGGCGTGTACTCCATTCCATGCGCCTCGGCTACCGGCTCATAGACCAGCTTGCCCTCAAGCACATTGATGCCCTTGGCAAGCGCCGCATCGTCTATTGCCGCCTGCTTCCAGCCCTTATCGGCAAGCGCAAGGCCGTGGCGCAGCGTTGCATTCGTGAGCCCAAGCGTTGACGTCTTTGGAACCGCGCCAGGCATGTTTGCGACCCCGTAGTGCAAGACTTCCTCGACGAAATACACCGGGTCGGCATGCGTCGTTGGCTTCGTGGTCTCGATGCAGCCACCCTGGTCCACCGAGACATCGACAACAACCGCACCCGGCTTCATGCCGGGAAGCATCTCCCTTGTGATGAGCCACGGCGTCTTTGCGCCCGGCAGCAGCACGGCACCGATCACCAGGTCGACGTTGAAGAGCATCTCCTCGATGTTATGGCGGCTGGAATAACACGTGCGGATCCGGTTGCCCCATATCTCATCAAGGTGGCGTAGGCGCTCAAGGCTGACATCCATGACCGTAACATCGGCACCCATTCCCATAGCGACGTACGCGGCGTTTGTCCCTACGACTCCAGCGCCGAGCACGATCACCTTCGCCGGCAATACGCCCGGGATACCGCCCATCAACGCCCCACACCCTCCGTTGGGCTTCTGAAGATATGCTGCCCCGACCTGGGCAGCCATGCGACCGGCAACCTCTGACATCGGGGCCAGCAGGGGCAGTGTGCGGTCGGGCAACTCGACCGTCTCGTATGCGATGCCGATCACGCCAGAGGACAGAAGACCCTCGGTCTGCGGAAGGTCTGGTGCCAGGTGGAGGTACGTGTACAGGATCTGTCCCTCGCGCAACATGGCGATCTCTGGCGCTTGCGGCTCCTTGACCTTCACAATCATATCGGCGCGTGCGAATACCTCCTCGGCACTTGACAACAGCTCAGCCCCGACCGTCGCGTACTCGGCGTCCGTGAACGAGGAGCCTGCGCCTGCGGAGGCCTCGACAAGCACCTGATGGCCATGGGCAACGAACTCCTTGACTCCGCCGGGCGTCATGCCCACACGAAACTCGTTGTTCTTGATCTCCTTGGGTACTCCGATGATCACGAGCTACTCCTCCCCTTCTATGAGCGGCACCGGTAACGCATAAACATGCAATTTGCACGATACCCTTGCAGTATCGAACCCCGCAAAGAGTCAGTCAAGGGTGCCGAGTGCCAACCTTGATGCAACATCGCCTGCAGCAAACGCTGCCGAGAAGAACGCCGGGTTCTGGTCTGGCCCCCGCCCCATCGTGGTGACCGTAAGCCCATGAAGCGGCGGCGGCGTGATCGTGCCCTCTGCCGAGGCCACGATCTCGTGGCTTGCCGGGATATCCTCGCCGAGAAGAGCCGCGTAAACGGCACGGGACTGTTCCTCCTCAAGCGAAGGGACGGCGACGATCGCATGGGCCATCGCAACACGCGTGAGCGCCGTGAGCGTATGGTGGCTCACGCCCCGGTGCCGCTCGCGGGTATCGGCAAACGACAGCCGCAGACAGGCGATCGGCAGGCCAGAGACGCTCGCGGCGGCATTGATCGCCTCTCCCTGGGCAACCCCGCCATGGCCGAATGGCGTCGCTGTCCCGACCACCCCCGGCCCGATCGCTACGATCGCCACGTCCGCGGCAAGCACATGGCGGGCTGCCAACAGGCCGGAGTGCGTTGTGACCGCTTCGATCCCTCCACCAAAAGCCTGCCCGCACGTAACCGTAGCGTCGATCAGGCCGGCCTCAAGCGCCGAGGCGACGATCTCTGAGAACGCCAGGGCAAGCGCAGCCTGATCCGTCATGCAGTATACGACCCGCAGGGCTGGATCCGCCCGCTTGACCGCAGCTGCCACGAGCGGGACCTGGCTGTGCAGGCCACAGCAGACGACCGGAAGCCCGTCCGCCGAGACCGCCCGGGCCATAGCCTCGTGGTGAGGCGACTCGGGCGCTTCAACCGAGACGACATCGCGCTGCAGCGGGGTATAGCGAAGCTTCATGATGTGGCCACCGCTGGGATCCGCCAACACATCCCCCTGCGGCTGCTCCTCTTTCAGACACGCCGAGCCTGCGTCGTGCGTGCTGCTTGCGCCTGGCACTCGGGTCACGACGAAGTGCACGCCACCCGTGCCGAGCGCAAGGTCGACCGCGGTCGTGTTGAGCAGGACACGGTCGCCTGCCGAGCAAACCCCCGTGAGCTGGCTGTAGCAAACGGCAGCGTGCCCGCCGACATCGACTGCAACACGCAGATGCTGGATACCCGCACGCCCACCGGTGACCGCGAGCACCGTGCCCCAGACAAGCCTCACCCTTCAGCCACCTGACGCGCCGCAGCTATGCAAAGCGTCGCGAGCGCAACCATATCGGCAACGGCAATGTGCTCGCCTGTCCCGTGCACGCCCTCCATCCCGCAAGCAAGCGCCAACGTAGGGACACCGAGCTTTGAAAAGACGTTCGCATCGCTGCCGCCCCCGGTCTTGAGCAGGCGCATCTCAACCCCGACATCTGCGCAGGCGGCTTCTACCCACCGGACGGCCTGCGCGTCCTCGGCGACCTCGAAGCCCTCGTACTCGATCCTCCAATCGACGTGCGCCTCTCCTTGGGCCCGCCGAGCCGCCGCGTGCATCGCCGCATCCATCTCCTGCTGCAACCTATCGACGGCTGAGCGGTCAAGCGACCTGCACTCGCCGGTGACCTCGGCAGACGCGGGCACCACATTGTCGGCCACTCCACCGGTGATCGTGCCGACGTTCGCCGTCGTCCTCTCATCGATCCGACTCTGGCGCATGCGCGCAATGGCATCAGACGCCATCAAGATGGCGGATATCCCCTCTTCGGGCGCCACTCCGGCATGGGCTGCTCGGCCAGTGAACCGGGCCCTGAAGGTATAGTGGGTCGGCGCGCCGATAACCACCCCGCCGAGAGGCCCGGCCGCATCGAGCACAAGGCACAGGCTGCCTGCGACATCCTCCGGCGCAAGCGCTTTCGCCCCCTTAAGGCCGGTCTCCTCCTGCACCGTGAAAACACAGCGGACGGTCGGGTGCGGCTGGCCGGACTCGCTTAAACACCGAACGCACTCGATCGCCACAGCAAGCCCCGCTTTGTCATCGGCACCCAAAACGGTCTCCCCCGCCGAGAAGACGACGCCATCCTCCACCACAGGCTCGATCCCACGACCGGGCATGACGGTGTCAAGGTGCGCAGCGAGGACAAGCACCCCGGGAAGCGACCCCGCAAGCTCGGCGATAAGGTTGCCGGTGTCCGAGCCCGTTCCTGCAGCGGCATCGTCAAACCGGACGGTGCAGCCGGTCGCCGCAAGCGCCTCGGCACACCAGGCGGCGGCTTTTGCCTCCTCTCCCGAGGGACTATCGATACGCACAAGGTCTAAAAAAGCTCCAAGCAGCCTGTCTGCCTGGACAGACAGCATCACTCCCTGGACAGACGGCATCAAGCTGTTCCTCGCTCGTTTTTGAACGCCACCGCCGCGCCCACGAAATCGCGGAACAGCGGGGCGGGCCGCGTCGGGCGGCTTTTGAACTCGGGGTGGCCCTGGTTGCCGATAAACCATGGATGGTCGTCGATCTCTATCATCTCGACCAGCCGACCATCCGGCGAGAGCCCGCTTATAACGAGCCCCGCCTCTACAAGGCGCTCCCGATAGGCGTTGTTCACCTCGTAGCGATGCCGATGCCGCTCGTAGATCACCTCTTCGCCATATGCCGCCCAGCCCTTTGTCCCCTCGGTCACACGGCAGGGATACGCGCCGAGCCGCATGGTGCCGCCCATCTCGGCAAGGTCGTGCTGATCCCCCATGAGATCGATGACAGCGTGCTCTGTGCCGAGGTCGAACTCGCTGGAGTTCGCCCCCTCAAGCCCCGCCATGTGGCGTGCGAACTCGGCAACGGCGACCTGCATCCCCAGGCATATCCCAAAGTACGGGACCTTTTTTTCCCGCGCATAACGGGCGGCGCGTATCTTCCCCTCGATCCCGCGTATGCCAAACCCCCCGGGAACGAGTATCCCGTCCATGACGGAAAGGACCTGATCGACCTCTTCGGGGGTGATCGACTCGGCATCGACCCATTGGACCCTGACCTTGTGGTTATGGAATATCCCCGCGTGGTCAAGGGCCTCGTTCACCGAGAGATACGCATCCGGTAGCTGCACATACTTGCCTACCAGCCCGATGTTCACCTCGTCAGGCAGCGCGACCGAGTGCGCCACAAAGGCGTCCCACTGCGTCATATCAGGAGGGCCGCACTCAAGCTGGAGCCTGCCGATGACCATCTCGTCGAACTGCTGTGCCCGGAGGTTGTCGGGCACCTCATAGATCGACCGTGCGTCCATGGCAGAGACAACCGCCTTGGTATCGACATCGCAGAACAGGGCGATCTTCCGACGGATGGAGGCATCAATGGGCCTGTCGCAGCGGCAGACGATAAAATCGGGGGTGATCCCTATCGAGCGCAGCTCCTTGACCGAATGCTGCGTGGGCTTTGTCTTGAGCTCGCTTGAGGCAGCGATATACGGAACGAGCGTCACGTGGATGTAGCAGACGTTGTCCCTGCCCTTGTCCTTGCGCATCTGGCGGATCGCCTCTAAGAACGGCAACGACTCGATGTCGCCGACGGTACCGCCCACCTCGGTGATGATCACATCCGGCTCGGTCTGCTCGGCAAGCCGGTTGATACGCTCTTTGATCTCATTGGTGACATGCGGGATGACCTGCACGGTCCCGCCCAGGAAGTCCCCGCGCCGCTCACGCCCGATAAGCGTCTGGTAGATGAAGCCTGCGGTGACATTGGAGTCCTTCGAGAGCGACTCGTCGATAAACCGCTCATAGTGGCCGAGGTCGAGGTCGGTCTCCCCACCGTCGTCGGTGACAAAGACCTCCCCGTGCTGGAACGGGCTCATCGTACCCGGATCGACGTTGAGGTACGGGTCGAGTTTTTGAATGGTCACTGTGAGGCCCCGAGACTTAAGGAGCCTGCCGAGAGAGGCCGCTGTTATGCCTTTCCCGAGTGAGGAGACAACACCGCCGGTAACAAAGATATGCTTGGTCATTGAGCCTTCGCCGCCCTCTGCCTTGAAGTAAGACCGCCTGTCAATTCCACACGTCCATGCACACGTCCATGCACACATCCAAGATACTACTTTTTGCGCAGGGCCCTTCCCGTTTGGTCGATACGATCAAGAAGAGGTGTGTTCTCAATCACCTGCGAGAATGAGACCCGTTCGCTCAACACGTTAAGCACGAGCAAAAGCACCGCAAGGACAATCGTCGCCCAGAGAGGCAGACCGATGACCAAAAGCATCCCCGCCACTGCGCCGGCGGCATTGGAACCAGCGTCGCCCAGCATGCCACGCTCGCCAAGATCGTAGCGCCAAACGGCCAGGACAGGCCCTATCGCAAACATGGTAAGGGCAACCACATCCGCCCAGAACCTGGGACTGAGGCCACGGAACTGCGATGCGATCCCAAACGCCAGCACCGTGCTTAATACGCCAAAGAATGCAACAAGCAGATAGACTTTGAGCGCCCTCCCGGGCCTCAAATCGCACAGGTTCACAAAGTTGGCAGAGAGCGCAATGACCATGCCAGCCGGAATAGCTGCAAGATAGGGCATCAGCCCGGTCTCCCCGCGGATGGACTGCAAAACAACAAGGGCCATCACATATGAGGCGAACGAGATGCCTAAGAGCTTCAACCCACCGGTTGTCATGCGCCCCTCGAGGATCGCCCCCAGGTGGCCGCGGAACCCCTTCTCGTCGTCGACCCCATACACGTCGTCGATAAGCCCAAGTGCAAAGACCACGACCGCAAACAGCCCGGGAAACGCAAGGACGAGCAGCATGCTCGGCAACCCTCGCCCCACCAGCCCGCAAAGGGTGTTCGCAAGAAACGCCCCGCCCGCCCAAAGAACCCACACGATCCCGAGCCCCGCAAAGACCGGTCGGCCACGATAGTTCTCCTCGGTCGGCCTGGTTCGAAGCGATTTGACGAGGGCGGCCATCCCGGCCATGGGAAACATCACGCCCAGCACCAGTGCGAGCGCAATGTCAAACAAGCCGCTCAGCAGGCCACTCAGCATGTCGTTAGGTAAGCCACTCAAAAGGTATCCTCGATTCTCATCTGATCCTGGCTGGCGAGATGTCTCATGCGACCCTGGCGCAACAACATCAGCCACGCGATCCCCACTCCAAGATAGAAGAACTCAAGCGCCGGGATAACGATGCCCGAGTCCTCGGTAAAGTACGCAACGGCACCCGCAACGAGCAGGACGGTGATCGCGTGGGAGAACGCAGGGTTATCGGCAAGCGTGTCCGCAAAATCGCCCCGTGGACGCCAGCGCATTAGGCAAAGGAACGCCAGTGTCGCGATAAGGATGTATGACCAGTTCGTCCGCGTGAGGACACGTATGTTCATCTCGGCTTTGCGTGTGACTATGGTCCAGAGCTCGTCAAAGCCACCATCGACCGCGCTTAGGATCGCACGCCCCAGGTGCGTTTGCGCCCCACTTCCAAAGATGTCAATGGCCGCAAAGACCATGATCACAGCTGCAACGGCAAAAAACAGCCCGACAAGGAGTCTCCAGGAGAACCGCCGACCGTTCATCAGCATATACGCAAGGCCAAAGCCTACAAGCCCCCAAGCTGCTACCGCGACGTTCGCCCCGAGAAACGGGGCCGCTGCGGAGACGACAACGAGGATGCCGAGCAACGGAAGACCGATGCGCTTGGCAAGGCGTGCCGCCTTCGTATCCGGCCATTCATCGACAAGCATCGCAAAACCGACGACCGCCGCGCCAAACATTATCGCAGCCGCCTCATTGCCCATGCCATAAAAACGGGCACCCAGAAGGGGCGAGTATCCAAAGAAGTTGGTGAACGAGGCCGGCGCGCCAAAAACCTGGTCGACAGCGAGTACCGCTACGGTGGCAAGACAGGCTGCAGCAACCGGAATACGCATAGAGGTGGTGCGCCACAGCAACAACAGGCCGCACCAAACGACGGCGGAGACCCCGAGCAGTGCTGCCACCGCCACTTCAGGGGCCCTTGGCCTTGGGACGATTATGAACATGACCCAGGAGGAGACCGGTACCGCAAGTAAAAACAAGAGGACGGCTTTGAGCGCCGTCGTCCACCCAGTCCACAGGCGATCGCCCCAGGCATCGGAGCGCAACAGCGCAAGCGCCGAAAGCGCCAGCGCAAGGACCGTGCTCGCAACGAATATGCTCACAACCCCAGGCTTCGCCGTGTCAACGGCAAGCGCAGCGTCATTCATCTGGCTGAGTACGTCTATCCGATCCGGCAGGACCGCCGAGGACCGGTCGACACGCATCGGGCTGCCAAGCACCTGCACCGGTCGCTGCAGGCCAAAGACATCAAGCACCGTGGCGGTCACGTCAAGGTTCGTGACAAGCCCCGCCCGCTGCGTCGAGTTCGAGGTCACATAGCCCGAGAAGCCCTCGCCGGAAACGATGATCGGCCCAAGCCCCTCAATGCTACCCGCCTCAGGATCAACCAACGACTGCGATACTACTATCACGGTCGCATCAGGGAACTCTCGACGTGCGAGCCCCGCCACCTTGTCGAGCGAGGTAAGCGCCCGCGCATGATGGTCCTCGTAGATCGACTCGGCAACTTGACTGCGAAACCACATCGCCCGATAGAGATCGCCGACATCAAGGACGACAAGCCCTGGCCCATTTGACTGCGACAGCACCTCAGCAACGTTTTTGAGCTCCAGTTCGAACCTCTCAAGATCGGTCTCGATGCCAAATGGGGCATCCGGGTTCTTGTGAAGCAGGCCCGCCGAGATGTCGCCGGCCATCACCAGCCCGGCGCTGTCCATCGCCGCAAGCGCAGCAGGCCGCACCTTCCGCTGCTCGCTGGTCACATAGCCGACATCGGCATTCCCGATTGCGGCGGTCACCCCCCCCGCGTCTACCACCGCCTGGCCGAGCGTCCCCAAAGAGGCTCCGAACGCACGCTTATCGTTTAAGCGCTGCGTCATCGGCATGCCAAGAAAGACTATCTTGTTGTCCCCGGCCTCCTCTCCGGTGGTGCGTTGGAACGCCTCGGCAGCGGTACCGACCTCATAGCGCTCGCTTGCCGAGAACGCAGCAGAAGCCGTCGAGTGCTGGACCGCCCATGAGCCCGCCGAGATCGAGAGCGCGCTCTCAGTGGGCGACCCCTTCTCCCCCGCCTGCCTCGCCCTGCTGCGCATGTTAGTCGCACCGACTGCGCCCGTCTCGGCGAGCGACCAGATGACAGGCGTCGAGGTCGGGGTGATGTCGTCCCAGCCGAGGTACGGGGCAAGGATGAGGACGACGCGCCCTGGCTGGCCTGCGGCAGGGGCAGCGGTGGCGGATGCGGATGCGGTTGTAGCGACAGAAGCGGCAAGTGTGGCAGGAGCGGCAGCGGGGACGGCTCGGATCGCAGGGGGAACAGGCGCAGCGGTAGCAGCAGGCGTAAGCGCGGCAGGGACACCGACACCGCACGCCGCAAGCAGCGCACCGCACAACGCGATTGTGACGGGTGTTTTTCTCATCCAGTCATATGATACCTGATAGCATGTGCATTTCGCGTGACAACGGTGTGGCGATGGAGTGGATTTAGGGAGGAGCGGCCATCAACAATGGATTCTGGTAGCAGCGGTCATCAGCCGCAGTGCACCCTGCCGCTACCTCTCCTCTTAGAGGCAAAACGTTGCATAGAGAGGCACTGCTTTGATGCCTGTACTGAATGCAAAGTTCTTGGTGCTCAGCCGTATCGCAAAGGGAGGCGCGAACTTCTCCTGATATGCCCGCAAGCTAGGTGAGCCGACTCGCTTGCCCGCCTTGACCTCAAAGGGAATGATCCCTTCGTCGCGGGAAAGAAGGAAATCGATCTCTGCGGTATTCTCGCTCCTCCAATAGCAAAGCCTATGGCCGGCGGCAACAAGTTGCCCAGCGACGTAGTTCTCTGCAAGAACACCCTTGTATGTGAAATCCTGATCCAGCATGATCGCGGAAGGACGGATGCCAAGTGCGTTGCAAAGTAAGCCGGGATCGCTCAGGTAGAGCTTGAAGAAGCCCTCTTTCTCATAGCTTTTGAGCGGCATGAGGGGTTTTTCGACCATTGCTGACCGGTAAAGCATCCCGCTCGACACCAGCCATTCCAAAGGTGACGCATAGTCCCTGCTCCGGCTCCCCTTTCGTACTTTTGAATACATGAATTTTTTGCTGACGTTCAACAGCTGACCAGACACCGAGCTATAGACCGCTTCGATCCGCGTGCTTTCCAATGGGCTTTTGGCATAGCGGCCCATGTCACTGATGTATGCGATCCTGATGTCGTCGAGGATCTTTGTGTCAAACAAAAGAACGTCTTTGTCCTTGCCGACAAAATCCATCACCGCTTCGGGCATGCCGCCAATGTAGAGATACTGCCGATAGAGTCTCAGAAGTCTCTCATGAAGGGCAGAAGCCATTTGCCTGTCTTCTGAAAAGCATGCTTTTATTTGGTCAACCAGGAGCCTGTGCCCGTTCGCCCAAAGGAATTCCTCAAAATCAAGAGGAAACATCGAGAGCATACGCACCTTGCCGACGGGAAATGACTGGGTGAAACGGTTGATCTTTACTCCCAGCAGTGATCCGGCACAGATAATCTTGTAGGCCACCTTCGATTCCGCGAAAAACTTGCAGGCCGCGATAACCTCTTCTGAGACCTGTACTTCATCGAAGAAGATGACCGTGTTCTCAAAATCGATCTTGTGCCCAACCAATAGTTCCAGCCGGTCGATCTTTTCTTGCGTGTTGATAGCCTCTTTAAAAAGGCTGACGATGTCTGCCCGGTCGAGCAGGTTGAACTCCAGATAATTGCTGAACTCGGACTGGCAGAAACTCTCGATGATGTATGTTTTGCCAACCTGCCGCGCTCCAGTGACAAGAAGAGGCTTGCTTGCTCCATTATTTTTCCAGTCAAGCAGGTCTCGATAGATCTTCCGTTTCAAATTGAGCCTCCAAACAGCTGCCGGATCATCTCAATTGACACTTTTCCATAGATATAAATGTTCTGAATCCCACATTTTCGGCACTCTCCATCAGCCAGTATCGAGGCCGATGCCTGCTGCCATGCTGGCAACATGAGCCGTGCACCGCGACGACTCCCCGAGAATCGAGACCGATGCCTGCTGCCATACGGACAACATGAGGACCACCTTGAGCCGGGCGGAAGCGCACACTTCCCTTTATTCGCTACACTTATGTCAGATGTCAGGCACAGCAGGTAGTAACAGACTACGAGGCATAACCGGCATAACCGGTAGCAACCGCACCGAAAGCCAGCAGCGGAGAGGAGCACCGAGATCAGCAAGCCTTCGATCGCCCGCTCGACCGCCACCATGTCGGTGGCGACCACCCTTTCGCGTGTAACCGGGTTCATCCGCACGTGGGCAACAGCCTATGCGCTCGGCGCAACTGCGCTTGCCGCCTCTTATAACGTCGCGAACAACATCCCCAACATGATCTTCGAGCTGGTCGCCGGGGGGATCCTGTCCGCACTTTTCATTCCGACCTACCTGGAAGTGAAGACCCAGGAGGGCGAGGATGCGGCCTGGCGGTTCGCAAGCCACGTGCTCAACCTTTCGGTCCTCGCCCTTGGAGTGGTCGCCGTTATCGGCATCGTGCTCCCCCAGCCGTTCGTGTGGACCCAGACCTTCCGCCTGCCCCCTGAGGGCTCGGCAGGTGTCCGAGATATGGCAAACTTCTTTTTCCGCATCTTTGCGATCCAAGTAGTGATCTACGGCGGCGGGATGATCGTCCAGGGGCTGCTCAACGCCCAGCGGCGGTTCTTGTGGACAGCGCTCGGCCCGGTCTTTAACAACCTGGTGGTCATCGCCACCATGCTTGGAGCCGCCGCCATCGGGGCAGGCTCGAACACCGGGCTTCTCCTTCTTGCCGCGGGAACGACTGCGGGCGTTGTTGCGATGTTTGCCGCAATGACACCTGACATCATACGCTCCGGGATGCGCTACTATCCCGAACTCGGGCTCTCAGACCCACGCGTCCGCCGCATGCTCACGCTTGCGCTTCCGGCGGTTTTATACGTGATCACAAACCTGGTGGCAGTCTCCTTCAGGAACGCCTCGGCCTTCGCGGTCTCTGAGAACGGGCCGTCCATCGTCATGTACGCATGGAACTTCTACCAGCTTCCGTACGGGATCCTTGCGGTCGCGCTCGCAACCGCGGTCTTCACCGAGCTTTCCGAGTCGGCCGGCAAGCACGATATGGCCGAGTTCAAGCAGCATCTCTCGCACGGGCTGCGCACGACCGGCGTGCTCATCCTGCCATCGGCCGCCGCGCTCGCCGTGCTCGCCCGACCGCTGGTCTCGCTCTACCGCGCAGGTGCCTTCAGTGCCGAGGCAGTCGCGCCGGTCTCTTCGGCACTCCGGTTCTGGAGCGTGACCCTCATCTTCTACGCGGCGATGATGTTCGTGCTCCGAGCGTTTTACTCCCTCAAAGACACGTTGACACCGGCGCTGGTCAACCTAGTGATGACCGTGGTGCAAGTCGCGCTTTATTGGGCGCTTACAACCGGGTTCGGCGCATGGCCTGGCCTCGGGATCAACGGCATCCCGATAGCCGATGCCATATTCTATGTATCCATGCTGATCGCACTTGTCGCTCTGCTGCGGAAAAAAATCGGTGCCTTCGACCTTCGCTCGGTGGTAGCCACATTTGTGAAGATGTCGGTGGCCTCTTTATGCGGCGGAGCAGCCGCATATGGCATCGCGCTTTTTGCCGAGCCGCTCGCAGCCGGCGTCACCGGCTCCCTGCTCGCCGCTGGAAGTGGCGGCGCCATGTGTTTTGCTGTTGCACTCGGCATCGGCGCGATCCTCGGTGTCGAGGAAGTGCGCTCGGTGGCAGTCATGGGAAAACGCCTGCTTTCAAAGAAGCGCCCGTAAACATGGACATAGCGGTCCTCATCCCGGCCCATGAGGAGGCCGAGCGCATAGGAGCCACCGTCACCGCAGCAGCCGGTATCGCGGGCGTGACACGCGTGTGCGTTGTCGATGACGGATCGCGTGATGGCACCGCCGATATCGCCGCCGCAGCCGGTGCAAAATGCGTCCGGCTCGCCTTCAACGTCGGCAAGGGCGCGGCGCTCGAGGCCGGTGCGGCACGTGTCGCCGACGCTGACATCATCCTGCTGCTCGATGGCGACCTCGGCGAGACCGCCACCCAGGGCGGGCTGCTGCTTGCTCCGCTCCTCGCAGGCAAGGCCGACATGACGGTCGCCACCTTCCCTCGGCCTGTCAACAAGGCCGGCTTCGGGCTCGTGAAGGGGCTTGCGCGCTTTGGCATCGCACGCTTAGGCGGCGGTTTCCTTGCCGAGGCACCGCTGTCCGGCCAGCGCGCTATGACCTCAGAGTGCCTTGAGACCGTCCGACCGTTTGCGAGCGGCTACGGGGTCGAGGTCGCCTTGAGTGTGCGCGCCCTGCGCGCAGGCCTCACAGTCGCCGAGGTCCCGACGATGATGACACACGCCGCAACGGGACGCGACCTCGCCGGTTTCGTCCACCGAGGCCGACAGTTCGCGCACGTATGTATCGCGCTCATCAAGCTGTTATTTGAAAAGGGCTGAGGCATCGCCGCACGCTCGTCCTGCGTGCATCACATCAGCTGCGTGCATCACGCCTCACGCTCGCCTCGCCTGCTTAGCCGACCATATGCGATGGCGGTAAAGGCATCCCCTGGCCTCCCAGACAAAACTCTGATCCGGGTCATCCAGCCATTTCTCGAAGAGCCGGGGTGCCTCGGGGACATACCTCATGATCGTTTTGCAGGTAAGCCAGAGCCATCGCCTGTTGTCTTTGTCCTCCATCAGCTCGACGAGTGCTGGAGCATGTCCCTCGTCTGCCATCAAGACAAGCACGTGCACGAGATAGCCAGCAAACCACCCGTCACGATCTGAGCCGGACGCTTTGTACAGCCCCAGGAGGTCGTCCCAGGCAAAGAGCGCTTTCTTTGTCCCAAGCAGCCAGACGATGCCTGCTTTGTAAGGAAGCGGGTAGTCCCGCTTGACATGGTCGAGCAAAAGCGGCAAAAGCGGCGTGTGGTCAAAGCGGGGGTCCACGATGTCTGCGAACGACCCCACCTGGGGGAACCCTGCGTCCTGGACGTCTTGGATCAGGGGGGCGAGCACGCGCCTTGCCTCCGCCTCCTCCTCTTCCTGCTTCTGCCTCCTTGCGGCAAGCTCTGCCTTGTCGTCGAGCCACTCGAGACGTGTGACGTAAAGCTCGCGGAACACGATGTCGATCGTCCACTCCTCGGCATCGATGCGGACCGCATGGTGGTCGGGGTAGTGCTCGTCCATCCCCATGCGCCGCTGCTCCTCTGCGGGGACCTGGTTAGCGTAAAAGAAGGTCGGCCATTTGTTGTAGGCCCAAGGGTCCCCGATGCCGCTGTAGCTACGCTCCTGCGGCTCTAGGCCCCCTTGGTCCGAGCTGGTATAAAACACCTGGAGATCCCAAGGCCCCTGCATGCCGAGCAGGCTCCTTTGGCTGAACAGCGGGACGGAGCGGAAGCGCAGCTCGTAGGTGATGTCCTTGTCCGAGCGCGGGTCGACGAGCGACATGACGCACTCCGAGCCGTCAAGCCCCATCTCCAGCCGGTTCATCCACGCGTCATGGAGCGTCCCATCGAAAAGGGCCCTCTCCCAGAAAAGCTCCCGCACCTCATAGGCCATGCGCACCCACTCCTTCGACTGCCTCCTGCCGGGTCGTTACGGGCTGGCCTGCGAACCTGCCCACGCTAAAGGCCCTCGTCCTCCTCGTCGTCGTCAACCCATTCCTCGCGCCGGACGTGGGCCTCGCCGAACACGATGTCAAGCTCCCAGTGCTCGTTGGTGAGGATGCGGATCCCGTCATGGCCGGGGTAGTACTCGTCGACCCCGATGCGGTGCCTCTCCTCGTCCGAGAAGCGCTCGATGCGGGCGATGGTCAGGTGCTCCAGTGGCTGAAGGGGCCCGACGGCGCACACGGGCTGATCCACGTCTGCCCGTGGGCGGCCTGTCGGTTGATGGCCTATCGGTGGACGGTCGTCCTGCCGATCACGGGCATCAAGGAGGTGCCTTCGGCTGAACAGCGGGACGGAGCAGAAGCGCAGCCCATAGCCGATACCACGACCATCCGCCTCACCGCACGTCTCAAAAGCGCACTCGGAGCCGTCCCCTACCATCTTCAAAGAATACATCTGATAACCTTGAAGCACAGTCCCAAGGACCTCTTCTAGAGGAACCTCCTGCCGACCGTCATCGCACATGCCATCACTCCCTCTGCTCACTCCGGTAAGCTACTGTCGCACCCGAGGACTGCGCCGGATTATCACATAACTCGGCTATCTGGCACACAGAGGGCAGACATTCGGGAGGGGCAGAGCACTCCGGCTCCACCCCTCCATTCGCTCGCTTATCGGCTCAATCAACCCAGCCTGGATCTTTTCAGCCCATCTCTTGAATCTCTCGCCCTATCAGCCCAGCTTGGATCTCTCGCTGACCCGTCAATCCTCCTTGGACTTCTTGTAGAGGTACCCGCCAATGAGCATGCTTACGGTTGAGGCAGCAATGAGCGCTGCAATCGTGCCACCGGTATAGGGTAAGAATGGCGGATTTTGCTTCTTTGGTTTCGGGTCGTTCTCGTGATATGGCAGATACGTCTCGACGGTCACCGTGTCCTCACCTCTGACCTGGTTACCATCCTTGTCCTTGCCAGTAACAACAACGACGTTGGTTGTAGTCTCGTCAAGCACAGTTGTCACCGTGAAGGTGACCGACTCGCCAGGAGCAAGCGTCGCGGCCTCGCCTACCACGCCGAGCTTGTCGTCGGTGGCGACGATGTCGTAGAGCGTGACCTGGCCGGTGTTCGTGACGACGTAGGTGTACGTGACCTCGCTGCCTGCCAAGACCCCGCCTTCAGGGGCATCGGAGCTCTTCACGACCGAGATGCCGCTCTTGCGCACGACGACCCTCGCGCTGTCGGAGGCGGTCGCCTCCCCGCCGTGGGCGTCGACGGCGGTGGCGACCACCGTGTTCTTGTACTCGCCTTCCGCTTTGTGGGTCATCTGGAAGTTGAACTGGCGCGACTCGCCCGGACGCAAGACAATGCCTTCGCCCTCGTAGACCGTGCCGAACTTGTCGTCCACGACGCTTGTGAGCGTAACCGTACTGCTGCCGGTGTTGGTCACAACGACCGTGTAGTTAAAGACCCCGCCCGGCTCGACGGCCTCAGGCCTGTCGACCGTCTTCACAACCGAGATCTCGGGGTCGGGCTCCTCCACGAAGGGGAGGTATGTCTCGACGGTCACCGTGTCCTCGGCGCTCACCTCGTTGCCGCCCCTGTCGGTGCCGGTGGCGACGACGACGTTGGTCGTGGCGTCCTCGAGCACAGTTGTCGCCGTGAAGGTGACCTACTCGCCAGGAGCAAGCGTCTCGGCCTCGCCTACCACGCCGAGCTTGTCGTCGGTGGCGACGACGCCGTAGAGCGTGACCCGGCCGGTGTTCGTGACGACGTAGGTGTACGTGACCTCGCTGCCCGCCAAGACCCCGCCTTCGGGGGCGTCGGAGCTCTTCACGACCGAGATCTCGGGTGCCACAGGGGTGAACTCCACCGTCGCCGTGTCATACGCCTCCGCCTCGTTGCCCCTGTCGTCGGTGCCTTTCACGTCGACCCTGTTGACGTGCGGGAGCCTGCTCGCGGTGACGAGCAGCCGCGT
>WRDS01000015.1 GCA_009779675.1 Coriobacteriia bacterium
CAGGCGTGCTTGCAGAGATAGAACGCCTCGGTGCGAAGAAGGCCTACATCATGGGCTCCTCTGCAGCGGTCTCTAACGCTGTGGAGGCATCGCTTGTAGGTGTGGGGCTCCAGACGGAGCGCATCGTCGGCGCAGACCGTTACGCGACGAGCGCGCTCACCGCGAGCAAGGTCGCAGGCCTTGAGGGCACCGCGTTCGCGAAAAAGGCGTTCCTCGCCCGCGGTGACAACTTCGCCGACGGCCTTGCGGCATCCCCGCTTGCCTACAGGAACAAGATACCGGTCGTCCTCACCCGCCCGACGGAGCTTTCCGCACCTGCGGCAAACGTGATCGGAACCCTTGGCATCACAGACGTCACCATACTCGGCTCTAGCGCCGCGGTGTCAGAGGGCATCGAGGGCGCGGTCAATGCCCTTGGCACAGTCACTGCCACAAGGCGCCTGCAAGGAGCAGACCGCTATGCGACCGCACAGGAGATCGCCAAGTACGCGTTCGCGAACTCGCTTGCCACTATGGGCTTCATCGGCGTCGCGACGGGGCTCGACTTCCCTGACGCGCTTGCCGGGGGCATCGCGACTGGCGAGCGTGGCGGCATCATGGTGCTCACCAGGCCGGGTGCGCTCTCTGCGAACTGGGTGGGCTACCTGCCTGGTGTATACGGGGATACCAAGCCCGACATCCAGCTCTACGGTGGGAGCAATGTGCTCTCCGACGAGGTGATGGACACCTTGAAGTCGATGTTGATCGACTGAGGCTCGCAAGAATCGAGGCGTGGGGCTGCGACTCCGGACTTTGGATCGCAGCTCCACGTGTATTTCAGGAATGCGAGCGCAATAAGGATCTTATGCGGAGATCTTGTGGCCGATGTGGAAGTTAACGCCGCCGTCCTCCTGTTTCCGGTAACATAGCCAGCGCCCGCGTTAACCAGTGGTCGCCAGCTCAGTGGTCGCCAGCTGCGTTCGCCAGCTGTCGCGGCGGGTGCGCTTTGCCTCGGCGGGCGCTTGCCTTAGCGGGTGCGCTTTGCCTCGGCAGGCAGTTGGTTTCGCGACAAGTTCTACCTTGGAGGACATACCGTTGAGCATGTTGGGCACGCCGACCTTTCAAGAGATCATCCTTGCGCTTTCCAGCTACTGGGCAACGCAGGGTTGCGTGTTGCTGCAGCCTTACGATACCGAGGTCGGGGCGGGCACATTCCACCCCGCCACGACGCTCCGTTCGCTCGGGCCGGATGCCTGGCGCACCGCGTACGTGCAGCCTTCGCGTCGGCCGACGGATGGGCGCTATGGCAAGAACCCCAACCGGCTCCAGCACTATTATCAGTACCAGGTGCTCCTGAAGCCCAGTCCCGACGATGTGCTCATCCGGTACTTCGATTCCCTGCGTGCTATCGGGATCGAGCCTGCCGAGCACGACATCCGGCTCGTCGAGGACGACTGGGAGTCGCCCACGCTCGGCGCATGGGGGCTTGGCTGGGAGGTCTGGCTCAACGGCATGGAGTGCACCCAGTTCACCTACTTCCAGCAGGTCGGGGGCTTTGACTGCCGTCCGGTCTCCTCTGAGGTAACGTATGGGCTTGAGCGCTTGGCCATGTACATCCAGGGGGTCGACAGCGTTTACGACCTTGTGTGGAGCGCCGCTCCAGACGGCCAGCTCTTCACCTACGCCGACGTTTTCCTCGCAAACGAGCAGCAGTACTCGGCGTACAATTTCGAGGTGGCGGATGTGGAGATGCTGCTCGGCCTGTTCACGACGTATGAGGCCGAGTGCGATCGCGTGCTTGAGGCCGGCCATGTGTTGCCTGCCTACGACTATGTGCTCAAGTGCTCGCATGCGTTCAACCTGCTCGATGCGCGGGGGGCGGTGAGCGTCACCGAGCGGCAGGGCTATATCTTGCGGGTGCGTGCGCTTGCCAAGGCGTGTTGTGCCGCGTACATGGATTTCATCGCCGAGAAAGCGGATGGCGCGGCGCAAGATGCGGTACCACAAGATATAGTGGTACCAGATGTTGTGGTACCAGATATGGGGGCGCAACCGCAAAATGTTGTCTCAGAGGGGAAGGGGGGTGGCTCGGCGTGAGCACGCGAGACTTTGTTTTCGAGATCGGCTGTGAGGAGCTGCCTTCAAGCGCGGTCTATCGTGGCATCGAGCAGCTCTCCCGTGCGGTGCCCGAGGCGCTTCAAGCTGCACGCCTGGAGCACGGCCCGGTGCATGTGACCGGCTCGCCAAGAAGGCTGGCGGTCATGGTGGCGGGCCTGGCCGACGCGCAATCTGACTCGGTCGAGCGGTTCAAGGGCCCTGCGGCAAAGGCGGCATTCGACGACAGCGGCACCCCGACAAAGGCCGCTATGGGCTTTGCCCGGAGCAAGGGTGTCCCTGTCGAGCAGCTGGAGGTCTCAGAGGGCGGCGGCGGAGGCGGGAGCTACGTCTACGCGACGGTCGAGACCCTCGGCGCGCCGGCGACAGAGGTACTGCCCGAGTTGCTGGAGCGGCTCGCCACCGGTCTTGACTGGGCAAAGTCGATGCGGTGGGGTGCAGGGGAGGCGCGTTTTCCTCGGCCTGTGCGCTGGCTGCTTGCGCTTTTTGGCACCGAGGTCGTCGAAGCGCGCTTTGCGGGGCTTACCGCCGGGAACATCACCTACGGCCACCGCTTCCTTGCCCCTGGTGGGATCGTGGTTCCCTCGGCGGGCGCGTACCTGGACATGCTGAAGAAGGCGTTCGTGCTTGCCGATGCCACAGAGCGCGGGCGCGCCATCAAAGAGGGGATCGCGGATGCTGCCGCCTCGGCAGGCGGTGTCGCCGTCTTGCCGGAAAAGACCCTTGCCGAGGTAGTGAACCTGGTCGAGTGGCCGACGGTGGCGACGGGGAGGTTCGACGAGGACTTCCTGGACATTCCGCGGGAGATGCTTGAGAGCGCGATGACGGGCCATCAGCGGTACTTCCCGCTCGAAGACCCTTCCGGCGGGCTCAGCAGCCGCTTCATCGTCGTCCACAACGGCGACCCCGAGCGCACCGCGCACATCATCTCCGGCCACGAGCGGGTCATCCGTGCGCGCCTCGCGGACGCCGCCTTCTTCTACCAGGAGGATGCCGCCACGCCGCTCGAGGACTGGCTCCCCAAGCTCGAGCATGTCGTGTTTCAGAAGAAGCTCGGCACACTCGCCGAGAAGGCCCGGCGTATCGAGCGGCTTGTGCCCTGCGTAGGCGGGATGCTCGGCACCTCTCCTGATGATCTCACGCATGCCCGTCGGGCTGCGTGTCTCGCCAAGGCCGACCTCGTCACCAACGCGGTCATAGAATTCACCGACCTGCAGGGGGTGATGGGCCGGTATTATGCCGAGGCAGCTGGCGAGGCCGACGAGGTATCGCGTGCAATCGAGGAGCACTACCGGCCGAGGTTCGCCGGGGACACGCCGCCTCTCTCGCCAGCCGGCAAGATCGTTGCCATCGCAGACAAGACGGACACCATCTGCGGCGTGTTCGCTGCCGGCCTTGCGCCACGCGGCTCTTCGGACCCGTTTGCGCTGCGTCGCTCGGCTATCGGGATCCTGCAGATCGTCCTCGGCGACGACCGGCACGCGGGCGAGCGCGATCAGGCTGACGGCAGCCACAAGGAGATCGCGGGTGGTGGCGGTCGGCAGGCGGGCGGGCGCCCCGCCGGGTTCGACCTTAGCGCGCTTATCGCAAGCGCCCTCTCCGGTTACGCCGATGTCGTTGGCGGCTTGCACGCGACCGCCCCGGGTGCGGGGGATCCAAACGACGGGATCGCCGATGCGGTCAGGGCGTTTATGCTCGGCAGGTTTGAGGGCATTTTGCAGGATCGGGGCTATTCGCATGACCTTGTCGCGGCGGTGTTCGCCGCAGGCTCTGACGACCCGTGTGAGATGGCGGCGCGCTGCGCTGCGCTGGATGCCGCCCGCAGTCAGGCACCCGAGGTCTTTGAGGACATGTCGGTGGCGTACAAGCGGGCGGCAAACCTCTCGCGGGGCGCTGCGCCGACCATCGACCGCGAGCTGATGGGGGAGCACGAGATCGCGCTTGATGATGCGCTCGGCCAGGCGGAGGAGAGGATGCGGGGCCTTGCGGACGAGCACGACTACGGGTCCATGCTTCAGCTGTTCGCCGGTCTCCGCGAGCCGATCGATGCGTTTTTCGACAACGTCCTTGTGATGGACGAGGACCCGAAGGTGCGGGGTAACCGTCTTGGGCTGCTTGCCCGGTTCACCGGCCTTTTTTCGGGGTTTGCAGATTTCGGGCAGTTGGCAGGCTGACATGGCAGAGTCAGGCTCCATCTCCATCCATGTGCTCTCTGACTCGCTGGGCGAGACAGGCGAGACGGTCGCCCGTGCGGCGGCGGCCCAGTTCGCCCCAGGCACCTATCGCATCGAGCGCCTCCCCAAGGTCGTGTCCGCCGCACACCTCCGGGAATCCGTGAGGGCGCACTGCGGGTCGCACTGTGTGTTCATGTACACGTTCGTGAACAGCGACCTGGTCAAAGAGATGGAGGTATTGCGCGCCGAGGGGGTCAACGCCGTCGATCTGCTCGGCCCGGCGGTGAGGCTGCTTTCCGAGATCGCCAATCATGCCCCGATGGGCGAGGCAGGGGCTATCCGGCGTACCGATCAGGAGTATTTCGAGCGGATCGAGGCCATGGAGTTCACGGTGAAGCACGACGATGGGCGCAACCCCGAGGGGCTTGCCTTGGCGGACGTGGTGCTCATCGGGGTCTCTCGGACATCGAAGACCCCCCTGTCCATGTATCTTGCGCTCAAGGGGTACAGTGTGGCGAACATCCCGCTCGCCAAGGGCGTTATGCCTCCCAGTGAGCTTTTCGAGGTCGACCCTTCCCGCATCTTCGGGCTTACGAGCAGCGTGGACACGTTGCTGGAGATCCGCAGTGCACGGATGCGTGAACTCGGCACATGGGTGCCCGGGTATGCCGAGCGGGAGGCGCTTGAAAACGAGCTCGAAGGGGCGCGTGCTTTGATGCGTCGGCTGGGGGCCTATGTGATCCACACGGACAATCGGGCGATCGAGGAGTCTGCGCAGGAGGTCATGAGGCAACTTGAAGGCAGTCATCTGACCGCCGACTGAGCGGCATGCTGTATCATCTAAGGATACCGACGTACCCGGGGTGAGATAAGGAGAAGAAGTTGTCAGACATCAAAAGGGTCTACGCTTTTGGGGCTGGGGCAACCGAGGGGAACCGGGACATGAAGTCCCAGCTCGGCGGGAAGGGTGCAAACCTCGCCGAGATGGCCAACATGGGCCTGCCCGTGCCTCCAGGGTTCACCATCACGTGTCAGGCGTGCATGGAGTATTACAACTCCGCCTCCCCGGCGTTCCCGGCGGGGCTTTCCGATGAGATCGCCTCACACTTGGGCAGGCTTGAGGAGAAGATGGGCAAGTCGCTTGGGGACCCGGGCGATCCGCTGCTTGTGTCCGTGAGAAGCGGCTCACCGTTCTCGATGCCAGGCATGATGGACACGGTCTTAAACCTCGGGCTCAATGACGCGTCCATCCAGGGGCTTATCGCCCAGACCGGCAACGAGCGGTTCGCCTGGGACAGCTATCGCCGCTTCATCCAGATGTTCTCGAAGGTGGTGCTTGATGTCGAGGGTGACCTTTTCGAGAACGCGATCACCAAGCTCAAGCGTGACCGCGGCGTAGTAAGCGACACCGAGCTTACCGCCGCAGACCTGCGCGGGCTCGTTGACACGTTCAAAGAAATCTTTGCCGAGAATGTTGGAGCGGATGCCTGGCCAGAGCTGACCCTGGGCGGGAAAGGTGACGGGGAGGTGGCGTTCCCACAGGATGTGCAGCTTCAGCTGCGCCTCGCCATTGAGGCTGTTTTCCGCAGCTGGATGAATGACCGGGCGGTCTACTACCGCAGGATGGAGAGGATCGCCGATGACCTCGGCACGGCGGTCAATGTGCAGACGATGGTCTTTGGCAACAAGGGCGAGACCTCTGCGACGGGGGTCGGCTTCACGCGCAACCCTGCAGACGGCACGAAAGAGTACTATGGCGACTTCCTCACCAATGCGCAGGGCGAGGACGTGGTCGCCGGGATCCGGCTCACCGAGCCTATCGCCAAGCTCAAAGAGGTCCCTGGCCTCGAGGAGGCCGGCATCGAGCTTGACGGGGTGTTCGCCAAACTCGAGGCCGAGTACCGCGACATGTGCGACATCGAGTTCACTATCGAGCAGGGCACGCTCTACATGCTTCAGACCCGGGTGGGCAAGCGTACCGCCCGTGCAGCGATCAAGATAGCGATCGACATGGTCGACGAGGGGCTCATCTCTCGCGAGGAGGCGGTAGGGCGCGTCAATCCCAACCAGCTTGACCAGCTCCTCCATCCACAGTTCGACTCCTCGGCGAGTTACGATGTCGTTGCGAAGGGGCTGAACGCCTCGCCAGGTGCCGCCGTTGGCGAGGTCGTGTTCTCCTCGGCAGATGCGGTGGCTGCCAAGCAGGCTGGCCGCAAAGGCATCCTTGTGCGCTGGGAGACCAACCCTGATGACCTGCCGGGCATGGATGCGGCCGAGGGGATCTTGACCTCGCATGGGGGGAAGACCTCGCATGCGGCGGTCGTCGCACGTGGCATGGGCAAGCCCGCGGTGTGCGGCGTGGAGAGGCTGCGCATCGATGCAGAGAACAAGACCGCCAGAGTCGCGGGCACCGATATCGAGATCCGCGAGGGGGATGTCGTCTCTATCGACGGTACGACCGGTGCGGTCGTTCTAGGTGCCGTCGGGCTGATCGAGCCCGTTGTCACCGGGGATTTCGACACCATGCTCACCTGGGCGGATGAGATCCGGGGCATGGGTGTCCGTGCGAACGCCGACACGCCGGACGATGCCGCCCTTGCGCGCAACTTCGGGGCCGAGGGCATCGGGCTTTGCCGCACGGAGCACATGTTCTTAGGCGAGCGCAAGGACATCATACAGCGCTTCATCCTCGCTCAGGAGAGCGATGGCAAGCGGGAACAGGCCCTAGCCGAGCTCCTTGAGGCGCAGACTGGCGACTTCCTCGGCATCTTTGATGCCATGGACGGCCTGCCGGTAACGGTGCGCCTGCTCGACCCGCCGCTCCATGAGTTCCTGGACAGTCCGCGTGGCCTTGAGATCGAGATCCTGCGCGCCGAGGCTGCCGGAGCGGGCGCAGAGGAGCTTGCCGCCAAGCGCAGGCTGCTTGTGCAGATCGACTCGATGGCCGAGGCAAACCCGATGCTCGGCCTGCGCGGCTGTCGGCTCGGCATCATGTTCCCCGAGCTTTATGCCATGCAGGTGCGGGCGATCACCAAGGCGGCCTGCGAGCTCAAGGCCGCTGGTAAGGACCCGCGTCCCGAGATCATGATCCCGCTCGTGAGCGTGAAGGCCGAGCTCGAGGCCCTTCGCGCCGAGTCCGAGCGGATCATCGCAGAAGTCGCCGCCGAGTGCGGCGTCCCAGGGCTCGATATCCCCATCGGCACCATGATCGAGCTGCCGCGTGCGGCAGTAACCGCCGATGAGATCGGCCAGGCCGCAGACTTCTTCAGCTTCGGGACCAACGACCTCACGCAGACGGCCTTTGGTTTCTCGCGTGATGATATCGAGTCCAAGTTCCTTCCCCGCTACCTTGAGAGGAAGATCCTGCCGAGAAACCCGTTCGAGACGATCGATCCGGGGGTTGCTGCCCTTGTCGCGATGGGTGTCGAGAAAGGGCGGGCGGCCAACCCCGCGCTGCATCTGGGTGTTTGCGGCGAGCATGGTGGCGACCCGGACTCGGTGCATACGTTCTTTGAGGTCGGACTGGATTACGTGTCCTGCTCGCCGTATCGGGTGCCCCTTGCTCGGCTTGCGGCGGCACAGGCTGAACTGAAGGGGCGTCTTGGCACCTGCTGAGCTGCCCATGAGGCGCGAGGAGGCGGAGGCAGCCGAGTTTGATGTGCTGGCGCCCCAAGCGTGCAAATCGGCACAGTCGCGCGGTAGAAAAGATCCGACAACGTCGGATCTTTACCGCACGGACTTCCAGCGGGATCGGGACCGCATCCTGCATTGCAAGGCGTTTCGCAGGCTTTCGCATAAGACCCAGGTGTTCTTGGCACCCGAGGGCGATCACTACCGGACCCGGCTGACCCATACCCTTGAGGTCTCCCAGATCGCTCGGTCAGTCGCCCGTGCGTTGCGGCTGAACGAGGATCTCACCGAGGCGATAGCACTCGGCCACGACCTTGGCCACACCCCGTTCGGGCACACGGGCGAGGTGGCGCTCTCCGAGGTCTTAGGGGAGGTCAGCGGCGACCACCCTGATGCCCCGTCTGTGTACCGGCATAATGTGCAGTCGCTCCGCATCGTCGAGAAGCTGGAGTACGGCGGTCGCGGCCTCAACCTCACGTGGGAGGTCCGGGACGGGATCCTAGGCCACACCGGTGAGCACGTGCCGAGCACCCTGGAGGGGCAGATCGTACGGACTGCCGACCGGATCGCCTATGTGAACCATGATATCGACGACGCGCTTCGGGCGGGGGTGCTCTCGCTCGGCATGCTTCCTGAGCGCTCGCTTCGGGTACTAGGGCGACACCACGCCGAGCGGATCACGACGATGGTCACCGACATGGTGGCCACCTCGGCAGATCTGGAGAGCATCCGGATGTCGCCGTCGGTATACGAGGCGATGATGGAGCTGCGGGGCTACCTGTTCGAGAACGTCTATTTCTCCACCACGGCAAAGGCCGAGGGGCCACGGGCAAGCAGCCTGGTCTGCATGCTGACAAGGCATTATCTTGCACACAGCGAGGACCTGCCGACGGAGTTCCGTCCGCGTGAGGAAGAGGAACCGGTGCAGAAGGTGGTCGACTACGTATCCGGGATGACTGATCGGTTTGCAATCCGAGAGTTTGAAAGGATATTCATTCCCAAAAAATGGCTTGTGTGACAGGCTGTGTGACGGCTGGCGCAGCTCCTCGGCGACGTGCAAGCGGTCTGTGCAGCGCCTATGATGTGTGACGGCTCGTGTGGCAGAGTGTGTGCCGCTCGCAGACGTGTGTGTACAAGCGCTAAGTAAAAAGACGTTTGATACGGTTTCTTCTCATGCATATGCTACAGTGATTCGGTGTGCACCTTATGCGCTCAAAGAAGGACCTTTTTGAGGGGAGTTCGGATGGGTGAAGGGGCTTTGCTCAGCCTGATCGCAGGCTTTAGTGTCTTGGGGCTTGCCGTGGCGTTCGTGCTTGGCCGCTGGGTGCTTGCAAAGGGAACGGGCACAAAGGGGATGAGGGATGTCTCCGATGCCATCAAAGAGGGAGCCGAGGCATTCATGCGTCGGCAGTTCCGTACGATCATCATCCTGACAGCTATTTTGGCGGTCATCCTGTTTGCGGGTTACCTCATCAAGCCGCACAGCGCGAACGACCCGCTTACCGGCGTGGCTCTGGCGATGTGGGTCACCATCTCCTTTGTCTTTGGTGCACTTTGCTCGCTTATCGCCGGCTATGCGGGCATGTGGATATCGATCCGGGCCAACATCCGCACCGCTGCTGGCACGCTCAACAGCGTCAACGAGGGTCTTCAGATCGCGCTGCGTGGCGGGGCCGTCTCTGGTTTCATGGTTGTTGCGATGAACCTGATCGGTGTCGTCATACTCTTTCATGCGATCGGCCTGACCGCAAATGTCGAGCCCGCTCGGGTACCGCTGCTTATCGTGGGTTACGGTTTCGGCGCGTCCTTTGTCGCCCTTTTTGCCCAGCTGGGCGGCGGTATCTATACCAAGGCTGCTGATATCGGTGCTGATCTTGTCGGCAAGATCGAGGCCGGTATCCCCGAGGACGACCCACGCAACCCTGCCGTCATCGCCGACCTTGTCGGGGATAACGTCGGTGACTGCGCCGGTCGGGGCTCGGACCTGTTCGAGTCCTCAGCTGCCGAGAATATCGGCTCGATGATCCTGGGTGCCACCATGGCCTCTGCCGTTCCCGCCTCCGCATGGGGCAGCGGGGGCGAGCTCGCAAAGAACACATTCGTCATCGGTGTCATGATGTTCCCCCTCATTGCGCGCTCGTTTGGCATCCTGGCCTCGGCGATCGGCGTTGCGGTTGTCAGGGTCAAGGGCGACGAGGACCCCATGAGGTCGCTTAACCGTGGCTTTTACGTTGCGACCCTGTTCGCGCTTATCGGGTTCGGGGTTGCTTCCTACTGGCTTCTTAACCCTCCGGGGTACCCGAATGCATGGTGGTGCTTCTTTGCTGCCGGTGTCATCGGTGTCATAGCGGCGTTGCTCTACGTCTATATCACGCAGTACTACACGGAGCACCGCTTCCGTCCCGTGAAAGAGATCGTCGATGCGTCCAGGACCGCTCCTGCGACCAATATCATCTCAGGCATTGCCGTGGGCATGGAATCGACGGTCGCGCCGGTCATCGTTATCTCTGTCGCCTTGCTGGCCGCGCATTACCTCGGCTCGCTCTCAGGCCTTCCTGCCGAGGGTCGGCCGGGCCTCTTTGGCACTGCGGTCGCAACGATGGGCATGCTCGCCACAGCCGCCTATGTCCTTGCGATGGATACCTTTGGCCCGATCGCAGACAACGCAGGCGGGATCGTCGAGATGTCTGGCCAGCCCGAGGAGGTCCGCGAGAAGTCCGACCGCCTCGACTCGGTCGGGAACACCACGAAAGCACTCACAAAGGGTTACGCGGTCGGCTCGGCAGGGCTTGCCACGTTCTTGCTTTTCTCGGCGTATATGGATGAGATCGTGGCGTACACCGGTCGTGCGTTCGATGTTGTGAACCTTGCGGACCCGCGTGTCTTTGTCGGTGCCCTGCTCGGCGCGATGCTCGTCTTCTTGTTCTGCTCGCTTGCGATCCGCTCCGTTGGGCGTGCGGCCCAATGCGTCATCACCGATGTCCGCGAGCAGTTCCAGGCCAACGCGGGCATCCTTGAAGGCACGGTCAAGCCGGATTACGGTCGCACGGTCGATATCGTCACGCGTGCCGCTCTGAAAGAGATGGTCGCCCCCGGGCTGCTTGTTGTCCTGGCACCGGTTGCCGTGGGTGTCATCTTCCGTTTTTTTGGTGTTGGTGCCGAGGCTGTTGCAGGCATGCTCATGGTCGGTACGATCGTCGGCATCCTGATGGCGTTGTTCCTAAACAACGGCGGTGGTGCATGGGATAACGCCAAAAAGTATGTTGAGACCGGCTTTGGTGGCGGCAAGGGTTCCGACACCCATAAGGCGGCGGTCATCGGCGACACGGTCGGCGACCCGTTCAAAGACACGATCGGCCCGTCACTGCACGTCTTGATCAAGCTGCTGGCTACCACCACGCTGGTCATGGCACCGCTCTTCATCAAGTTTTAAACTCGTACGTGGGCGGGCCCTTGTTCGAGCCTTTGGCCCCTGCATCGTTGTGCAGGTTGCCCGTGCGGGCATCCCGGTCGGTAGGCCGTATGACAGCTGTGGGACTTACGGGGAGGGAGGTCGTGCCTTATGGGTCGCATCAGCGCGGAGGACATCCAGCGTGTGCGCGAGGCGACCGATCTCGTCGCCTTGGTCTCCGAACGGACGGTCCTTAGGCAAAAAGGCAGGCTTTTTTGGGGGCTTTGCCCGTTCCATGGGGAAAAGACCTCTTCGTTCAAGGTCGATCCTGCTACCCAGCTCTGGCACTGTTTTGGCTGCGGCAAGGGCGGGGATGCCTTTGGGTTTGTGATCGAGTCCGACAATGTGGACTTCCCTGACGCGGTGCGGCTGCTTGCCAGTCGCGCCCATATAGAGATCGCCGAGCAATCCGGGCCTGGTGACATCCCACATGGCCGCAAAGAACGCCTGATGGCTGCCTGCGAGGAGGCAGCTGCGTACTATGCACGGGTGCTCACCGGGTCGCGCAAGGACCACGCCGAGGCCGCACGCCGCTATCTGGCTGACAGGGGGTTTGGCAGTGAGGTTGCAAGGGCGTGGAGGCTTGGGTATGCGCCCGGGCGCGGGGAACTTGTCTCCACCCTTGCAAAAGCCGGCTTCACCGAAGGCGAGATGATCCAGGCGAACCTCGCGATGCGTGGGGACAACCAGGTGCTGCGGGACCGTTTTTTCGAGCGCATCATGTTCCCCATAGCCGACCTGCAAGGGCGCACCGTTGCTTTTGGGGGTCGGGTGCTTGGCGATGGTGTCCCGAAATACCTCAACACGTCGGATACGCCGGTCTTCAAGAAATCGGTGAGCCTGTACGCCATTGACCGTGCAAAGGCCGCCATAACCTCATCCGGTGTGGCTATCGTTGTCGAGGGCTATACGGACGTGATCGGTCTGCACACGCACGGCATCACCAATGCGGTCGCTACGCTCGGCACGGCGCTCACCACGCAACACGTCAAGCTCCTCGGACGCTTTGCGCGCGAGGTCGTGTACCTTTTCGATGGGGACGAAGCCGGCATGCGCGCTGCCGACCGGGCTGTCGAGTTCGTCGACACCTACTCGACAGAGATGCACGACAGATACCGGGTGAACCTCTCGGCGGCGGTTATGCCGGATGGCATGGATCCTGCGGATTACGTTAATGCGAAAGGTGCCGAGGCAGTGTCCTCGCTCGTTGCAAGCGCTGTCCCTTTGCTGCAGTTCGCGATAGACAGGCGTCTTGCGCGCTGGGACCTCGACCGCCCGGAGGAACGTGCTCGAGCACTGCGCGATGCTGCAGAAGTGCTTGCGCCCGTGAAAGGCTCGATACTTGCGGCCGATTATGCGAACTACATCAGCGACAAGCTGCTTGCTGATGCCGCGGCTGTGCGGAATGCGATCAGCTCGGTATCTCCGTCTGGCGCAAGGGGCAGGGAAGTGCGGTCAAGGGGTGATGACAGGGGGGCGGTAGGCCTCCCGACGCAGGCGGGTGGCACGGCACCGACGGATGGCACGGCACAGGCGGATTTAACGCCGATGGGCTCACAGGCGAGGGTGGAGCTTGAGACCCTCGGCATGCTTGCTGCCCACCCTCGGCTGCGAGAAACGGCACGGGATTTGCTCAAATTGGAATTGTTCTCGGATGAACGGAACCGCAGCATCGCTCGGGTGCTTATGGATGCGGGAAGCAAGGCCGGGGCGGCAGAGGTGAACGGGCTGCTTTTTGCGCACGTCCCCGGTGCGGTTGAGATGCTTGCCGCATCCAAACTCGCCGATTGCGCATCGGTGGCCTCTGATGAGGTTTTTGTGAGTCTGACGCGCAGACTCAAGGAGTTTGCGCTTGAACGCCGAATAGCTGTTGGGAAGGCAAAGCTGAAGCATTCAGGCAAGCTTGTCTCATCGGCCGAGTATGACGATGTTTTCAGGGAAGTATCCCTGCTGCAACGGGAGCTTGACGTGTTGCGGCGCGGGGAGGACAGCGAAAAAGACAACCAGGAGGCGCGTGGCCAGCGTGATACATGACTCGAGACCCAAAACCAAACAAAAAAGCACAAGCGATTCCAAGTCTGTCAAGTCTGGGTCCAAGGCATCAGAAATCGCCAAAAAGGCCAAAAGGCTCGAGGAGGCGGTTGGGTCAAAATCAGCCAGGGAAACTGTTTCCGAGCTTGAACTGCCCGAAATGCGGGTGCTGGTCAAGATCGGCAAGACTCGTGGCAGTGTCACTGACGAGGAGATCCAAGGGGCGTTCTCGGACATCCATCTTACCGAGATTCGGCTCGAGCGCATCTACTCACACCTCAGGGCGCAGGGGATCGACATCGTAGAGGATTCCGTGCATGTGCTCGATGAGGATGCGGTCGCAGACACCGTGGCGCAGGCCGAAGGGCCGGATCGTGCGAGCCGCGACCTTGGTGATGACGACGATGACCAGAGCGTTGCCGAAGCGGCTATCGTCGATATCGAGCTGCCCAAGGTGCCGCCCAAGGCAAGCACCAAGAAAAGCAAGAAGCGCGTGGTCAGCGCCTCGGCTTTAGCGCCCCTCACCGGCGATCCGGTGCGGATGTATTTGAAAGAGATCGGCAAAGTCCCGCTGCTCAACGCGGCCCAGGAGATCGATCTTGCCATGAAGATCGAGGCGGGCATTGAGGCGGGGGCGCGCATCGAGGAGGCGGGGGCGACCGGGGACGGGCTTGACCGTGCCGAGAAGCGCCGCCTGTACCGCATAGAGCAGCTTGGCCTTGACGCGAAGCAGCAGCTTGTCGAAGCCAACTTGCGGCTTGTCGTCTCGATTGCAAAACGCTATGTGGGCCGAGGCATGCTCTTTTTAGACCTTATCCAGGAGGGCAACCTGGGCCTGATCCGTGCGGTCGAGAAGTTCGATTACACCAAGGGCTTTAAGTTCTCGACATATGCCACCTGGTGGATCCGTCAGGCAATCACCCGGGCGATCGCAGACCAGGCGCGCACCATCCGCATCCCGGTTCACATGGTTGAGACGATCAACAAGCTCATACGCATCCAGCGTCAGCTCCTACAGGAGCTTGGGCGCGAACCGTTGCCGGAAGAGATCGGCGAGCGGATGGATATGTCTGCCGACCGGGTGCGGGAGATCCTCAAGATCAGCCAAGAGCCCGTGAGCCTTGAGACGCCTATCGGCGAGGAGGAGGACTCGCAGCTCGGCGATTTTATCGAGGACTCCGAGGCTGTGGTGCCGCCTGATGCGGCAAGCTTCTCGCTTTTACAAGAGCAGCTTTCAAAGGTGCTCATCGGGCTTTCCGAGCGGGAGCGCAAGGTCATTGAACTGAGGTTCGGGCTTGTGGACGGCCATCCGCGGACTTTAGAGGAGGTCGGCCGGGAATTCGGGGTGACACGCGAGAGGATCCGGCAGATCGAAAGCAAGACGCTTTGCAAGCTCCGCCATCCATCGCGGTCACAGCGTTTGCGCGACTACCTGGAATAAAGCAGGCAGTCCGGCTATGGCACGGCACCGCAGGCCCACAAAGAAGCACCGGAAGCATGTTACCCATAAGCAGGTAGCGCTCAAGGCTGTCGCTGCGCTTGTTGTCTGCCTCGTAGGCATCGGCTGTCTTCTCGTTGGCCTGAACGCATCCCGCAGGGCCGCTGACTCCCACAAAGACGGCGAGCCTGCAAGCGGGGTCACTGCTACCGCAGGGCAGCTGGTGGAGGTGCCCGATGTCGTCGGTTCGACGATCAAAGAGGCCATGGCCATACTCAATGCGGCCGGTCTTGCTCCTTTGAGCCCGCCTGGTGCCTCGAGTGAGGAGCCCGCGAGGATCGTTTCCCAAGAGCCTGTCGCCGGCGAGCTCGTCCGGGCCCGCACGCGTGTCGTGTTGCAGGTCTCTGGATCCGCCGAGGCTTCGGCATCAGCGCTGGCATCTTCGACTATCTCGGCTATCGGGGCAGATGAGGACAGTGCGGACGCTCTGGGCGGCCGCAGGGGCCTTGTGGTCTGCATCGACCCTGGGCACCAGAAGCGCAGCAATCAAAAGCTTGAGCCGATAGGCCCCGGGTCAGCAGAGACCAAGATCAGCGTGAGCGGAGGCACTACGGGGCGCGCCACTGGGCTCCCTGAGTGTGAGGTGGCCCTGCAGATCGCGACGAACCTCAAGACCCGTCTGGAGAAAGAAGGGGTCAGGGTCGTCATGACCAGGGCCACAAATGATGTCAATATCAGCAACGCCGCTCGGGCCGAGGTCGCGAATGCGGCAGGGGCCGACCTTTTTGTGCGGATCCATTGCGATGGCAATACGGATTCGTCGATCGCCGGTATATCCACGCTTTACCCCGGCGGCAACGGCTGGGTAAGCCCGATAAGCGCCGAGAGCAAAAAGGCCGCCGTCTTAATCCAGCACAGTGCGGTGGTCTCCACAGGGGCCATCGACCGCGGCCTTTCCGAGCGCTCCGACCAAACAGGGTTTAACTGGGCGCGGGTGCCGGCGGTGCTTATCGAGTGCGGCTTTATGTCTAACGAGGTCGAGGACCGGCTACTTGCAAGTCCGCATTATCAAGATAAACTTGCCGAGGGCATCAAATGCGGTATCCTAGAGTACGCTGAGGCGGCCCGATAGGCTGTAGGCAGTGGCCGGTCAACGGGTGCTCGGCTGGCGGTGGCCAGCTGGCGGAGTGAGGCCAGCCAGCCGGTTGGATCTTTGTATTTTTCTGGCTCTTGTCGTCTGCCGATGACAGGATCTTATTTTTGGAAGCGGACATTAGGAGGTGAGACCAACGGAACCTGACAGTACCCGAAGTACGACGTGTGCGCGGAGCGCATGTATTGGTTGCAACAGGTTCTGGCGTCTCACGTCGTTCCGCTGATGGCCATGCGCCCGCCTGGTTTTTAGAAGGTAGAAGGGCAAAGGCATGGCAAAAAAAATAACGCAGACCACAATAACGCAGCAGGAGCGCGTGAAGCGTCGCCTGTTGAATGCTGCACGCAAAGCGCCGGAGATGTTGTTGATCCAGTACGACAACATGAACGACGGATTCGACGAAGAACAAGTAGACGATATGCGCGACCAGTACGGCGCAAACCTCATCACCCGTCAAAGAAAGGCCTCGGTGCTGCAGCGATTGTGGTCCGCGTTTGCGGATCCTTTTACTGGCGTGCTGCTTGTCCTCGCGCTGATCTCATTGTTCTCTAAAGACCTCCCGGCAGTCATCATCGTTCTGACGATGGTCCTGATAAGCGGCCTGTTGAGCTTTATCCAGGAGCTACGCAGCAGCAACGCGGCAGAAAAACTCGGCGAGCTTGTTGAGACGACAACTGCGGTAATGCGCCGTGACGAGGATGCGGAGACATCAGAGAAGCGCGAGATACCACTCGATGAGGTGGTTGTTGGCGACATCGTGCATCTTGCCGCTGGCGACATCATCCCTGCCGACGTGCGGATCCTGCGTGCGAAAGACCTGTTTATCAGCCAGTCGTCGCTCACCGGTGAGAGCGAGTCGGTAGAGAAGTTCATGGAGCCGGTGGCGGGAAGGCCAGCCAGCCCGCTCGATCTGAACAATCTGGCGTTTATGGGCAGCACGGTGATCTCTGGTTCGGCGGCGGCACTCGTCCTTGCGGTCGGGGATGATACCGAGCTTGGCAAGATCGCGTCGCAGTTGCAGGAAAAAGCACCTCCGACGAGCTTTGAAAAGGGCGTTTCCGCCGTCTCATGGGTGCTGATACGCTTTATGCTCGTCATGGTGCCGATAGTGCTCTTTTTAAACGGGTTCACGAAGGGCAACTGGCTACAGGCGCTCATTTTCGCACTGTCTGTTGCGGTCGGTCTCACGCCAGAGATGCTGCCGACGATCATGTCGGCGAACCTCGCAAAAGGCGCGGTGTTCATGGCCAAGAAGCAAGTCATCGTAAAAGAGCTGAACTCGATTCAGAACTTTGGCGCGATGGACATCCTTTGCACGGATAAGACCGGGACGCTGACGCAGGACAAGATCATCCTTGAATACCACCTTGACGTGCATGGCAACAGCGATGTGCGCGTGCTGCGACATGCGTTTTTGAACAGCTACTACCAGACGGGACTGAAAAACCTGATCGACATCTCGATCATCGAGCGTGCCCACGAGGAACAGGTCGCACCGCACGAGGATGCATACACGAAGATCGACGAGATCCCGTTCGACTTCGCGCGGCGGCGCATGAGCGTTGTTGTGACTGATGGGAACGGCAAGACGCAGCTGATCACAAAAGGAGCAATAGAGGAGATGCTCGCAATCTCGTCCTACGTCGAATACGGGGACGATGTGACGCCGATGACAGACGAGCTGCGGCGCGAGGTCTTGGAGACGTGCAACAACTACAACGCGGACGGGCTGCGTGTCCTCGGCGTGGCGCAGAAGACGAACCCGTCCCCGCAAAGCGCGTTTTCGGTAGCGGATGAGGCCGACATGGTGCTGATCGGCTACCTTGCGTTCCTTGACCCGCCAAAGGAGAGTGCAGCGGACGCGATCGCCTCGCTCGGCGAGTATGGGGTGGGCGTAAAGATCCTCACCGGGGATAACGATGTGGTCACGAAAAGCGTCTGTCGCCAGGTGGGCCTCGATGCGGGGCATATCCTGCTCGGCGCGGATGTCGAGGGGATGGATGACGAGCGTTTGAACAGCGCGGTCAAAGAGACGACGGTGTTCGCAAAGCTCTCCCCTCAGCAGAAGGCGCGGATTGTCAAGGCGCTGCGCGAGGATGGTCACACTGTTGGGTACATGGGCGACGGGATCAATGATGCTACTGCGATGAAAGCTGCCGATGTCGGCATATCCGTTGATACGGCGGTCGATATCGCACGGGAGTCAGCGAACATCATCCTTATGGAGAAGGATTTGATGGTGCTTGTACAGGGTGTCATTGAGGGGCGGAAGACCTACGCGAACATCATCAAGTACATCAAAATGACTGCCAGCTCGAACTTTGGCAACATGTTCTCAGTGCTGATTGCAAGCGCGCTTCTCCCGTTTCTGCCGATGATGCCGATCCAGTTGCTGCTTTTGAACCTGATCTACGACATCTCGTGTCTGACGATCCCGTGGGACAACGTGGACAAAGAGTTCTTGGCGGTGCCACGGAAATGGGATGCATCGTCCATCAGCAAGTTCATGGTCTGGTTTGGCCCGACAAGCTCGGTGTTCGACATAACGACGTATATGCTGATGTACTTCGTGATCTGTCCGCTTGTAAGCGGCGGGCTGCTGTTCCACCAGATAACGGATCCGGCTGTGGGCGCGCACTACATTGCGATGTTCCAGGCCGGCTGGTTTGTCGAGTCGATGTGGAGCCAGACGCTTGTAATCCACATGATCCGCACGCCCAAGCTGCCGCTCATCAAGAGCCGAGCATCTGCGCCCGTTACCCTGCTCACAGCGACCGGTATTGCCGCGCTGACCATAATCCCGTTCACGGGGTTTGGCGAGGCAATCGGGCTGGCACCTCTGCCGCCTGTGTATTTTGCGTGGCTTGCCGGGACGGTTTTCTTGTATATGGCACTTGTAACAGGCGTAAAGAAGGTATTCGTGAAAAAGTACGGGGAGCTGCTGTAGGGCGCGGTGCCAGATGCAGTGCTGGGTACTTGACGGACATGCGGGAAGCGTACGGTGCGGCGAGATGTGAGACGGGGGATGCGTGGTGCCGTCGCAGGGTGTGTGGTGCCGTAAGTGTTTGGCTCCCCGGGTAGGACTCGAACCTACAACCCTCCGGTTAACAGCCGGATGCTCTGCCGATTGAGCTACCGAGGAGTACTACGGCGCATCACATAGATGCGAGAAGAGAGTTTACCGACGACGTGGACGGTTTGCAACGGGCATTTCGTATTGCATCACAAATCGCGTCACAAATCGCATCACAAACAGGCATCGCGAGTCGGTCGCTATTGCCTCCCGCAATGGTGTCGGCAATGTGTCGGTAATGTGTCGGAAATGGTGTTGTTTAAGTGTAGGTCTCGGCGGTTTGTGCTAAGACCGGTTACAATAAGCAGGCGTTGCACGGCGCTTTGACCACGCGCTTCGGTCGAGTGTCTATACAGGTGCGTAGCGGGCCCGTAGCTCAACGGTGGAGCAGGGGACTCATAATCCCTTGGCTGCAGGTTCGAATCCTGCCGGGCCCACCATGAAGGTCTTACGCTTTGAGCGGTTCACAAAACATGCCTCCGGTTTTACCGGAGGTCAGGTGACTCTGTTCACGGGTTGCACAGAAGAGTAGGGAAAAGCAGATATCGAGGGAGTGGCTGGTTCAGTTGCTTTGTGAGATATGAGGATGACATCATGGATGACACCGTGAACGAGACCGCAGACAACGCGATAAGCGATGGCGTGAGCGATGCCGCTGATGACATCCTGGGCGGCGATGGCGCGAGTGACACCGTCGGTGATGGTGCGGTCGGTACTGCAGACGATGCCGCGAATGACACCCAAGCCAGCACTGTGGGCGGCGATCCTGCGGACACTGCCCCTGCCACGGTCGAGCCTGGCAAGCCAAAGTCCTCGTTTGCCGCTATGGCTATCGTGCTCGTTTTCTTGCTGGTTGTTGTGGCCGGTGCGGGTGCCTGGTTCTTCGGCTTCACACGGTCACCGGCGTACTCGCTCGGCGAGCTTGCAAAAGCGGGGCAGGCCAAGGACATGGATGGCGTGCAGAAGTACCTTGATATCGATGCGGTGATCGACCAGCTTCTGGACATCGCTATCAGCAAGGTCCTTGCCGAGAGCGGCGAGGCAGATCCGTCGGCAGCAGGTATGATCGAGATGATGAAGCCGATGCTAGCCGAGCAGCTCAAAGAAGAGATCCGTAAATCGGTTGAGGAAGGCAAGGGCGCAGGCGGGTCGGGCACGGGGCTTGTCACAAACCTGTTTGCCCTCACCGGCGGCTCAGGCGGTGCCCGAAAGGCGGGCCCTATGACGAACCTGTTCGTCTTAGGTAAGGCAAAAACGACTGGTCGCACAGGCAATGAGGCGCTTGTGACCATCGGGATCAAAGACCGCAAGGGCAAGCCGCTTGACCTCGCGCTGAGGATGAAGCGCACCGGTAACCACTGGCAGGTCATCGCCATCGAGAACGCGGAGGAGCTGCTCGAAAGGCAAGCAAGCGAGCAGGTCGAGTGAGCTGCCAGCAAGCAGGTGGGCGGCCCAACTAAGCAGTTGTGATCCTTTCAGTCGACAACCTCACCAAGACCTTTGGGTCCCGGGTGCTCTTCTCGGGTGCCTCGCTTCGCGTGGGGGTGCGTGACCGAGTTGCGCTCATCGGCCCGAACGGTGTTGGCAAGACGACGCTTTTCGAGGTCATCGCTGGCCGTCAGGATGCCGACGAGGGTACGGTCACCGTTGCCCGTGGCGCGGTCATCGGCTATTTGGAGCAAGAAGCAATCGAGATGTCAGGCCGCACGGTGCTCGACGAGGCCCTTACGGCGGCAAGCCACGTCACCTCGCTTGAGCACAGGCTTCGGCTGCTTGAGGAAGAGGTCTCTGGCACCGAGGGTGAGGAGCAGGAGCGCCTGCTCGCCGAGTACGGGCGTGCGCAGGAGCGCTTCGAGGATCTCGGCGGGTATACGGTAGAGGCCGAGGCCCGCTCCGTTCTCGGCGGCCTGGGGTTTGCCGAGGGCGATCTTGCGCGGGATGCCGGGGAGTTCTCAGGTGGCTGGCTCATGCGGCTTGCGCTCGCAAAGCTTTTGCTCATGCGGCCAGATATCCTGCTTTTAGATGAGCCGACCAACCACTTGGACCTCGAGAGCGTGACGTGGCTTGAGGGTTTTTTACGTGGGTACGACGGCGCGCTCCTCTTGATAAGCCATGACCGGGCGTTCATCAACGGGCTGGCAACCTGCGTTGCCGAGATCGAGAACCGGCGCGTGACCGTTTACACCGGGGACTATGAGTCGTACGAGCGGCAGCGTGCGTTTGCTATTGAGCAGCGCAAGAAACAGCGTGAGGCGCAGCTCAAAGAGATCGCGCACATGCAGGCGTTCGTGGACCGGTTCCGCTACAAGGCATCAAAGGCGACGGCCGCCCAAGACCGCGTGCGGCGTATCGAAAAGATCCGTGCGGAGCTTGTCGAGGCACCCTTGGAGCGCAAAACGGTGAAGTTCCGCTTCGCACAACCGCCGCGGACCGGCGACATGGTCGTCTCGTTTGAGGGCGTGTCGAAGGCGTACGGCGACCTCGTTGTGTACGAGGGCCTGGACCTTTCCCTTTACCGAGGGGATAAAGTTGCGCTTGTTGGGCCGAACGGGGCTGGCAAGTCGACGCTGTTGCGCATGCTTGCGGGCGTGCTTCCTATAGACGAAGGGAGGCGCAGGCTTGGCGCTGGGGTCGAGACAGCCTACTTTGCGCAGCATCAGGTCCAATCCCTTACGCCCGATGCGACCGCGTTCCAGACAATCGATCGGGTAGCGCCCGGATGGACGCAGGGCGAGGTCAGAGGGCTCCTCGGCGCGTTCCTGTTCGAGGGGGACGATGTCGACAAGAGGGTGCGCGTCCTCTCGGGCGGGGAAAGGGGGCGGCTTGCGCTGGCGAAGATGCTCGTAAAGCCCGCTCCGTTGCTGTGCCTCGACGAGCCGACCAACCACCTTGACATTGCCTCAAGCGACGTGCTGGAGCAGGCGCTCTTGCGGTTCGCGGGAACGATCGTGCTGATCACGCACGACCGCCACCTGATCCGCTCGGTTGCAAACAAGATCGTCGAGGTGGGCGAGGGGGGCATCACCGTCACCGAGGGCGATTACGGCTACTGGCTCTGGAAGCGCGAGGAGCAGGCGCGCAAGGATGCCGAGAAAGCCGAGGCGGGTGCCAAAAGGAGCGCTCCTTTGACCGGCAGCCCGGCTGCTAGCGCCCACGGCACCTTGAGCGACGCTATCGCCACCGGCCAGACGGTGGGGCCTAAGACCCGCGAGCAGAAGCGTGCGGAGGCCGAGGCACGAAACAGCACGTTCCGTGCGACTAAGGTCTGCCGAGAAAGGCTTGCACGCGTGGAGGATGAGCTGGCATCAGCGCAGGCCCGTTACGATGAGCTTGTTGCAAAGATGGCTGAGACCGAGTTCTACTCGGACCGTGACAGCTTCGAGTCGGCACTTTCCGAGTTCACCGGTTTAAAGCGTAAAATCCCTGTATTGGAGGAGGAGTGGATCCAGGTCTCGGAAGAGATCGTAAGGCTTGCCTCGGATCAGGAGTCCTGACCCCAGGCAGATGTGCGGCGGAGGATGTAGGGGGCGCAAGGGGCCTGGACCGGAACAGGATTTTGCATAAGAAACGGCACTTTGTGAGACGTTGTAAGATCTTTTTGCAAACTTATTTCAAGCCGATTACACTATGCGCCTGTTCGATGTCGCGTTATCTGGCTTTGAGGGCAAGCGGCAGGCGCAAACCGACGCAAGCAGCAGGCACGGACTGACACAAGCAGCAAGCGCAAGCCAGGGCAAGCGGCACGTGCAAACTGACGCAAGCGGCACATGCAAACCGACATATGTAGACAGTCAATTCACATAGGAATCGATGGAGTGGGGTGAACGATGCAGGTCGCGCAAACCGAGAATCTGTTGTTTGTGCTTGGCCTGTTCACGGCCACTGCGGCCTTTGTGGGCATTGTCTTTCTCCTTAACTCCCTTATTGCCCCCAAGAACCCGGGAGAGGCAAAGGGTGCTCCTTACGAGTGCGGGCTTGAGCAGGCAGGAAGCCCGTTTGTCGCACAACGCCTCCGATTCTCAACAGTCGCGGTGCTCTTTGTCATCTTTGACGCAAACGTGATCCTGCTTTTTGCAGTCGCCAGCCGCTTGCACGGCGACCTGCTTGCCCTGGTCAAGGTCTGTGCATTCATCGGGGTGCTTGCCCTGGGGCTTGGGTATGCATGGCGGAAAGGAGCGCTTGAATGGCGTCTCTAGGCAAGACGGACAGCGCTTCAGACAGCGCCCTAGGCTACTCCACGCTGGAATCCGGGGTCGGTAACGTGATCCTTACCTCTGCGGATGCGCTGCTCGGCTGGTCAAGGGGGCAGTCGCTCTGGGCGTTTCCCATGGGGACCGCGTGTTGCGCCATGGAGCTTATCGCCGCGTCCTTCTCGAAGTTCGATTTCGACCGCCTAGGGGTCTTCCCCCGGCAAGGGCCTCGGCACACCGATGTCATGATCGTCGCAGGGACGATCACCGAGAAGATGAAGCCGGTGGTGATCCGGCTTTACGAGCAGATGGCCGAGCCGAAATGGGTCATTGCGATGGGCAACTGTGCTATCTCTGGCGGCATCTTCTACTACGACACATACTCCGTTGTCCGAGGCGTCGACCAGTTCCTTCCCGTTGATGTCTACATCGCCGGCTGTCCTCCCAGGCCGGAATCGCTGCAGGACGGCATCGTTCAGCTGCGAAACCTGGTCAGGGCCGAGTCCGTCTCCCCGGGGGTGCGCTACCGGCGTCGGACCGAGATCCCGCTGAGGACGGCCCCTGCGCCCACGACCCCCGCGCCCGCGGAGCCTGCGTCGGCGGCTCCCGCATCCGCGCCCTCAAAGGACCCGGCATGACGACGACGTTTGCCGCAACCATGGCATCCATTGCCGAGAAGTTCAAGAGCGCCGTGCTGGCAGACAGCGACGGCGTTGCCGATGCGTGCATCCGCGTGGAGCGTGAAGAGCTGCTTGGCTTGGCGACCGAGCTGGCGGCCAAAGGCTTCGACCAGCTTGAGATGGTCACGGCTGTCGATTACCGCGACCGCATCGGGCTCATATATCGGCTGGTCTCGGCAACGCTCTCGGCATCGCTCGTCGTAAGGTGCGACCTGCCTGCCGAGCAACCACGCGTGGTGAGCCTGGCGGGCATCTGGCCGGCGGCCGACTCGCAGGAGCGGGAGGTGCTTGACCTTTTTGGCGTGGCCTTTGACGGGCATCCCTGTCCGAAGCGCATCTTTTTGCCCGATGATTTCTGCGGGCACCCGCTCCGCAAGGATTTTGAAAGCCCCACCCTCATCAGAAGACCGGACCTCATCTGATGCCTGACCAGGAATTCAACCAAGAGCTTGTCGTGAACGTCGGGCCGCAACACCCGTCTACGCACGGGGTCGGCCGCATCCTGCTTAACTTGGACGGCGACATCGTACGCAAGGCGGAGCTCATCATCGGGCACCTCCATCGCGGCATCGAGAAGATGGCCGAGAACCGCACGTACCTGCAGGTGGTCCCCCTCACGGACAGGCTCGATTACGTTGGCTCGATGTATGCGAACTGGGCGTATTGCCGAGCGGTCGAGAAGGCCGCAGCCATAGATGTCCCTGAGCGCGCCGAGTATCTGCGCGTGATCGTCTGCGAGATGCAGCGCATCGCCAGCCACATGATGAGTGTGGGCTCATCAGGAGCCGACTCAGGTGCATTCACCGTGTTCGTGTACGCCTTTGACCTGCGTGAGCGCATCGTCGAGCTCTTCGAGCAGCTGTGTGGGGCACGGTTGACTTACAGCTATGTCCGACCGGGCGGCGTGGCGTTTGACGCGCCGGACGGATGGGCGGACGCGGTCTTAGCCGAGATGCGCAAGCTCCCCACCGGCCTCGAAGAGCTTGACAAGCTGCTTTTTGGCAACGTTATCGCACGCGGGCGCCTAAAAGGGGTCGGCATCATGAGCACCGAGCAGGCGATCGCCTGGGGCGCGACAGGCCCGGTGGCGCGTGGCTCCGGGGTTGCCCTCGACATCCGCAGACAGGATGCGTACTCGGTCTACCCGCGCATAGGGTTCGACGTTGTGGTGGGAGACAACGGGGACGCCTACGACCGTGCCCGCTGCCGCCTGCTTGAGTGTTTTGAGAGCGTCCGCATAATCGAGCAGGCGATCACGCAGATGCCGGAAGGCCCCATCTTGACAGACGGGATCCCTCGGCTGATCGCCCCGCCAAAAGGCGACGCGTACGCACGCATCGAGAGCGCTCGCGGGACGCTCGGCGTCTATACCGTGAGCGACGGGGGCGCAAAGCCGTATCGCGTGCACTTCCGTAGCCCGGCGTTTTGTAACGTGTCGCTTATCTCACGGCTTGCGCCGAGCCATGTGCTCTCGGACCTCGGGGTCATCTTAGGCTCGCTTGATCCCGTGTTTGGCGAGGTGGATCGATGAGAAGCTACCTCTTCGGCGTTTTGTGGGGGTTCGCCGCTGCCATACTTATCGCGCTCACGGCCCTTTTCGGGGTCTGGTGGGAGCGCAAGGTGGCCGGGCGCATGCAGATGCGCTTTGGCCCCCAGCAGGCGGGCCCTGCCGGCGTGCTCCAGACGCTTGCCGATACGGTCAAGCTTGTCGTCAAAGAGGACATCACGCCCAACCTCGCAGACGTGCCGGTCTTCAAGCTGATGCCCTACCTGGTGTTCGTGCCGTCTGCCTCGGCTTTTGCGGTCATCCCTTTCGCCAACGGCTGGGCGCCTTTCAATACCGAGGCAAGCGCGCTCTTCTTCCTCGCGGTTCCTGGGATGGGCGCGCTCGGGATGCTCCTCGCCGGCTGGGCATCGCACAACACGTACGGGAGCTTAGGCGGCGTGCGTGCGGCTGCGCAGCTCGTCTCCTATGAGCTGCCCCGGACGCTCTCGGTGCTCTCGCTCGTGGTCCTGGCCGGCACGACAAGCGCCGTCGGGATCCGCGGCGCGTGGCAGTGGTGGTGGATAGTGGTCCTCGCCCCCGCCTTTGCCGTCTACTTCATCTCTTCTATTGCCGAGGTAAACCGAGGCCCCTTCGACCTGCCCGAGGCGGAGTCCGAGCTTGTTGCAGGCTACTTTGTCGATTATTCGGGGATCCGCTGGGCGATCTTCATGATGGTCGAGTACAGCGGGATCGTTGCGGCCTCGCTTTTTGGTGCTGCGACGTTCCTTGGCGGCGGCCTGGGCATTCCCGGGCCTCTTGGGGTGCTGCTTTTTGTGGCCTTCACTGTTGCATTCACGACGATGATGATCTGGGTGAAGTGGTCGTTTCCTCGGCTGCGCCCCGACCAGCTGATGTCGTTTGCGTGGAAGGTGCTTACCCCCGTTGCCCTGGTGCAGCTGCTTGTCGCAGGGGTGGTGAGCGCGCTGTGAGCACGGCGGATACCGACGGTACACGACGCCTGGACCCGGACCTCGATCCGGATGGCTCTTGCGGCACCGCGCCTTCGGCGACCGCTGCGGCGCACCCGACGGTGGTTCACGCGACAAATGAGTACTCGTCGGGCGTGCGGGGGGCGTTCGAGCGCTGCGCGAGCCTGTTTGTCGGCCTCGGGATCACCGCAGGCAGGATGCGGGCCAGGCCAAAGACGCTCCGATACCCGTTTGAGAGGCTCACGCTCTCGCCCCGGTGGCGTGGGGCGCTCAGGCTCACCGGGCTTCTCGGCACGGATGAGGTATCGACGATCCAGGCCGACTGCGCAAGTTACAACGCACGCATCGGGGAGATGGCTGCTGCAGGCGGGCTTCCTCCCTGCACCGGGAACTGCCCGGCCAATGTGGACGCCCGCGGGCAGGCGCTTTACCTCGCCAAGGGGATGTCTGCCGAGGCATACGAGCTTGTCCGCTTGCGCAATGTGTTGCCCGGCACCATGGGGCGCATCTGCCACTATCCCTGTGAGAGCGCATGCAAGCGTAACCATTACGATGAGCCGATTGCGATCAGGCCGTTGCACCGGGTTGCCTATGAGGGCTTCCAGCAGGTGCGTGCCGAGCGTGTGAGACCGCTTCCTGTCACGCGTGGGCAACGGGTCGCGGTGATTGGCAGCGGCCCATCCGGATTGGCTGCCGCCTTCGATCTCATGCAACAGGGCTATGAGGTCCACTGCTTCGAGAAAGAGGGCAAGCCGGGCGGGGCTTTATACTCCGGTGTTCCGGCATACCGCCTTCCGCGTGATATCTTGCATGGGGAGATAGACGACCTTGTGGCGATGGGGCTGCGGATCACCTCCGGTGTTGAGGTCGGCGTTGATATGCCGATCAGACATCTTATCGACGAGTACGACGCGGTGCTCATTGCGACCGGCCTCCAAAGCAGCCGGATGCTTCCGTTGCCGGGGGCAGATGCCGAGGGCGTCATGGGTGCCCTTGAGTTCCTGAAGGTCGGGAACCTGACAGGTGATGTCGGCATCTCGGGGAAGCGCGTGCTGGTGGTAGGAGGGGGGAACGTCGCGGTCGACTGTGCCCGCGTGGCGCTCAGAGTGGGTGCCTCCCAGGTGCAGATGACCTCGCTGGAGTCGATGGACGAGCTGCCCGCACACCCCTGGGAGATCGAAGAGGCACTCGATGAGGGCGTTGTGGCGCTTTGCGCTTGGGGCCCTCACAGTGTGATGGCCGAGGACGGGTGTGTCACCGGTATGCGGATGCAAAGCGTCGTCTCGGTCTTTGATGCCCACGGCAGGTTCGCCCCGCAGTTCGCAGACGAGTACATGGAGGTAGAGGCAGACATCGTGCTCTTTGCCATCGGTCAGGCCTCCGATCTGCACCGCTTGGTGGAAGGCTCGGGTCTTGAGCTCACCGAGCGCGGGATCTTGCCGGTTGACCGCACGCTCATGACCACGCAGGCCGACGGGGTGTTTGCGTGCGGCGAGGTCGTCACAGGCCCCGGCTCGGCGATCGGCTCTATTGCCAGCGGGCATGAGGCCGCCGTCTCCATACACCGCTACTTGCAGGGCATCGATCTTGCCGAGGGGCGGGCCTTTCGGCCGGATCTGCAATGTCCCCGCTATGGGGATGTTGACCTTGAGGGGCTTCAAGCCACACGCCTCCGGGCAAAGATGCCCATGGCGCACCCCGAGGAGCGCGCCAAGGACTTCCGCTCGGTCGAGCTTGGCATCACCGAGGCCGAGGGCCTACGCGAGGCTCAGCGCTGCCTTCAGTGTGAGTCCGGGGTGTGTGTAGGCTGCGCCTTCTGCGCCCGTGCGTGCCCCGATTATGCGATCGACGTCGAGCGCGTGGACGATCCCGACAACCGGCACGTGGCCCGGTATGACCTGGATCTCACAAAGTGCTGTTTCTGCGGGCTCTGCGCCGAGCAATGCCCGACGGGCGCTTTGCGCCATACGGCCCAGTACGAGCTGGCCTTCTACCATCGTGACCTCATGGTGTTTGACAAGCAGGAGATGCAGCGTCCGGAAGAAGGCTCTAGGGCAACGGGGGCAGACGGATGCGCTGGAGGCGGCTGTGACTGAGACGGTGCTCTTCTACCTGCTTGCTGCAGTTGCGCTTGCCGGTGCGCTCACGGTCGTCTTGGCTCGCGATGTGACGCGGCTCGGTCTTGGACTCGGCTCTGTCCTTCTTGCCATCGCAGGGCTTTTTGCGCTGTTTGGCTATGGCTTCCTTGCGCTCGCGCAGCTGTTTGTGTATGTGGGCGGCGTTCTTGTGCTGACGCTTTTTGCGATCATGTTGGTCCACCGGTCTGATTCGGGAGGCCCACGCCTGTCTGCCAACCATGACCCGTTGGCTGCCATTGCATGTGTTGGGCTCGTGAGTCTTGGCGTGATGGCTTTGCGGCCAGTGTTCGACGGCATTTTGCCAGCCGTTGGTCAGGCGCTCTCTGCCGGTGGGTCTGCACCCGGCCTCGGCGAGGTGCTTCTCGGCGAGGTGCTTGTGCCGTTCGAGCTTGTCGGCGGGCTGTTGCTCGTTGCGCTTGTGACGGTGGTCTCTTTGAGCGGGGGGAGGGATCGATGAACGTTGCCATTGTTGCCTTTGCCCTGTTCGGCATCGGGCTTTATGGCGTTCTTACCCGACGCGACATGGTTGCGTTGCTCGCATCGGTCGAGGTGATGCTGGGCGGTGCTTTCGTCCTGCTTGTCGGCTTAGGGGCGCGGTTCGGCGCAGGCGCACGGCTTGAGGCGATCACGCTCGTCCTGCTCGCGGTGGCTGCTGCCGAGGCGGCGGTCGGGCTTGCACTTCTTTTGGCCATAGCCCGCACGGCAAAGACCACTCGGGTAGACGAGATAGGCATAGACGGTTTTGCGGTAGCCGAGAACGACTTTGCAGTGGCCGAGAGTGATCCTGCGGTAGGCGAGATAGGCATAGACGACCTTGGGGAGGTGTGCGGATGACAGCCACAGCCCTTGTGAGCCCCATGGTCCTTCTTATTGTGTTACCGATGGTGCTTGCCCTGCTTATCGCGACCGTTCCTGAGAAGGAGCAGGAGAAGGGGCGTCTGCTTGCACCCGTGCTCGCATCTGTCGCCGCGCTCGTTCCCTTAGCGGTTGCCGTTTCCAGGCTTGTGAGTGGGCTTACGGCGCATGGCAGCCTGCCCTGGTTTATGGACCTGGGGGCGAGCCTAAGCATCGATCTGACGATTGACCGGTTGTCAGCGGTGATGCTTGCGGCTATCGCCGTGACGGCGGTGTGCGTGACGGTGTTCTCCGTTGGCTATTTGCGAGAGGAAATGGGGTGGCCGAGGTATTTCGCCCTGATCGCCCTTTTTATCGGCTCCATAAACCTGCTCGTGTGTGCGAGTACCCTGACCGCGCTTTTTATAGGCTGGGAGCTTGTCAGCCTCTGCTCTTACCTGTTCATAGGCTTCTGGTACAAAAAAAAGGAGGCAGCGCAGGCTGCGGTCAAGGCCTTTGTCACCGCACGGGTGGGTGATGTCGGCCTGTTGCTCGGCATGGCACTTTTGTGGAGCCACGTCCAAAGCGATTCCTTTGCCGAGATATTCGCAGCAGTCGGCAAGCTGCCCGTCTCGGTGTGCACCGCTGCAGCGCTTGCCATCGCGGTTGGAGCGATGGGCAAGGCGGCGCAGTTCCCGCTTCAGGCGTGGTTGCCCGATGCCATGGAGGGCCCGACACCGGCTTCGGCGCTGACCCATGCGGCGACCATGGCCGCATCCGGGGTCTATCTGGTGGCGCGCATGTGGCCGCTTTTTGATGCGGCTCCTGTTGTAAAAGGGGTCTTGCTGGCGGTCGGTTTGATATCGGCGCTCGGCGGGGCGCTTGCAGCCTCGGCGCAAGCCGACATCAAGAAGGTGCTTGCGTACGCAATGGTGAGCCAGCTGGGATCGATGTTTGTGGTCCTTGGGACCGGCATGTGGCCAGTGGCCTCTTTTCACCTAATGGTTCATGCGGCGTTTACCGCGCTGCTCCTTCTTGCGGCCGGCAGCGTCATCCATGGCGTAGGGACCCAAGACCTTTCCAGGATGGGGGGGCTCTGCAAAGCGATGCCGGTCACATTTGCGGTCTGGCTCGTCGGGATCGTTGTTATCGTGGGAATTCCGCCCTTCGACGGCTTTTTTGGTGCAGATCCCGTCATAAGCGGGGTGTTTCATGCGTCAGTGCCTGTAGGAATAGCGCTCTTGGCTGCTAATGGCATCACCGCTTTTTATGCGGCGCGTGTTACCAGGTTGGTGTTTTTCGACCCGCAGGGCAGCTCGCAGGGCACCCTGCGAAAAAGCGGTTCGCACACGGGTGCTTCGCGCAAGGATGTCTCACGCAAGGACAAGGGCACCTCAAAAGGGAAGGCGGCGACGCGGGCAAAGGCGAGAATGCGGGCAAAGACACGGGCGCACGAAAGCCCTGCCTTGATGCTCGGGCCGCTCCTGGCACTTGCCCTCGGCGCAACCGGGCTGGGGTTTGCATCGATACCGTTGCTGCGGCTACTCGGCGAAGATCCGATGCCGTTTCGCCTTGGCGTGGCCGTAGCCGCCTTTGTACTGCACGCAGCAGGCGCTTTTCTTGGCTGGAGGTTTGCCGCAGTGCGTGCGGTCGACAGCGCTGATGCAAACGCCGAGGGCGGCGCAAAGGCGCGCTTTGGCCTCGGCGGTAGTGGTGGTGACGGCGGCAGCGGCCTCGGAAGGCTCCTCGAGAACGGCTGGAACTGGGATGCGGTTGTCGACCGCGTGGTCGTGCGTCCGGTGATCGGGGCCTCGCGTGCGCTCTGGGCGATCGGCGACCGGCTGATCGCCGAGTGGATCGCCGAGGGCCCCGCAGTCCTTTCACGGGCGGTCGGGCGCAGCCTTTCTGGCCTGCAGACCGGCGATGCCCAGGCGTATGCGGTTACGACGGTAGTGGCGTTTATCGTGCTGCTTGTCGTTTCTATTTGGGTGGGGAGGTGGTGATCCAGCCGTGCTGATACTCGACCTGTTCGTGATCATCCCCCTGTTCGTCGCAGCAACATGCGCGCTGACCTCACGGTTTGCACCTCGTATCGGGCGCTGGATTGCTCTTGCAGCACCTCTTTCACAGGCGGTCTTACTTGGGTTTGCCGCTGCGCAGGTGAGAACAGATGCGGTCTTTGGGGCGGTAAGTCCAACGGCTGCATCCCTGTGGCGGCTCCGTGCAGACGGGCTTTCTTTTGTACTGCTTGGGCTGACCGTTGTGGTGGGCCTGCTTGCAATCTCAGCGTCTTGGGGCATGGGCCTTGAGGAGGGCGACTCCAAGGGTCGTGGCCTTCGTGACCGCGGAGGCGCGGAGCATAAGGGGGCGGCCCGTCGCCCTTCCACGGTCTTCGCTCTGCTTGCCCTGTTGCAGGGCTGTATCGCACTGGTGTTCCTTGCCGACAGCATGCTGCTTTTCTATGTCGCTTGGGAGTCGGTGCTCATTCCAGGGTTCTTCCTCATCGCCGGTGGCAGGCCCGGTGTTCCCAGACGTGCGGCGATGAGGTTTCTCGTGTATGTTTTTGCCGGTGGGGTGCTGCTGTTTGCGGGGATCATCCTCGCCCTTGCCACACAGGGGTACGACTCGATCTCGCTTCTTACCAAGCTTGCCGATGCAGACGCTGTCACGCCTGTCGGAAGGCTGGTGTTCTGGCTGGTTGCAGCGGCGTTCCTGATAAAGCTGCCTGCTGTACCACTACATGCCTGGCTGCCGGATGCGTATACCGAGGCCCCTGCAGGCATCTCGATCTTCTTTGCTGGGATCCTGGCAAAGATGGGCGCGTATGGTCTGCTGCGGGTTGCGGCACCGCTCGCCCCTCAGGCATTTGCCGAGGCAAC
>WRDS01000016.1 GCA_009779675.1 Coriobacteriia bacterium
ACTCCATGACCGTGCGCACCTTGGTCCTTGTGTCTGGCATATCCGTCCCTTCCCGCGTCGGCCTTACGGCCATGGTACGGTATGCCCCTGACATCGGATTATGTCGTATGTTGGGATTCAATTAGCAATTTATTAGAAAGTGCTTTGTTTCCCCCTGTCCACGCTTCTCTTGACTATGTTTGCGATCTGCCCAGTAGCGTACAGCGGGACATTGACCAGTGCCTCATCCTCCCGGTATTTCGAGAGTGAAGTGCGCACCGCAACACAAGGCTCAAACCTTTTACGATAGCTCTTGAGGCTCTGCGACTGAAGGTTCTCTGCTGCTTTAACCTCAATGGGCACGATGCCCTCGGCAAACTGCATCACAAAATCAATCTCTGCCGAACTCCCAGACCAGTAATAGGGGCTGCTCCCATAATGCCCACCGGAACTCTGAGCGATAAGCTGTTGGCATACATACTGCTCGGTAAGTGCCCCTTTAAACTCTGTGAATATGCGGTCTGGCTGCAGGATCGCCGCCACCTCAAGAGCCGACATTGCTCCTAGTAGACCGACATCCAACATGAACAACTTGAAGATATTGTGTTGCGCATAGGCACTCAGTGGCATCGCTAGCTTCGTGATGCGCGGCACTTTTTTGCAGGAGTTAGAACATTTTCGCTGGCATTTTTGCAGGTATGCTTGCAAAACGTCCGCATATGAGCCCATTCCCTCCGCAGGGTGAACGGCAACCGTATGCCAGATGCAGCCACTCGATTCGTCATCAGTCACCTTCGCAAGGACATCGATAACAAGCCCGGCGGCGCAGGCGAAGCGGTTGTTATTGAGTCTGTTGTCAAATCATTACCAAAGCGTGCGATTTAATGCTTTTGAATCGTACGATTCAGTATGCTTTTATTGTGCGATTCAGAAGAATCGGGCTGCGCAGACTGTACGCTTGAGTGCAACGGCGACATCGGAGACACGGTGCCACACATCGGAGGCACCAAGTTACGCGCCGAAGAAGCTGCGCTGGGGAGCCGGGCGTTAAGAGATCGGATCGCGTGCAAAGAGCCGGATCGCACACCAGGGAGGTTGAAACCGTATGATCATTACTGCTACCGAACTTAAAACAAATTTGGGTCGCTACCTCGAAGCCGCAAGGCATGAGGATGTCTACGTCACCCGCAGAGGCAAGGTGGCCGTCAGGATATCGAGCCCGTCGCAAGACAGGGTCGCCACCCTTGACAGCTTAGTAGGAATCGCGGCGGGCGCGGGCGCTGACGCAAGCGCAGCCACAAGTACTGGCGATGCAGCCACAGGCACCGACACGGGCACTTACGTTGGCACAGTCACTGACGCAGGCGCAACAGCCGATGAGACCCGCACGGAACACTCGGCAAACCAATGAGCCGCCCCATGAGCCTGCCGATGAATTGTCCAATGAAAGTGCTCATCAATACCGATATCGTGATCGACATCCTCACAAAACGCGAAGGGCCTTACGCGGAGTCTTACGCGGTCTTGCGCCTCGCCGCCGAGGACCAGGTGGATGCCTTCGTCACTGCCAGCAACATTGCCAATATCTACCGCACCATCCACGAAAGCGGCAAGGACTCCCGCTCATCGCGTAATGCCATCATCGAACTGCTGCAAGTCATCACTGCCCGTGATACAACCGCAGCCGACATCTTGGCAGCGCTCTCATCGACCACTGCCGGCTTTGAGGCCGCGATAACAGCAGCCGTTGCAAAGCGCGAGAAGGCAGACTGCATCGTCACGCGCAACGCCGACGGCTTCGTCGCCTCGCCTGTGCCCACGATCTCCCCCGCAGAGTTCTTGGCAGCAATACCCCGACAGCAGTCTTCGCACGAGGATGATGCGGCGGATGAGGGGCCACACCGCCAAGATATCGGGCCGGACGAGGAGCCGGATACCAGTGAGGGCAGGATATCGGGCGCGGATGAGGGGCCAGACAAGCCGCTCTCAGGAATGCCGCTTGAAAAGCTGTGGGGACTCTTCCCGATCGAGCTTCGGCCGTATAGCCCGCAGTACCCCAGGCAGTACGCTGCGACGGAGGCCGCGCTTCGCGGGTTGCTCGGCAGGAGGGTCTTCCGCATCAGCCACATCGGAAGCACGGCGATTGAGAGCCTGCTGTCAAAGCCGATCATAGACATCCTGATGGAGGTCGACGTGGGTCGGTCCCCACACTCCGTAATCCACAGCCTCGAGGCCGCTGGCTGGCTTCTCATGGCCGAGTCACACGGCTCCCAGGAGGGGTTCAGGCTGGATTTCAACAAAGGGTACACGCCCCAGGGCTTTGCGAGCGAGGTATTCCATCTCCATGTGGTGCTGCCGGGAGACCCCGATGAGCTGTACTTCAGGGATTACCTCGGCGATCATCCGCACGCACGCACCGAGTACGAGGCCCTGAAGCGCAGCCTTCTCCCGAAGTTCAAGCATGACCGTGACGACTACACGGAAGCGAAGACCGCGTTCGTGCGCGAGACGACGGCGCGGGCGCGGGCAAAGTACCTGGACAGGTACCGCTGCGATTTGACGAAACCTTAGGCAAAAGCGATGATCAGGCGCTGGAAGCTATGACAGCTCCAGCAAGACCATAGGGGGCCACAGAATGAAGGCTGCATATCCGGCGGTGATCAGGCCGAGCACGAGCATGGAAGGATGGTACGTGGCCTCCATACCAGATCTCGGGCTGGACACGCAGGGCAATGGGATCGACGATGCTCTTTTTATGGCCTATGACGCGATTGGGCTGTGGAGCACGGTTGAGATCGACTGCGGTAGGCAGGTTCCCAAACCTTCAACGACCGAGCCGCCGCATAAGCCAGACGAGTTCGTGCACTGGATCGAAATTGACTTCGACGAGTATCGGCATGCGCATGAGAAAGAAATCGTATACGCAGACACCGCCATGACGGCAACCTGACTCCGCAATCTTACGAGCCGATGGTACCCCGACCAGCCGAAAGGCGCGCCTGTAGGTACCGTGCAACAAGCGACAGCGCGAAGTTGATCACAAAATATATGAGTGAGATCAGGACGTAGATCGTGATGATCTGCGGCGGTTGCCAGTACTTTGCGGCAAGGATCATCCCTTTAAACATCAGCTCGTAGGCACCGATCGCCATGGCAAACGACGAGTCCTTGATCACCGTGACAAACTGCGAGACGATCGGCGGGATCATCTTCACAACCGACGGGGGCAGCACGATATGACGCATGGACTGCAAAAACGAGAAGCCCTGCGAGCGGGCGGCCTCCCACTGGCCGACCGAGACCGAGTTCAGGCCACCGCGGATTATCTCGGCAACGATCGCCGAGGTATAGATCGTCAAGCCCACCGTCGCAGCCCACATCCCCGACAGCCTGAGTACAAAGAAGCTCAGCAGTATCAACAGGAGCGTCGGCTGGTTACGGATCACCTCGATGTAGGTGACCGCGATCTGCGAGATGACGGGCAACCCTGAGTAGCGCATCGAACCCAATATCGTGCCAAACACAAAGCTCAGCACTATGGAAAGCCCAGCAACCTGAAGGGTGAGCAGCAGGCCGAGACCAAGCCCTTTGTAAAGCACGGGATCGACGAGCATCTGCATGACGGGTGTGTCCGCAAGCCCGTTCATTCGCCGGCCCTCAGCCTCTCCTCAAGCCGCCGTGTAAGTACCGCAAGCGGAAAGCACATGAAGAAGTACAACATGCCGACCACAATGTAGGTCGGCCCGTAGTGACCATGACGCCCCGCGAAGGAATCGCCCGCATACATCAGATCCCCACCGGCGATGACCGCAAGGACCGACGTGTTCTTTATGAGGTTGACCGCCTGGTTGGTGAGCGGCGGAAGCACGATGCGCATCGCCTGGGGAATGATGATGTGACGCATCGTGCCCACATAAGAAAACCCCTGCGAGAGCCCGGCCTCAAGCTGCCCGCTCCCGATCGACTGGATACCAGCCCTGACAACCTCGGAGATATACGCGCCGTGGTACATACCGACACCGATGACCCCAATGACCATTACGGGGATGAACATGCCTTTAGAAAGCATCGGGATCACATTAAAGATCATGAACACCTGGACGAGCAGCGGAGTGTTCTGGAAGAACTCGACGTACACGCGGGCGATAGCGCACGGCAGCCGCCACGTCGATGACGACATCACGCCAAACACGACCCCCAGGGCCAGCGCAAGCGCCAGCCCCAGGGATGCGACTTGCAATGTGACGAGCAGGCCTTGCCAAAGCTGCTCCATGTTGCCAAAGAGCGCCTGCCAGCGAGCGACCGCAAACGGCCCCTCCTGTAAAAACCCTATGCGCCCTATAAGCTCCGACATGCTCGGCAGACCAGGCCCGGATCCGAGACCCGGAAGGTTAATCGGCCAGGTTCCATTTTGCGAGAAGCGTGTCCATCTCGCCGCTGGCCCTCATGTCATTAAGCATGCCGTTGATGAACTCGGTGAGCCCGTCTGTGCCCTTCTTGCTTGCAACGCCATAATCCTGCGGCGAGAAGCCGTCGGGCAGGATGACGGTCTTATCCGTGACGTAGCCGGTAAGGATCGACTTGTCCACGGAGAAGGCATCGACACGGCCGGACTCGAGTGCCGTGTTGATCTCGGGATAGGTCGCGAACTCAAGGAAGCTGACCTTGATGCCCGCCTTATCTGCCTCGGCCTGCACGGCATCGCGGGAAGTGGCTCCCTGCGCAACCCCGATGGTCTTCTTGTCGAGGCCCGCAAGACCGGCGATGTTGGCATCCTTCTTCACAAGCAAGCCGACCTCGTCCTGATAATAGGGCTCCGAGAAGTTCCACTGCTCAAGGCGCTCGGGCTTGATAGTGAAGGTTGCAATGACCACGTCGAGCTGGCCGTTGTCAAGCAGCGGGCCACGGGTCTTTGCGGTGACGGCCTCAAACGTGACATCGCCCTCGGCAAGGCCGATGCGCTTTGCAAGCTCGCGGGAAAGGTCGATCTCAAACCCCTCGAACTCACCGGTGGCAGCATCTTGCAGGCCGAAGTTGGGGACATCGGCCTTCACGCCGACCCGCAGCACCCCGGCATCCTTGATCTTCTGGACATCAGGTGCCAAAGGAGCCTCCGCGGGCTCTTCGGTGGTGGGCTCGGGCTCGACAGCATCTTTGCCGCCACATCCGCTGAGCGCAAAAATGCCAAAACACAATACGAGCACAAGCGACAATAAGAGAATGGGCTTTTTCATTACTTCCTCCTCTATTTGTCCCCGGACCTCACCGGGGATGCTGCCGGCCAAGTCCGGAAGCATTTGTTGACCTTTCCAACACGTTCCCCCTGATAAGACCGGAGGCGGTCTACAAAACCAGTCGGGGGCGCTGCCGCAATGCAGCAGCAGTCCCTGCGCCGCAAAGCGCAAACCTTAACGCGCTTCGCAAGCCTTATGCACTTCCCGCTACCGCAATATCTTACTCAAGAACAGTTTCGTCCGGTCATGCTGCGGAGCCTCGAAAAAATGCTCTGGCGTGCCATCTTCGAGTATCTGGCCCTCGTCGATAAAGACCACCCGATCAGCAGCCTCTTTTGCAAAGCCCATCTCATGCGTGACGACCACCATGGTGATACCTCCGGTGGCAAGGTCGATGATGACCTCTAAGACCTCCTGGATCATCTCCGGGTCAAGCGCCGAGGTAGGCTCGTCGAAAAGCATCACTTTGGGATGCATGTTAAGCGCACGTGCGATAGCGACCCGCTGCTGCTGCCCACCGGACAGCTGGGCGGGGTACTTGTCGGCATGGCCTTTGATGCCAACGCGCTCAAGGTACTTCATCGCCGATTCGGTCGCCTCAGCCTTGGGCACCCCTTTGACGACGATCGGGGCAAGCGAGACATTCTCAAGCACGGTTTTGTGCGGATAAAGGTTGAACTGCTGGAACACCATCGCCACCGACTGCCGGACTTTCGCGACAGGGGCCCGGTGCGCTGTAAGGTCAACGCCGTCGACGATCACTTGGCCTGAGCTGGGTTTCTCCAACATGTTGATGCATCGGATCAGCGTTGATTTACCTGATCCCGAAGGGCCGATGATGACGATTTTTTGGCCTGAAGGTATCTTGAGGTTGATATTCTTCAGAGCCTGCAAGCTCCCAAAATGTTTGCTTACATCGACAAGCTCAATCAATTCAACTCCTTGGCCGGGACGCCGGCAAAACCCGACAGAACAAGAGAGCCACAAGCGCCGCGGCAAACGAAAGAGTCGGCTTAAGAGGCCGAGTTGATTACCCCTCCCCGCATTATGTGCGCGATTTAGTTTAGCAGGATGTGCCCGATGCGTCCTTACTTTTGCAAGAAAGCTGTGAAATGGGTGTGGAATGGAGCTTGAGAAGTGCCGCAAGCGAGGTCGAAAAAATATCCCGAGTGGGATGCGAAGAGTGCCTCAAGCGAGACCGAGGGGTTGCGTTTTAAATGGGGCCGAGAAGAGCGGTCTCCCCAGCCCCATTAAACCTAGTTTCTCCCTAAAAAACCGGAACCACTGCACCGCCGAACTCTTCTTCGATGAATGCTTTCGCCTTCGCCGAAGTGAGGACCTTGGCGAGCGCCTTCACGCCCGGATCGCTCTCATTGCCGGCCTTGACCGCAATGATGTTGGCGAAGGTGGTCGCCGCAAGTGAGTCGGCGGCCTCGCTCGCAACCAGGTCGTTGGGGCTTAAAGCCGCATCGAGCGCATAGTTGCCGTTGATGACCGCAAGATCGACCTCGGCGAGAGTACGCGGGATAGCTGCAGCCTCAAGCTCGACGAACTGGATGTTCTTGTCGTTTTTCGTGATGTCCCTGACGGTCGCCTCGAGGCCGGCACCGCTCTTGATCTCGATAAGCCCCTTTGCCTCCAGAAGCAGGAGCGCGCGGGCCTCGTTGGTCGGGTCATTGGGGACGGCGATCTTGGCACCCGAGGAGAGCTCCTCGATCGATCTCGCCTTGCCCGCATACAGGCCGAGCGGCTCAAAATGGATCGCTGCGACCGAGATGATATCGGTGCCTTTCTCCTCGTTGAACTTATCAAGGTACGGTTGGTGCTGGAAATAGTTCGCTTGGATCTCTCCGGCATCAAGGTCCGTGTTTGGGAGCACGTAGTCGTCATAGTTGACGATCTCGAGCTTGTAGCCCTCAGCAGCCAGGTCTACGGCCATGTGCTCGAGGATCTTCGCATGTGGAGTCGGCGAGGCACCTACCTTGATGGTCTTGAGCCCGGTATCGCCGGAGTCATCGCCCTTCGGAACGTTTTTACCGCCCCCGCCGCAGCCAGCCACAAGCGCAAGGGAGAGCACCAAGAGCACCAGCACGCTTAACAGCCCGGCGCGTTTATGAGACCTTGCAAACCTTTTCATACAAATCCCCTCTTTCCTGTATTGCTCCTGTCTGTATTGCTTCTGTCTTACTTGTCCCTGCCCGTATTGTCCCTGCCTGTCTTGCCCCTGTCTTGCCCGTATTGTCCCTGCCTGTATTGCTCCTGTCTTGCTTATATTTACCGGTGTTTTACCGGTTCCTTTTATCCACGACCCTCGCAAGCAGGTCCCCTGCGCTCTGAATACCCTGCACAAGCACAATGAGGATAATGATCGTCGCAAACATCACATTGTCCTGGTAACGATAATAACCGTATCGGACTGCGATGTCCCCAAGTCCCCCGGCTCCAATGGCACCGGCCATCGCCGAGTAGCCGATGAGTGTGATGAGTGTGATCGACGCGCCGCGTATGATCAGCGGCAAGCCCTCTTTTAGCATCACCTTGGTGATGATCTGCCCGGTCGATGCGCCGTAAGAGAGCGCAGCCTCAACGACCCCGCCACCCACCTCCTGCAAAGACGACTCGACCATACGGGCCACAAACGGGGTCGCTGCCACCACAAGCGGCACGATGGCACCGGTCGTCCCGATCGACGTGCCCATCAAAAGCCTGGTGAAAGGAATCAGCGCGACCAGCAGGATGATGAACGGGATCGACCTCCCGATGTTGATGATCCAGCCGAGCACCATATTAAACCCGCGATGCGGCCTGAGCGACCCTGGGGCAGTGGCGGTCGCGAGCACGCCGAGCGGGATGCCCAAGACGTAGGCAGCGCAAGTGCCTATGAGCGCCATGGCAAGCGTTTTGAGAGTGCCTGAGAGGAGCAGGTCCCCGTACTCGGCTAAGAACTCACGCATCCCAGCTCACCGCCCCAAGCAGGCGCCTTGATACCTCATGCTGGGGGTTGGAGATGATCTCGGCGGTCAGCCCCTGCTCCACGATACGCGCATCGTCGATGATCGCGACCTTGTTGCATATCTTTTGCACGACGCTGATCTCGTGGGTGATGGCCACGATGGTGACACCCAGCTCCTGGTTGATCTGCCTGAGCAGCTTCAGGACCGAGTTGGTGGTCAGGCTGTCAAGCGCCGATGTCGCCTCATCGCAAAGTATCACCGAGGGGTGGTTTGCAAGGGCGCGCGCTATCGACACGCGCTGCTGCTGGCCGCCGGACAGCTGCGCCGGATAGCTGTGCGCTTTCTCGGAAAGACCCACGAGCTCAAGCAGCTCGCGCCCTCTCGCCTCGCGCTTGTGGCGTGGGTCCTTGCGGATCTCAAGGGGAAAGGTCACGTTCTCGAGCACGGTCCGCTGGGCAAACAGGTTGAAATCCTGAAAGACCATCCCGATACGGCAGCGTAAGTCGGAAAGCTGGCGGCCGGAATACCCGGTGATGTCCACGCCGTCAATGAGCACGGAGCCGGATGTGGGGCGCTCAAGCAGGTTGATGCAGCGCACGAGCGTGCTTTTACCCGCACCGCTTATGCCGATGATGCCAAAGATGTCCCCGTCGTCGACCGTCAGGTTAACGTGGTCAAGAACGGTGTGTGCCACCCCTTTGACGACAAACGTCTTTGAAAGATCCGCCAGTTCGATCACGCGTTGCTGTCCTCGCGTCCATCTCAGCTTAACCTCCGTGCGTCACTCTAGCCCACGAAGGCGAGCCCGGCAACGTATGCACCAATTTGCGTACTGGTAAACTGCATAAATTGAAGGGGGACGATGTTGGACATTCAGTATCTGCTGTTTCTTCAGGATCTTCGGGTCGGCCTCGGCGGCCCCATCACAGGATTGTTCCGCATTATCACAGCCCTTGGGGATTTTGCCTTCCTCTTCCCGATGGCTGGCTGCATCCTTTGGTGCGGCAATAAGCGGCTTGCCAACCAGATACTCTTCGTTTTGTGTGCGGGATCGATGGTCATAAGCTCTCTCAAAGTCGCTGCCTGCGTGAGCAGGCCATGGCTCAAGGACCCGCGGATACACCCTGATGGGGCAGCCGTAAAGACTGCGACCGGCTACAGCTTCCCCTCGGGACATGCCGCAGGTGCTACTGGTCTTTTCGGGACCATCGCCCTTTACCTCAGGGGTTTTCACAGGGATCCTCACGGGGTGGGTCTTCACGAGACTGACATCTCACCAGGGACTCGGCAGGCCAAGGGGCACCGCGCTAAAGGGCATCGGGCCTTGGCTGCACTTTGCATCGCCCTCGCCTTGCTGGTGGGGTTCTCGCGCAACTGGCTCGGCGTGCACACGCCTCAGGATGTTGTGGCCTCGCTCATCGCCTGCGGGGTGCTCGTTCCACTTGCCCGCACCCTCTTCACCAGGATGGAAGAGGATGCCCGGACCAAGCGGATCGCCGTTGCGGCATGCGCGCTTGCAGCAATCGGGCTCGCGGCCTACGCGGCATTGAAGCCGTACCCGGAGACCTTTGCGGATGGCTCGCCGACCGATGTCGTCGCGATGGCGGAGGGAAGCTTTGCCGGAGCAGGCGCGTTGCTCGGCTTCTTGATCGGTTGGCTTGCCGAGGAGCGCTTCGTAGGCTTTGACGCCCCAAAACACCGAAGCTACCTCGTGGCAAGGTGCGTATTCGGGATCGCCGGGCTGTACGCGCTCAGTGTACTGTTGCCAGCTGTGTTGTCGGGGATGCACGCCTGGGTGGGCGCGTTCGCTGGCGGGTTTCTCGGCGTGATGTATATGATGCTGCTCTATCCTGCCGTTTTTGTTTGGGTAGAGGCGCGTATGGCAAGAAGCCGGGCAGCAAGACGCCGCTAGCACGCAGGCAGCATCAGAGCGGGCAGCAAGATGCCGCTCACGCAACACCCGCTCACGCGCACGAAAGCTAAACCACCCTGTTGCGGCCAGACGCTTTCGCCTCATAGAGCCGGACATCGGCGAGTTTGATGATCTCATCCTTGCCGAAACCGTCGCCAAACTCATCGCTCGAAGCAACCCCGGCGCTGATTGTCACACGGATCTCATTGCCTTCGTACACGGTCGTCATCTCTGCAATGTGCTTGCGGATGCGCTCACAGATATCGCGGCACCGCTGCGCATCTATTCCGGGGAAACAGAGCATGAACTCCTCGCCACCGTACCGCGCAGCAAAGTCCGAGTTCCTCCGTATGAACGACAGCAGTACCTCGCCGACCCCCTTCAGCACAAGATCGCCCGCCAGATGCTGGTACTTGTCATTGACGTTTTTGAAATGGTCGAGGTCGAGCATCGCTACCGAGACAGGCTCGCCCCGCACTCGGCAGCCCTCAAGCACGGCTGGGAGCTCCTGGTCGATGTAGCGCCGGTTCATCAGCCCGGTCAGGGTGTCGACGCTCGCCATCTGATTGTACTTCTCGATGATTCCGGATACCTCATCGGCATGCAGCCTGTCTTGGATATCCAAAGTCATCGACTTCGTGATGTCCTTGACCATCTCGGCGACGACATCGCGCTCGCCGATAGTCACCGGCACCGCAATGACCAGTAGGACCGTGCCGTTAAAGCGCTCGAGCTTTACCGCATGCTCGCGGGTGTGAAGCGCCCGTGTCGAGATGCAGTTCCTGCACCGCTCTTCCGTGCCCAGTGCCTCAACGCAGCTGATCCTTGTCTCAAGCACTTCACCATTTCGTACCTCAAGTAACATGCCGGACTGGGCATCAACCAGCTGCACGGTGTCAAAGAGGTCGCATATGACGTTGTGTTCGTTAAGCACTTGGTAGATGTCATCCACGATAATCCTCTCTTCTCTTCTCTCTTCTCTCTTCTCTCTGCTCTCTCTACCCTGAAATCGGTTTAACAGCGAATCCGGCAATATGCAGCCCTAATCCGCAAGCAGCCCTGTTGGCGCAAGCGCCTGCCTGATGTCGTTCTCGCTTGTCTGCTCCTCGCAAAAGCCGACCTCGAGCGTAGATGCCGCAGGGTTGTACGTGGCTGCGTTCACGCTACCGGTTTGCTTGAGCACCTTAAAAAGCAGGTCCGCTGTCTTAGCGGCATCTGATCCCACAGGCGCAGACAGCGCAATGGCAACGGTCTCACACGGCTCTCCCTGTATAAACGTCTGCGATATCGACTCCCCGGCAACCTGCGGCCTAACAGCCTGCTGCCCCGCTATAAACGTGACAAGCACAATCGCCCCGATGACTAGCATCGTCGCAAAACTGCGCTTGCGAGCGTTAGCTTTGCGAACAGCCGCTTCAGTGCCTGCCGCACCGCCCACCGTCTCGGCGGACGTTACTTTGTCAGCGGACGCTACTTTGCTGCCTTTGCTACCCATCGGATCCTCCTGCCCTTACGGTGCGACAACGGCGCGGGGTAACGCGCACTGGCGTTTAGACTCTAAGCCCATCTTGTATTCAATCCCTCATATGCCGTATATATCGGCTAATATAGGAGGCAGGATCACGCCGAGTATAGCCAACATGCACCGAGCCTGAGGCCTGCCTGAACGCAGAAAGCATAACCGCCCATGCATGTAGCTGGCAAATGAATCCACAAAAGCGCCGATCAGCAGCGTGCCAGGGTGGATGATGCACGCGTCATCCGTTGTTGTTGCTGCGCTGTCGCTGGGTAGCGCCGTTGCCGCGCCACTGCTCGTCGCTGCCTCCCGCCAATTGCTGCGCATCGCCGTTCGTTGCCGCCTCTCACCCGCCGCTGTTCGCTGTCGCGCCGCCTCTCGCTATCGCGCCGCTGCTCGCAACTCATCGGCGCACGTCGCATTGTTGTTTTGTCCTACTGTTTTTGTATAATCGAACATATGTTCTATACTGGAGTCCGAGCGTGCGCCCTTATCACACGGGCTTTATTGCGCGGCTCCTTATTGCAGGTGCCCTTATCACAGTTTAGAGGTAGCCCATGGGCATAGACGAGACCATCGAAAAACTCGAAACGCTCGCCCCGTACATGGAGTTCGAGCAGTGCAGCGACTCCTGCGGCCCGCAGCAGCGCTCCACCCCTCGCGCTCGCACGTCTCGGAAGATGCGGCCACCACAAGACCCCTCATCACAAGACCCACTGCAAGGCCCACCGCAACGCCCGCTGCAAAACGAGCACTTCATCCACCATGCCTTGCTGCCAGGCGGCAAAACACTCCCCATGCTTAAAACGCTGCTCACCGCAGCATGCGAACGCGACTGCAACTACTGCCCGTTCAGGGCGGGGCGCGACACTATCAAACCAAAGTTCACCCCAGACGAGCTGGCAGCCGTCTTCGATCGCCTGTACCGCAAGCGCGCAGTCGAGGGGATCTTTTTAAGCTCCGCCCTCTCAGGAGGGGGCGTCCGCACCCAGGACGGCCTCATCAAAACCGCCGAGATACTCCGAGAGCACTACCGCTTTGAGGGCTACATCCACCTCAAGCTGATGCCCGGTGCCGAGCATGCGCAGATCGAACGCTCCATGCAGCTCGCCGACCGCGTTTCCGTGAACCTGGAGGCACCGACCCGCCAATCCCTCGCACGCCTCGCCCCCCACAAGCGGCTCGTTGAAGAACTCGTGCGGCCGCTCTTGGCGGTCGAGCAGATCCGCAGCCAGCATACTGGCGCACCTGGGGGCTGGCGCAACCGCGCCCGAAGCGGGCCGAGCCAGACGACACAGTTCGTCGTCGGTCCCGGCGGCGAGACCGACAAAGAGATCATCGGCACCGTAGGATACCTGCGCAAAAAAGTGAGCTTGGCGAGAACGTACTTCAGCGCGTTCTCCCCCGTGCGCGACACCCCCTTCGAGGGCCTGCCCGCCGAGTCCCCTATGCGAGAGCACCGGCTGTACCAGTGCGACTTCTTGCTACGCGACTATGGGTTTGCCGCCGACGAGCTTGCGTACGGTGTCGACGGAAACCTTTCGCTCGCCGAGGACCCCAAGCTTGCTTGGGCACGGATCCACCTCGCCGAGGAGCCCATCGAACTCAATACCGCCGAGCAGTCGCAGCTGCTGCGGGTTCCCGGGATCGGCCCGGTGGGCGCTCGGCACATCCTTGCGGCGCGCAAAGAGAGCGCGCTGCGCGAGATGCGCGACCTGCGTGCACTCGGTGTCATCGCGAAACGTGCGGCACCGTTCGTCTTACTGAAGGGCAGGCGCCCCGACCATCAAATGGCACTGTGGTAGGAACAAAAATGGCCGGCCAAAAGGGACTGCATCGGTTGGCGCAGCCTGCTCGGCGCTCGACCTGCACGCACTTGCTCTCCATGCGCTCGGCTTTTAAGGCTGCGTTGCAAAAAGTACCCGCGGCTATCTACGCGCTCGACCCTGCATTCCGGCTTACTTGTGCTCCGCCAGGTACCTGTCCCAGATATCCATCTTCTCTTTGATGAGCTTTGGGATGTCCAGCTTGTATGGGCACCGGCTCACGCATGCCCTGCATTCGACACAGTTCCGTCCCGTCTCTATGCCCTGCCGAGCCAGCGTGATAATACCGTCATAGGACATGCGCCTGATAAAACTCTCCACGGTAAGCACCGTGCTGATGCCGACTTTTGCAGGACAGGGCTGACAGTAATCGCATCGATGACACCATCGGTCGCCCATCTCTTCCCGCACCTTGTCGATGGCCGCCCTATCGACCGCCGTGAGCCCTTCACCCGATTCCACCGACTCCACAACGCGGACGATCTCCTCTATCTCCGTAAGCCTCTCTATTCCGGGGTCGGGCACAATGCTGTCAAACTGCAATAGGTACTTTATCGACAACCCCGCATCACTCAGTAGGCCGCCGCCAAACGGCTTCATCGCGATAAAGCCCATATCCAACTCCTCGGCAAGCGGTATAGCCTCATTGGCCGCCGAGTCATCAACGTAGTTGAAGGGCAGCTGCACCGTCGAAAAGTCGATCTCCTGCATAATCCGCATGGCCAAGGGGATATTGTGGCTGGAAAACCCTAGGAACCGCACCTTCCCCGCGGCAACCGCTTCCGTTAGGGCCTCATAGGCACCGCCCTCGGCGAACGCGGCCTCACGACCCTGAGGCGTGGACACATTGTGGAGCTGGTACAGATCCAGGTAATCGACCCCGAGCCGCATGAGCGATAGGTCGATGTGCTCGGCAAGCGTCTTTTTGTCACGCGCCATCGATTTTGATGCCAGCACAAGGTCTGCCCGCGGCGTGTCTTTAATGGCGAGCCCGATCTTTTCCTCACTGTCGCCATAGCCGTTGGCCGTGTCGATGAAGTTCACACCCAAGTCGATGGCCTTGCGCACCACGCCCACTGCATCCGGAACGCTTATGCGCTGTATGGGTATGCCGCCGAACGCGACCCTGCTGACCATCAGCCCCGTTTTACCAAAACGCACTTTTTTCATAATCGGCCATCCCTCTTTTCTCAGAGCCTTGCCGGGTTGGTGCCCTGCGGATATGGCTCCTGCACTGCCTGCGGGCATGATCCCCACACTACCAGCCAATATGACCCTGCGCTGCCAGATGCGGTTTTCTTGATTTCTCGATTTCGTACTGTCAGACGCAGGTTTTCCCGATTTCCCGATTTTAGGATATTTTGGTGGCATGAAAAAGCTTGCAGCCATACGAAGCGGCGGCCAAACGGGCGCAGACCGCGGAGCATTGGATGCAGCCAAAAGCCTGGGTGTTCCGATAGCCGGCTGGTGCCCAAAGGGCGGCTGGGCAGAGGATCTTTTACGCCCGCCAGGACTGCTCGCAGACTACCCCGAGCTTGCCGAGACACCCTCGGCAGATGTCAGCCAGCGCACAGCCTGGAACGTGCGCGACGCTCACGCGACGCTAGCCGTCGTGCCTAGCCGAGACTGGCATTCGCCCGGCACAGCGCTCACTATCGATATCGCGAAGCAGTACGGTCGCCCGCTTTTTATCGCTACCGAGAAAGACTTTTGCAAAGTCGTTGACTGGCTGGACGGATTGGGGTTTGAGCTCACCCTAAATGTGGCCGGGCTCCGGGAAAGCACCGCACCCGGAATTTATGAGACAGCGTTTCGGCTGGTGAGGGAGTTGCTATTGGGTGATTAGCTCTTTGCGATAGCGTCAGACAGCAGTTGCTCAAAAGCGCCCATGAATCGCAAAAGGCTGTCTGCAAAAAAACCTATTACCTCATCCCAGTGCTTTTCGTCAGCCGAACCGTAATGACGGTAGTGGACGCAGATCTTGCGCATCCTTTTATCAGGATGCTCCTGCCAATCAAGGTCTCCAAGACCCTCGCCAAAGGCTCTCTCTGCTTCGGCTTTTCTTGCGACCAACTCACTGTACACGGCATCGTTCCGGCCTTTGTCGCCCAAGTCAATGTATATCTCTGTCCGCGCACTATCTATCCTGATCGCTACGTTGAAGGAGATCCCCTTGTGGCCTACTCGTGCCGCAAGCCAGTTGTCTTTTGTGGGCGAAACATTATCAAATAAGCCTGTTGCTTCGCGTAGGATCGGCAGCGCTTTCTTCCAAAACCTATAACGCCGCGCTTCTTCTTTCGACGAAAATGCATCTTCCTGCTTTTTCTCCGCCAAGCGGATCTGGTAATCACCGATGTCTTGTATTGGAAGTATTTGTTCTACATCGAGGTATAACCTCGCGTCATCTTTGTACGGAGTGACCTTGATACAGGTAATGTCAACGCCATGCTCACGCAGCCAAAGTACAGTCGACGTAACTTCTTTTCGGAAACTCGCCGCCGCAAGGATGATTCTCTGATCACCGCCCGCAGGATTTAGCCTGATGTCCCCATAATCCTGCTCGCCATAGAATTCGGCGATTCTCTCTGGAGCAGCCCCTCCGACACCAAGGTCGAGATAATCCTGATAAATCTTGCAAATCTCGTCTGTTTTCAGCGCAGCACAATATGAAGCATATTTTAGGGATTGCCACACAACATCTTTGCCAGAATCATCAAGCTTGTTTTCGATGACAACAAGCTTTCTGTCCTTGTCAAGCGCAAGCAAATCAAGCCGCTCGTTCGTATTCAAAAACCCATCAAATTCCTTCTGGATTATCAGCAGATCTTCACCAAGAATACTCGGATTACCGGCAATCCATTCTTGCAGATCGTATCGTTCGGATAGCTTGAGTTCCGCAAACGATTGCTTCTCAAGTGACACCGCCTTTTTGTTTTGAACATCTATCAAAAACACCGTGTCGCGCTCCTTCGCCTAAGTTGCAAATCAGCCTCAGTTTTCACACTTTTCGGCTCACGAAGGTTACCGCCTGCCACGCCCGCCGCTGGAAGATGAGACTTTGACGGTTTTTGACTGCGTGCGAAGGAACACATCTTCTGCAGCCGTCATGTGCACACCGCCCTCTGATATGTAGCGGTCCGCATTGGTCGCCAGCTGTACGGGACGATGCTTCTTCACCTCAATCAGCATCACTATTAGGGTTACAGCACTTCCGCCAGCGAAAAACCACAAGGCAAGGGTTGGCGCGCTGACACCGACATCATCGGCGCTATCCAGTTCCATACTGATCTCAACTATACCTACGTCGCCATCGACCCCAACAGACGCATGCGCCACTGGAGACCCGGAGACCAAGCAAGCTACCGAGACGCATATCACGAGAACCGCGATTATTGCCGCGAAGATTTTTTTCATATGCTCCTCACCCCATCAAAGTACATTCATCGCGTACAACGCGTAGCCGAGCAGCGCGCTTATCGTCCCACTAATGGCAAACACTACAGCCGCAAACTTAAACGCCTTGGCCTTGTCTATCGGCAGGTTGCCGAGGATCTTTCCCGTCTGCCCGTTCATCGCGAAAGTGTATGTCTGATCCCCGAATTTCGAGTACAGCATCCAGACTGGAAGCAGCCCGTATTTTGACTCGACGCTTTTGACATGCTTCTCGTTCTTCTGCTTTCTAACGCTGTTATATTTTGAAAGTGAGGCGTTTATCTTGTTTTCAGCAGAGCCCTCAGCCCTTCTCTTCGCACGGCCGAATGCCTCATCACTAGACACATCGTAGCGTTCTGCCAAAAATCCCGACAAATACGGTGTCGCGAACTTCTTCAGCTCCGCGAAGTCAAAGGGCTCTATTGAGTCCATGATGTCATCGGGGGTTTTTGAAGATGCATCCACCGGTATGTTTTGAAAGCCGACGTTCCCGACCCGCACGATCCTGTATGTGTCTGTCTTGGTTATCTTCTCGTCGCCTCTTTGCGTAGTGGTGACGATATCGGCCTCTCCGGAAACGTCGAAATACACTTCACCGTCATAGAACCAAAAAGGGATATAAACCCCGGTCAGCTTTTCGATGTTCTGATTCTCAATGTAGGCGTTAGGTAAGAACCGCTTGCCTTTTAAGAAGTTTTTGAACTGCTCCAGCGCCGTTTCCTTGGTGTTTTTAAAAGGAATGCAGATCGAGGGCTTAAACTCACCGGAGACTTGGCTCAAAATCGTTATAGGCCGCTGGCAGTAGACGCAGAAGGTCGCCGCCGTTTCCTCCGTGGACACCACTTCCGCTCCGCAGTAACCACATTTGTAGGTCACCACGATGCCCTCTTCTGTCTCTTCCCTTGTTACGGCTTCCGCTACAGGCTGATCCAACTCTTCATCTGCTTGCTGGCTGAAGCCTTTGAGATCCTCTTCCGTGTGCTCCTTATCGCACCACTCACATTTCCATTTCTGCAGCTCAGGGGTGAACTTTAAGTCACCGCCACAATTAAGGCACTTTAATGACTCGGCCATTTTTATTACCTCCGAATGTAGGCGTGATTACAGCTTGCTTCCGCATTCGGGGCAGAATTTCGGTTTCTCTTGCCCGTCTGGGACAGCCCAGCCGCAATCCGCACACTTAGCCGGCTCGGCTTCGGCTCTCTTCGCACCGCACTCCATGCAGAACTTGCCGGTAGAGGAGGCCCCACAAGAGCAGACCCAGGAATCGGAGCTAACGGGCTCAGGTCTTTTCTCGCCGCATTCCTGACAGAACTTCCCCGTGCTTAAAACGCCGCAGGCGCATTGCCAGGAATCCGCCGAACCTTGCGCTGGAGCCGGAGGGGCGGGAGCCTGCGGAGCGGGGGGCACTTGCTGCTGCTGTTGCTGCTGCTGCTGCGCTCCCATCTGGAACAGATTAGCAGCGTCCATGCCGCCTGCGCCTTGCGCCATCCCCATGCCCATAAACGCGCCAACCGATCCGCCGGGGTTCGATGCCGCGTTTTCCATAGCCGTCGCTTGTCCGGCGGCTATGCGCCCAGCCGCCATCATCGGATTACTAAGGGCACGGGCCTCCTGAAGCTGCTCGATCTTTTTCTGAGACTGCTCATCGACCGTCACGCTCTCCATCGCCATGCTGACGATCTCGATTCCCCGACGCTCTGACCACTCGGCTGACATCTCTGCATTAAGCGCCGCGCCGATCTCCCGGGGGTAGTTGATCAGCATGTCGTACGCGATCTGCTGCTGGGCGATCCTGCCGAGCGCAGGCTGTAGCGCGGATATGACCTCAGCCTTCATCTGACCCGCCAAGTCATCCCGCTTGTATTCCCCGGTAGTATTTCCTGCGATATTCGTGTAAAACAACAGCGGGTTAGTGATCTTGAAGCTGTACTGTCCAAAGCCTTGGACGCGCACGGTCATCTGGAACTCGGAATCCCTAAAGGGGATATTGCCCCATCCGATCTTGTTGCCGATGATCTCTTTTATGTTGATGTAGTAGACTTTTTGCTGATCCGTGGGCGCGCCGCCTGCCGCAAATCTTTTGCCGACTTCCATGAATGAGCCCGTGAGGTCTTTCAGGCCGCCGCCAAAAAGACTTGGCGCGATTGTGTTGTTGTATACATACTGCCCTGGCTCCGCGCAAAAGTCGGCAACCTTGCCGTTTTCAATAACCAGCATGCATTGGCCGTCGGCTACGTTGATTTTTGAGCCGTTTGACAAAATGTTCTCAGAGCCCTTTTTATTTGCTGACTTGCTTTGCTGCGGCTTTGTCCCTGGTCGCATAAGCACATTTTCAGACATAGCGTCACAGGTAATAAAATCTATCCACTGGTCAGCCAAAACACCGCTGGCCGCACCAGCAATTGAATCAAAGATCCCGAGCCCCATCGCGTCACCCCTCTGCGTTTTGCCTTGGTAGGCATTTGGATAGTTCCGTTAACCATGCTGTCGTGCCGTTGTTGCACCGTTGTCGTACTGTTGTCGTGCCGTTGTTGCACCGTTGTCGTGCCAATTTTAAGCATCACGTTCTGTTTTCCTCGCAGCAGCATAGCTTATGACCCATCTACGATCTGTGCCTAATGATCTCTTCAATGGCGACACCATCAATAAAAAGCCCCGAGATGACCATCCCCCCGTTCTTGACGCGAACGGTAACATACGCTTCCTTGTCAGACCCTACCTGCTGCACGAGTGTTTCCGCTTCAGGGGCAAGCTTTTCGTTCATATAGTACCTATCTATCGGCAACACGAATGAAGAACGGTCGCTGCTTTTCACGTACGTGCCGGATACAGGTTTTTTATCAGATGCCGAGGATATGAGCGCAAAACCATCTGCGCCAACTGTGATCACGCCATATCTTCCGCTACCGTGCGACCCTTGCCTTTGCTCTGGGGAAAGAGATACATATCTGCCACGAAACGCATCATAGGGATCTACGGGACGTACTTTGAACTTGAACTCTTCGCCGGTTTTGAGAATATCGTACCTGTTGATAACTGTATACGCCGGTGCAAACAGCTGGGCCACAATCACCGCAATAAGCGCCGGCATGAGGAGCTTTTTCATGCTTCATCCTCCTGCCTCGATTCCTCCTGCTTTGATTGTTTCCTCGTACGCAATATCTTGACGTTTACCAGCAAAAACACCGTACCCAACACCAAAAACACAATTCCTCGCCAGAGGAAATCCATCTCAACGTCAAAAAACCTCATAGCAATCAAGGCACAGATTGCCGCCATTCCGATATTGGTCTGGAGCGGTGCTGTTTTCCTCACACCATAAACAATGAAACCCACAGCGATTAAAAGCATAGCTAGATTGGAAACACACATGAATATGAAAGCGTATGAGGAATCGCTGAGGCCAAACATTATCCATAGAAAGCGCAGTACACATAGAAATGCCAACGATGCTACAAGCCCCGATTTGGCTTTGTCATATTTAAATAACCTGATCGCAAAGAACACAGCGGCTGCTAGCATGATCCCGATCATTGCGCTGCCGCCGACGTTTGCCAGGCGGCCTTGATACGACCACGTATCCGCATACGACCACATGGCCTCATACGTCAATATCGCGGTCGTGATAAGCCCGCCTAAGACACCAATGATCTTGAAGGGAGCAAGAAGTTGCTCCGGCAATCCTTCAACTGATAACCCTTCAATTGACACCAGCAAAACGAAATAGCAAAGCGCCACCAAAAGCAAGCTGCACTTCAATGCTATTCCCATAATCAAAACCAATGCGAACCCGGCAGCGACGGTAACCCGTGCCATATAAGCAAGTCTTGCGGTTGCTTTGCCTTTCTTCAGATATACGAATAACGCACCCAAAACAAATAGTCCGAGCAGGATCAACGCGTTTGTGGGAGAGGATTCCAGGGCCGCCCAGTTCAATATCGCCCAGTAGTACACCAAAAGCGGCGAAGCCGCATCAAGGATATAGATCATTGGGAGTGACAGCAGGCCGCAAGTCAGCACATACGCGCCGTAATCACTCGGCAGGTGAAATACTTGGCCGACTATTGCGATAGAGGCGAAAACCGACGCGGTTACAAGAATTGCAATTGATTCACGCCACGCAAGGCTTTCGTATTTTGCCCGCACCGTAAAAACCGCAAGTGCCTGGGATATTACAAGCGGCAGAAACGCGATGGCTATCCGCAAAGGGATTGGGAAATACTCCCAGTTCCAAGCCCCGATAAGAATGACCCCAGCACCGATCAGTAGCGCACCTATGACTGAGAACAAGATAATCAGGGCGTTTGTGTTCCTTTTTGGCGCGTAGCGATCCTTCAGCACTCCCGCTGTATCCGCGTCAATGAGTTCTGATTGTTGCCACGAATCTATCTCCGCTATGAGCCATTCTTCTTTTCTCATGGCACGTCTCCTGTTTACCCTGTTTTTGTGGCTCCTGCAAAATGTTTCGGGAAAACTATGCTCTGCCGTCTGGCATCATTGTGCCTCACTTCACCTTGGCGGGCTACACCGGCATTCGGTAGCTCCTAAACAGTTAGCAAACGATTTGCGGCTTTCGCTCAGGCACACATTAGGATGAGATTTGATACCTGCCGTGTCTGCAGCACGGCGTTAAAGCCGACAAGTAGCCAACCAGAATGTCACCCAGGAGAACGCTATGTGCAAAAAACTCGCTCCGCTCCTAATTCTTGCCGTCTTTGCAAGCGCGATTTTAACTGGCTGCTCAGGGGTGACTGGCTGCTCAGGGGTGCCTTCAGACCAGGAAAAAGAGGGATCGGGGCATGTCTTAAATACCGCGAAAATGACATTTGAGACTCCAAATACCCCTTATAGCGCTATTCGCTCTGCTTCGGATTCATCGGGAGTTGACTCTATCGTTTGCGTCGAGGTTTCGTAGGAAGGCGAGCGAGGGATTCTTGAATCGCTTGTTTCCCAAGAAAGCAATTTTGCCGAAAAAATTGCAAGAGCATGTCAAAAGGATTCGTATCCTAATGACGGCCTATGCGCAAACGGGCAACTCTGGGCTTATATGATCGAGGTCGTGGGGGCAAGCGAGCTAGATGATTCGCTGCACCTATTTTGATAGAGCCGACATTGATTACGGGTGGGAGAATGAGAGCGGTATCCACGTAGAGGTCAATTTGGATTCACGCAAAATCGAGCGCGTCATCCCATACGGCCCATACAGCGCCAACGGTAGCGCAGCAAGCAATCATTAGTTTGGCGCAAACCGCGATTAAATGTGTTCCCGGATTTTCGGGAATTGCTCTTTTCTGCCCCCTGAACTCTCATAGCCCTCGTCAACGCAGCTAAATGCCTACATAAACGGGTACCACGGCTTTGCCTCTTCGCGCTCGTCCTCGGTGTCATCGGTCGCGCCATCGCCAGCTGCGGTGTCGCCGTCACCCTCGGCCGCCTCCTCGCCGTCGCCAGCCGCGCCGTCGCCAGCTGCAGCATCATCGCCGTCAGCATCATCGCCCTCGGCGGCTTCATCCTCGTCCTCGCCCTCGCCTGCAAGCTCCTTCTTGTACTCGGTCCAGTCGCCACCAAAGAGGTCGGGATCCGGGCCGAGCCGCTCGCCGCGGTCGGCCTCGGCGATGAGCGCCATGTCCTCCTCGTCGAGCTCGAACCCGAAGATGTCCACGTTCTCGGCTATGCGCTCAGGGGTGACCGACTTCGGGATTGCGATGTGTCCGAGCTGCAGGATCCAGCGCAGCGAGACCTGCGCCGGGGTCACGCCGTGTTTCTCGGCGATTGAGACGAGCTCCTCGCATTCGTCCACACGCCCCTGCATGAGCGGTGCCCACGCCTCGAGCGCGATCCCCTTCTCAGCAAGGTACTCTTGGAGCTCGGGTTGCTGGAGCCACGGGTGGAACTCGACTTGGTCGACATAGGGGATGAACTCGGCGGTCTGGAGCAGGTAGTCGATGTGGTGCGGCAGAAAGTTCGCGACGCCGATGGCGCGCGTCTTGCCCTCGGTGATCAGCCGCTCCATCGCCCGCCAGGTCGAGGCCATGGTCTCTTGGATGGGCCAGTGGATGAGCAGCAGATCCACGTAGCCTATGTCTAGCCGGCGGATGGAGTTTTGAAGGGCACGCATGGTGCGCTTGTAGCCCTGCTCGTCGTTCCAGACCTTCGTGGTGACGAAGATATCCTTGCGTGGCACGCCGCTCGCCCAGATCGCCTTGCCAATGCCTTCCTCGTTTCCGTAAAACGATGCCGTATCGATCAGGCGGTAGCCGGTGGCCAGAGCAGCCTTCACGGCGCTGCTAACCTCCTCCCCCTCCTCGATCTTGTAGGTGCCAAAACCGAGCTGCGGGAGGCTTTTGCCCCCACGAAGCTGAACCGTCGATTCAAGCGTAAGGCCCATCTATCCGCCCCCTAGTCCGTACCTAATCCGTAACATGTCGTTGCTCATGGCCGAGCGGCTCGTCCTGCATCCGCGTGTCCAGCCATCTGCCGAGCACCATTGCAGTGCCGAGCCAAACCGCCATCATCACCGAAGCGATGTGCGTAAGCCCGTACTTCTCCCACTCATAAAACGCCTGGAGTCCTGAGATGTCGGGCGGGAGGTCCCCGCTTACCAGCGTGCCTATCGCCATGCCCATTGGGACGATCACGAGGATCGCGCTGATGGTCCTCCAGACACGCTGCCGGGTCAGGTAGCGCTCGATCGTATAACGCGGTCGTGCGTTGGGCAGCAGCTCCAGGCGTAGCGCCTCGTGCTTCCACACGAGCCGTGTCGCGTTCGCGCCCGACCACAGCCGCACGGCACTCTCGATGGCCTGCCCGATCACGGCCGCCGCTATGACCGCCGCAGAGCCGACCAGCTCTCCTCCTCCGCCCTCGGCAAGCAGCCCCCTGATGAACGAGGGGCTGATGAACGCGATGAACCACGCAGACATCACCGGCCAGGAGCTGTAGGCGATGCCCCAGATGTACGGGAGGAAGAATGCCCCCCAGTTGAACCGCTGTAGATCGGCAGGCATCTTGCCCACGCCGAACGGGCGCAAGCGGATGCCTTGGACAAACGAGTCCGCGATCTTGTGCACGCGCTCGATGTGCTCTGTGCTATGGCCTGCCGGGCACGTGCCCGCATCGCCGATCTGCACCCATTCGCCGCAGACCCGGCACCAGCCGCTGCGCGACATCTCAAGCCCCCTTTGCCGCCTTCTTTTGCCGTCCTTTAGGCCGCTCTCTAGCGTCTTTCCGTATGCTACCTCTATATGCGTTGCTTTTTGCGCTGCTTCGACACATGCCGCCTCTATGCATGTCGCTTCTACACATATATTAGTGTAGCGCCAGTGTAACGCCCCCAGGGACAAACTTACACATAGCTTTTAAGACATTCCAATCGTACGATTCAACAGCTGCGAATCGTACGATTCAGGGGATCGTTTATCGTACGATCTTACTGATCGGGAGCTCGAGGATGTCCTCCGCCCCAACCGCCTTGAGCCGTGGTATCAGCACATTCACCATATTCTTGTCGGCAACGGTGGTGATCCCATAATCGCCCGTCCCATAAAGCTGGCTCACGGTCGGACGTTTCATCGCAGGCAGCTCGGCGATCACCGCATCAAGCCGCTCGGCACTGACGTTGAGCGAAAGCAGCACACGCCCACGCGCCTCGATAACGCCGAGCAGCAGCGTGCGTATCTCCTCGATCTCACGACGCTTCCCCGGATCCGCCCAGGAATCATGGTTCGCCACGAGCCGAGTCGTCGATGTGAGGATGGTGTCGACGATCTTGAGCCCGTTGAGCCGCAGTGTGGAACCGGTCTCCGTCAGGTCGACCAGCGCGTCCATCATCTCGGGCACCTTGGCCTCGGTGGCACCGTACGAGAAGTGCACCTCGACTTCGATGCCGAGGCCATCAAAGAACTCCTTGGTGGCGCGAGGGAACTCGGTCGTGATGCGGCTTCCCGGCGTTATATCCCTTGCCGAGGAGATCGGCGAGCCCTGCGGCACCGCAAGCACCATCTCGACTTTGCCGCTCCCGGTCTTGGCGTACGGCAGCTCGGCGACCTCAACGACATCTGCCCCGCTCTCGCGCACCCAGTCATGCCCCGAGATGCCCAGGTCGAAATAGCCGTCCTGGACAAAGACCGGTATCTCTTGCGGACGCAGGATCTTAACGCGCTCTATGCGCGGATCGGTACACGTTGGATTGTAGGTGCGTGCGGGTTTTTTGATGGGAAGATCGGCCTGCTCGAACAGCAGCAAGGTCTGTTCTTCAAGCGAGCCTTTGGGCAATGCGAGTGAAAGCATGGTCGGAAGTCTCCTATTCGGACATCACACATGGTCGGGCAGGATACGCGGTCGAATACAGCAGGATACACAGTCGGGCAAGGGCAACCCCGGGTCGGGGAGACGAAATGGGGCATGGGGCAAAGGAGCCATTCTACCTAAAGAGTCCTCAACCGCGCGACGCAGCCCACTTGATGACCTCGGCAAACATCGGCCATAAGACTACGAACCCGATGCCCAGATAAAGCATCGGCGCAAGGAAAACGAACCCTATCCAGTGCCGCCGAGCAAGACGGACCAGCACGTAGAGGATGGAAAGGTCGATGGCGGCAAGAGAAAGGAAGATCCCTGTGGGGCCGAGGGTATCAAGCAGCGCGATAATGCCGGTCGGGGCACCGGCCTGGTGCATGCTGAGCGCGATGCTGGCCGGAGCGGCAGCGAGTATGGTGAGCACCTGTGCGGCGGCAAACACTATGGCCAGCAGATAGGCCACGCCCCTGATAACCGACTCGGAGCGTGCGGAGTCACGCGGCAATCCAGCCCGGGGCATTGCACCAGCCCAGGATGTCGCGCCAGCCCGAGGCGCACCACCCACCCGCGACATCACACCAGCTTGGGGCGTGGCATCATCCCGGGGCGCTGCACTTTGCCGATCCTGCCGAGAATCATCTACGGCCATCAGCCGTCTTCCGCTCCTATCGGGTCTCGAAAACCAAAGGGTCCGCGGGGGTCGAGCCGCACTATCGCACTGCTCGAGCCGTACTATCACACCATGATAGAAGAAATAAGTCCACCTATCGATGAGCGTAATCCAAGCGGCTCAACCTATAGTAGAGCAATTCGCTCAACTGTTTGTTGAACTCAACGGCTTCGAGGCGTATGATTTCAGGCAAGATCGGTCACACGTGACAACAAAGGGATCCCGCGGCATGCCAAGCCGCAACACCAAACCGATGCCAAGGCCGGTCGCACGTGACAGCAAAGGCGGGGCGGGCGTTTAGCCAGACAGACACAGGAAGGAGCCTAATCATGGCAAACACCATGGGGCAACGGATACGCGAACGGCGCAAGGAGCTGGGTTTTACCCAGGAGAAGCTCGCGAGCAAGCTGGGTGTCACCTACCAGGCGGTCTCAAAGTGGGAGAGCGGCACCTCCATGCCGGATATCGCCCTCATAAGCCCACTCGCCATGAGCCTTCAGACGAGCGCCGAGGAGCTACTCACCGGAGCCAAGTCAACGGGTGCCGACACCGTGCTCGCCCCCGGCGCAAAACGCCGCTCGTGGGGTGACATAAAAGGTATCGTCGCCAAAGACATCCATGGCGATGTCCGCTCGATAATCGGCGAGGTGCATGGCGATGTCTACGGCAATGTCACCGGCAACATCACGGGCAGCGTCAACAACATTTTTGGCAACGTGGAAGGGAATATCACCGGCACGGTGGATGGGGACATAACAGGCTACGTCGCAGGCAGCCTTTTCGGGATCGTCACCGGCTCGGTGAGACTCGGCATCCGCGGCAGGGTGAATGGAACGGTCGTCGGCGATGGCATCAACATCCCTGACGACAAGACGCTGGCACGGATCCAAAAGAAACTGGATCGAGACGCATAACACCCCACAGTGGGATGGCTGCGGGGTGTTATAGGTAAAACACGTTCTGCGCCTCGTGATAAACGACCACGCAAAACGCAAGGGAGCTTAGATAAGCGCCTGGAACAAAACGCTCAGGGCGATGCTGGCTCCGATGATGAGTGCAACGCGACCCAGGTATACCGTCTTATTGCTGAGACTATCAGAAAACATTTGCAACCTCCTTGGCGTCTAACCTACGCAACCGGCAGATCCACCGGAACTGTGTTCATTGGGCTTATAATTTGATCTATGTTTATATTCGGCTAGTAGAGACAAAAGATCCATTGCCTATTTCTAACTATTAACGTAAGTTTTACTTCATGTTGAACCTAAACCGTTTGCGGATGCTTCGAGAGATCGCGAATCACGGCACGATTGCGGCCGCGGCTGCAGCGCTGCTCATGTCCCCCTCGGCGATCTCCCAACAGATGGCGGTACTTGAGCGGGAGGCCGGTGCCCTCCTCTTGGAGCGCGAGGGCCGCGGGGTGCGTCTCACCGATGCCGGCATAAGCCTCGTGGCAAACACCGAGCGCATCCTTGCCGAGATGGAGCGTGCGGAAGCCGGCCTTGCCACGCATGCCCGAGGGATAGGCGGACGCGTGAGGATCTCGGCGTTTCCCACCGCCGCCCGCGCCATCCTAGTCCCTGCGCTGGCCACGCTGCCCGAAGGTCATCCAAACCTGCATCTTTCAATGGTGGACCTGGAGCCCGAGGAGGCAATGCCAGCGCTCAAGGCACGTGAGATCGATATCGCACTGGCCTATGAGTGGAGCCTCCTCCCCTCGCTTGAGGATCCTGGAATCGAGCGGGAGAAGCTGCTGTCCGAGAACGTGTACGTGATGCTCCCACAGGACCACCCGCTTGCCGCCCGCGAAAGCGCGATCGCCATCGCCGAGCTCGCGCACGACAACTGGATCGTGGGCCGCGATGCCACCTCATTGCTCGACATAGTGACCGCCGCCGCCCTGCATGCGGGCTTCAAGCCGCGCGCCGACATCTACTCCATGGACTTCAACGTGATCATAGCGGCGGTCGGCGCGGGTCTCGGGGTCGCCCTTGGCCCGGCACTTGCGCTTACCCCCACGCCTCCAGGCATAGCGATCCGCAAGATCGCCGATCGGCAGCTCACTCGGCTCACCTGGACGAATATCCGCCGAGGAAGCGGCGGGGCTCCCGGCATCTCCGTGGTCTTGCAGGCGCTCCGTGTTGCCGCCGAGCAAGCCGAGAGCGTCCTTCGCGACTCAACCGCCCAGATCGGCTGACAGACCCGTCACACGCCTGTTCTCGATAGTCTGCGAACTCCAGAAGATCATCGGGCGTGATGACCTCGAAAGTTGACACATCACCGTAAGACTCGGCCCACTCCTTGGGCGCTCGAACGGTATTGCCAGGGTTACGCTTCCCGGGATTGAGCTTCATCTCATAGGCGTAGTGGGTTCCGTCCCGCTCCTCGATCAGATCAATCTCGCTTCGCTTCCAGGTTCTCCAGAAGTACTGGTTTGCGAATACCGGCTTGTAGGCACGAGCCTTCATGCGCTCCACGATGGCGAAGTTCTCCCATAACTGACCCCCGTCGTTTCTGATCTCCAGCGGGTTGAAGTTGTTGATAACAGCATTGCGGACACCGATGTCATAGAAGAAATACTTGGCCTTCTTTGTGACCTCGCTACGCAAGTTCCGGCTGAACCCGCCCAAACGGAAGATCACAAAACCCTTCTCCAGCAGATCAAGATACCTTGCCACCGTCTCTCTGCGGATACCCAAAGACAAGCCCAGCTCAGAAAGAGAGACCTCCTGTCCGATCTGGTGGGCAAGCAGCACCAAAAGCTGGAGAAGCAGACCGGGATCCTTGATCTCCTGATACATCAGGATATCCCGCAAGAGCAGGGAGTCTACCAGCTCGCGCAGGAACTCCTCTCGCTCACGATCGCTGTTGGCCAGAACGCTGTCGGGATACATGCCAAAACGAAGCAGGTTGGGAAGAAGCTCTCGCCAAGCAACAGATGCGGGCATAGATGCATCGGCACTCAGCAGCTCCCAGACTGCCAGGGGGTAGAGCACGCAGGTGGTCTTACGCCCCACAAGTGGTTCCCCAACCTGACCCCGCAGGTCAAAAGAGGACGATCCTGTGGCGATAACGATAGTCTCAGGGCTGTGATCGTTGATGATCTTCAGCGACATTCCGATGTGAGGAATATCCTGCGCCTCATCCAAGGCGATAACGGCAAAGCCCTCGATGGATTTCCTCAGATGCGCGATGTCATTGACCGAGAACTGCGCCTGTACCGACAGGTTTCCACCGTCGTAGTACACGCTGGGAAGATCGGCGGCCTCAAGATACTGCTTCAAGAGTGTGGTTTTGCCGCTGCGATGCGGACCCATCACCAGCAGGGTCTTCCCTGGTCTGCACAGGCCGACTATGTCGATGGCTCGCGGTATCATACCTATCATGTGCGGATTATACTTCACACTAGCGGTAGAATGAATATTTCAGCTATTCAAAATAGTGGAAATAGCTGAATTTCGGCTATTGAGAATAGCGTTTCACAAATAACCACCGCCTATCCAGAACCCGCGCAGCTCGCTCGCCGTGCCGGATCTATGGTTTTCAGGTTTTAGATCCGTGATGCGGCCAGACACAGGTACTGGACGAGAGCGGATCAGTAAAAGACTTCGCCCGACAGCTTTTCAAGCCACATCTGCTTCAGCAGCTCAAGCTCGTCTTTGAACTCTGGTGACGACTGACCTTCGCCTTTTTCCAGCTCTTCCAATACTTCAATTACAAACTGGTTCCCGCCTTGCTCCGTCCAGTCGTTCTGTAGCTTCAGGTACACACAAGAGCCGGTTGTTACAGCAAAGTCAAACCGGTTCTTGCTGCCGCGGAGGTCTGTGGAGACATCCAAGAACAGCTTGTTGTTTAAAGTGTTCCGTACGGCGTAAACCCCGCCAATGACTTTTCTTTCGTTGTACTGCGCCCGCATTTCCTTTTTACTGGCTTTGTCCATTGCCCTCATTAGGATCGCTTCCTGCTTCGATAAAAGGCCTCCTGCTGTAATAACTTCCTGTTCGACACTTTTTGACAGGAGCCCCGCCCGGAATCGTGACCTGTCTTCTTGAGATAAAGTATAGATCTCACTGCGGTCCACTCGGAACCGCCTGTCGTGCGACGAGCCATACGTGAAGACCCGGAAAAGATGGGCGGGTAGCTGTGACCAACAGGGAAAAGCCATCATACATCATGGTAAAGGCTGACGAGCCGAGTCTCGAGGGCATCTTATTGGGGTTGCGCAGATTAGAGGCGATGCGAGCCACTGTGCAAATCCAGACGCAAGCTGCTCAGGATGAACGCAACCGGATGAGCCTTGATGAAATCAAGCAGAGATTGCTGCAGCGAGGAAAGCACGCCGATAAGCGCCTCACGAACCGGAGCCAACGCGAGGGCTAAACCGACGGATCAAGAGCGAGGAAGTCACCACGCCCGCACGAAGCTCTGGCGGATCTTGCGCATCGCCGCACACGATATTTTCGTCGCCGATGTCACAGTCTTGCCGCCATCGCTTTGTTATTGATATCCGGAGGACAGTCGAAGTCCCTGTTCAGATGCTCGGCAGGATCCCCTCATATTCTCCGAGTGCATTTTGACGCACGCATCTGACTTCAATTCCTGCTCAATTAATTGTATATTTAGCACAATGAGTTCATTCATTTTGCATGCCAAGCACAGAATCCCGTGGCAATCCGAGGGCACCGCACCTGACGGATTCTTGCTTGGCATGGTTTTTTACGGGCCGGATCCGGCTGGCCCGGGAGGTTTGGGCTTTCAAGTTGCGACAGCGACCTTGACACCAGGCAAGAGTGCACCGACCCTCGGCGATTTGCGTACGCTGCATGCGCTTCGAAAAGGCAAGGGCACCACGCCGCTGGTGGTGGCAGTTACCAACGGAACGTCTGCCTGGCTGATCGGACCTGTAACCGAGCAGATGAGTAAGCCGCTGCCGCATGAGCGTGTCCAGCGCTACTTGCAGTCGGTGTTGGAAGAGCCCAATACACAGACGGCCTATAACCGGATGACCGAGCTTGGGCGCTCAGCTGGCGCGTCGATGCCAGGCGTAACCAATTCCGGATTGTTCGCGTCCCACCATTTGCGGACGAATGCCCCAAAGCGGAATGACTGGCAGGCGGCAATCAAACAGGCGAAGCCACTCCTGCCCAAACGCGGGCAACAGCTGATCCAGGCTCTTGGTTTCATCAGCGAGCAGGCCGGCGGCAGCTATCAGGTGCTTTTCGGCTCTCCCGCAGAAACGCATGAGGCAGGCACGGACGAAAGCGGTATGCCTTCCGTTTCCAGGCAACCTCGCGCAGTTGCCGTCCTGCTGGACGAGAGCGAGCATTTTGAAGCAACGTCAGCACGGTTCCGACTTTCCTCCCCGGTCGCGTTCGGGCTCCACATCGCCATGAGCCAGGAGATCCCCTGGCTGATCATGCTGCGCAAAGACCAGATCAGGCTTTATCCCGGCAAAGATGGGATTGGTGTAGGCCAGAAAGGTCAGACCGAGACTTACTTTGAACTTGACCTCGCTTCCCTTGACCCAACATACATGGCACTTCTGCCGCTCGTTTTCTCAGCTGGTGCGCTCGCGCAGGAGGGCACAGCTCAGCAGCTTTTGAATGATTCTTTGAAGTTTGCCACGGCGCTCGGGGCTCGGCTACGCGACCGCATTTACGGCAACGTAGTGCCCCCGTTGGCAAAAGCCGTTGCCGAGGCTCTGCGAGCCAGCGGACACTTACTTGACGCTGAGGGCCTGTCCACCGCCTACCGGATGACGTTGCAGATCCTCTTCCGTCTGCTCTTTCAAGCGTATGCCGAGGATCGCGGCCTGCTGCCCGCAGGCCGCAACGAGCACTATGATGCGCACTCGCTCAAGACCGTCGCTCAGCGCGACATGGGCACCGATCCTGCGGACTTCAGCCCAGACGGCCGCCAGCTGTGGATTGGGCTGACCCTGGTGTGGGATGCCATCGCCCGAGGCAACGGGCGATGGCAGGTACCTGCCTATAACGGCGGACTGTTCTCAGACGA
>WRDS01000017.1 GCA_009779675.1 Coriobacteriia bacterium
AAGCTCCTTGCCGAGCCTCGAGGCCACCAGGTAGCCGGCGCAGCCGAGGCCGCTCTCGCCGGCGAAGTGCGTGGAGCCGGCGTTGGCGCAGAACGACGGGTAGACGACGCCCGTCGCGCTGTCGGTGACCGCGATCGGGAATATGTCGCCTGTGTTGTTGAGGCCCGGGTAGCCGAGCGTGTAGCCCGAGCCGTAGCCGTTGACCACCGTGTAGAGGGCATCGTAGTCGAAGCCGCCCGTGCTTATGGCGCCGTTCCCGCCGATGTGGACGAGCAGGGGTGCCACCGGCTCGAAGACCGCGGCGGCAGGGCCGCTTAAGGCCTCCACCACCCAGTAGTAGCCCGCGAAGCCGCCGGCCCTCGCCCTGAGCGCGGCGGTGAAGTCGATGAGCCCGCTCGACGCGCCCACGCCGCCCGTCGCGACGGGCAGGCCTGCGCTTGCAGGGTCGAAGACGCGGGTGCGGACGCTCTCTGCGCCTGCCGCATAGAGGCCGAACGTGATGCCTGCGAGGAGCGCGTCCCTGTCGCCCTCGTAGCCGCTGACCCAGCTCTCGAAGGCCACCCCGTCGACCGTCTTCTTGAGCGTGATCGCGCCCTCGGGCGGCGGCGGCGTGCCCTTGCCCCTGTGGAACCCGCTTATGTTGAAGTTTACGTTGCTCTCGTCGTTTGTTACGAGGAAGCTTGCGCTCTCGTTGTTGTTCCCGCTGTTGACATAGGAGACCGCCCAGTCGTAGGGGGCCACGACGACCCAGCCGGGGTTGTTGCCGCCGCTGTTGGTCGAGAACCCCAAGTCAGGCGTCCAGCTGAACACCTCGCCGTTCGTGAACGTCAGCTGCATCGCCGTGACATCGTCCACGTTCTTGCCGGTGTAGAGGAGGTGCCAGACGTTCGGGTCGGCGGCATCCTCCGCACCGCCGAGGACGAACACGTTTCTCCATTGCTCGGTGAAGTCGCTGCCGGTGCCTTTAAGGTAGACGGTCTGCCCACCTACACCGGCGGCCATCACTATTACGGGGACAACCACCGGGACCACTATGGCAATGGTAAGCGCCCAGAGCGATACTTTGGACATTCTCCTCATTTTGAACCCCCTGATCGACACGGCCAAAGCCACTCAAAAAGACAACCTGAGGGAGTAGGAATCGCGTGATTCCTACTCCGCACATATCCACTCCACGTATATCATGCGCTCCCAGTCAAAGAATTACTTCGTCCTGACAGTCAAAATGCATCCTCCATTGGTCGGAACTGAATAAGATTAATGTGGCGACAAGTGCAGCAACAAGCGGTTTTGCCTGCTTTTGATTGCACGCTGAATAACATAACATTATCCATGTTATTTCAAGTTAGCGGCCTATTTTCAAATAACGATCATCAGAATAGCTTCGTTATTTCAGTCCACAAGTAAAAATGCTCACGACGGACTTGGAGTCTAAGCGTAACGCCGCAAGATTTCGAGCCGACTGTGCACTGGGAATAGCTGACCCGAGTGCCTGCGCCCCTTTTGCCTTATTCCGTTAGGTTGCTTTTTGTGAGCAGCCGACCAACCCCGGCCAATCGAGCCGGTCAACCTCTGGTCAGCTCTGCCCCTTCGCCTCTGGTCTTTGCCTACTGATAAATGCGACCCTCGTACTTCAGCCACCCGGGCGCATGTTGACCGCTCGGGTCGCGGTGCGTCCAGTGGATGACACCACCCTCTTCGTTGTATTCGTACATCCCTTTGAACTCGACAGTCGCACCGAGCGCAATGTTGGGGATCCGTGAGGCAATATCTATGTTGTGCGCGACAAGCAGCGTTTGCCCAGAGGCAAGGCGCAGTATAAAGCGCTGGTGGCGTCCACCTTCATTATCGTCGGCAAGAATACGCGTGACCGTTCCTGCGCCCGTTACCGCCACACCGCTCTTCCGGTCACGAAACAGAGTGGCGAACTGCGCGAGATCAGTCTCTACGCTCCCAAAGATGGCACCGCCTGTCTCCGCTCCCCAGTTGGAGGGTTCCACATCCGCATCTGTGTCATCTTCTTCCTCTGCGCCCATTTGAGCCCATGCGTTAAGCTCGGCATCGGAGACTTCGCCGTACGTGCCATCGCCGTCACCGCCCTTGAAGGCTCCGTCGCCTACCGCGGTCTCCTCGCCTGGCTTTGCCGAAATCGGAGCCGAGGACACGGGCAGGATCTTGCTAAACATCGCCGGCTCATAGGTCATCACGAAAATGCCCGCTACCGCAAAGACCAGCAGCACTACGGCTACGATCGCAAGAGTAGCGCGCAGGTTCATTCCGGCTCCATTCTTCTTCACGCAATAGCGAGCGTTTTGACTGCTAGACTGCCGAGCTGCCGAGCTGCCGAGCTGCCGAGCTGCCGAGCTGCCGAGAGCTTACTATTTGAGCACCACGGGCGGATAGAGGCTTTTAGCGCCACTCAAAGTACCGTAATAGTTTTGATCGGCACCTGTGAGCAGCGCCACAAGCGTGTATCGCCCGACTTCGGTCCCAAGCGTGTCCACTGCAGCAAGCTTGCGCTCAGCACTTCCTGAGGCGACTTTCGTATTGTTACCGCTCGTCTGGGCACCCACTGCCACCACCTGCCCATCACGTGCGGCCTCGGCTAAGAGGAACCCGACCGGATCCGCCTGCTTCTCGGGTGCAGCGATGTTGACGAGCCCGGCAATGTCCGTCCTGCGCCCCTCGGCTGCTGCTGCCCCGCCCGCTCCAGCCACTTCGCCTGCTCCGCCCGCTCCGCCTTCCCCACCCTCTTCGCCCGCTCCGGAGCCAAGGCCGGTGACCGATATCACCCCGAGGTCGACAAGCTGCTCGGTGAGCAGCCGCTCGCTGGATGATGCCAGCCACTCGGCGACGAGCGTAGCAGCGATGCTTTCCGCCGGTCGTGCTTGATCGGCAGCCAGAGAGGTAACCTGTGACCGCAACACGTCATCGTCCGAGGCCAAGCCGAACTGCGGCTTGAGGAGGGTGATCGTCGCGACGTTCCCGCCGGCGCTTTGTACCGCCTTCGCGACCGCATCAAGTCCGCTCGACCGCCCGGCATTGGTGACCACGATGACGGTCTGGCCGGCCAGGCGATCGGCAGTCCAGGCATCAACGAACCCTGCCGAGAGGTCCTCTAGCTGTTTGTTTTGCCCGGCAAGGGCGGAGTTCTCCTCGTGAAGCTTGTTGAACTCCTCGTGAAGCCCCTTTATGAGCGCATCTGACTGCTCGTTAAAGGCCCCGGTGTCCACCACCAGGCCGCCGAGCACCAGGCCGATGGCAAGCGCGATAAACACCGAGACAAGCGAGGCGATATGGTATCTGAGGTTGTACACCGCGCCACCTTCCTTAAAGCCCGATCCACGCCCGTAACCTGAGCACGACCAGCTGGATGAATGCCCGCACCTCGGGCGATATCAGGACAACAGCGGACACGACCGTGAGCGCGCCGAATGCGATAAGCACCAGATGCGAGGGGCCGACAGACGAACGATAGAGCTTGTTGACGCCTTTCGCATCAACCAGCTTCTGCCCGACCTTCAGGCGCACAAGGAACGAGGAGGCCATCCCCTTCCGCCCCTTATCGAGGTATTCGATAAGGTTCGCATGCGTCCCAAGGGCCACGATGAGATCGGCGCCCGACTCCCATGCAAGCAGTAGCGCGAGGTCCTCGCTTGTCGCCGAGAGCGGCCAGGCGAACGCTTTGCCTTCAACGCCGAGCGAACGGATGCGCTCCATTCCTGGCGCACGCCCGTCAGTATAGGCGTGCACGATGAGCTCGGCACCCCCCTTGAGGGCCTCGTCGCTCACCGAATCCATATCGCCGACGACCAGGTCCGGCGAGAACCCTGCCTCGATGATCGCGTCGGCCCCGCCATCAACCCCCACGAGCACCGGCCTCATCTCGCGGATGTAGGGCCTGAGCACATTGAGGTCCTCTTTAAAGTCATACCCGCGCACAACCACGAGCACATGCCGGCCATGGATCTCCGTCTTTATCGGCGGGACCCACATCTCGTCAAGCAGGATGTCCCGCTCGCGCTCGAGGTATTCGATGGTGTTGCGGGCAAACTTGTCGAGCTGGCCCTCCAACCCGACTTTTGCCGCCTCCACCAACGCCTCGACCTCGCTCACCGAAAGGCGGCGGCCACGGGCACACACCTCCCCGTCAACGAGGATGTTCTCGCCGGTGACCTCGATGAGATCGCCTTCGCGCACACGTCCGAATATCTCCGGGCCGACCCCGTCGATGAGCGTCACGCCGCCACGCGTGAGCAGGAGCGGCCCCAGGTTAGGGTAGGCCCCTGAGATCGATGGTGCCGCGTTGACGACCACCTCGACCCCTGTTGCGAGCAGGGCCTCGGCGCTGACCCGATCCATGTCCACATGGTCGATTATTGCGATGTCCTCAGAGTTGAGGCGCTTCACAAGGTCTTTTGTGCGCTTGTCGAGCTTTGCGACACCTCGGTAAAACATCTAGGCATCACATCCTTCGGCATCAACCGCACGATTCGGAGGTGTGTGAATCGTACGATTCGGGGTAGCATCAATCATACGATTCAGCTGAGGCTTATCGTGCGGGCCCTCATCGCACAGCGCAAGCAGCTCATGCGCGTGCGCCATGGACACCTGAGAGACCTCGCCTGCAAGCATGCGTGCGATCTCGGCAGCCCGCTCTTCGCCCTCGGCCATACGCACCGTGGTCCTCACCGCGCCATCAGGGCCTGCCTTCTCGACAACGAGATGCGCGTCGGCGAAGGCGGCGACCTGGGCAAGATGCGTGACCACGATTACCTGATGGGTGCATGCAAGCCGCTTGAGCTCACGCCCGACCGCAAGCGCGGTCTGCCCGCCTATCCCGGAGTCCACCTCATCAAACACGAGCGTCTCCACCCTATCCGCTCGGCCAAGGACCGTTTTGAGCGCAAGCATGACGCGGGAGATCTCGCCCCCCGATGCAATACGCGAAAGCGGGCGAAACGGCTGGCCCGCCGCCGCCGAGTACATGAACTCCGCATTGTCCGGCCCATTTGCCGTCCACGCCGAGAACGGCAGCTCGGCAAAGCAGACATCAAAGCTTGCGCCACCCATTGCGAGCCTCCTCGCTGCCTCGGCAAGATCCCGCGTGAAGCCCGTCACTGCCTGGCGGCGCTCGTGCGAAAGAGCCTCGCCTGCCTCTTTGAGCGCCGAGGCGGCCGCTGTCTCTGCGGCGCGGGATGCCGCAAGCGCCTCATCCGATGCCGCACTGTCGTCAAGCGCGGCGCGGGCCTCATCGCGCACGCTCAAGACCTGCTCAAGCGAGGGGCCGAACTTCTTTTTCAGGCCGGAGAGCGCCGAGAGGCGGCTAAACGCCTCGTCAAGCGCATGAGGATCGTGGTCGATGCCGTCGCGGTACGTCCGAAGCGCAGTGCCGATGTCGTCGACGAGGGTCTCGGCCTCGGCCAGCCGCTCGGCAAGGCCGTCAAGACCCGGGTCAACGCCAGCGACCCGGGCAAGCGCACCCGCAGCCTTGGCGACCTTGTCAAACGCCCCGGCCTCACCGCGCAACGCCGAGGATGCCTCGGAGCACGCCTGGGAGAGCTTCTCGGCATGCTGAAGGACGGACAGGCGCGCCGAGAGCAACTCATCCTCGCCGAGCTGGGGCGCGACCGCATCGATCTCCACGAGCGCAAAGCGCATCCGCTCCTCATCGCGTACCGCCGACTCGGCGTGCGCAAGCGCCTTCTTGTACGCGGCTGCGGCCGCCCGATGGGCGTAAAACGCCTGCCGATACGTGTGAAGCGCAGTCTCAACCCGCTCCCCCGCCCACCGGTCGAGGTAGCCTGCGTGCAACGCCGGTTTAAGCAGCGCCTGGTGGTCATGTTGCCCATGCAGGTCCACAAGCGGGCCGACGCGCTCGGCAAGCGCGCCCACATTCGCAAGCCCGCCGTCGATCCGGCACCGGCTGCGCGAGTCAGCCCCAAGCCGACGTGAGACGAGCATCTCGATGTCGGCGGTAGTGCCCGCGTCATCGGGGGTGTCGGCGGTGGTGTCGGCATCGCTCACGTCGCCGGTGTCGCCCGCGCCGTCGGTGGTGCCGGCGCCGCTGCTGGCATCCGCGCCGACCACAGAGAAGGCACCCTCGACCAGAGCCTCCTTTGCCCCCGCACGCACGAGCGTCGAGTCCCCGCGCTCGCCGAGCAGCAGCTTTAACGCTCCCACCAGCACCGTCTTGCCCGCACCGGTCTCACCGGTGAGCACGGTCATGCCGCTCCCGAAACCGAGCCACACTTCCTCAATGAGCGCCAGATCGCGTACGTGCAGCTCGGTAAGCATAGATCAGCCTTTGAAGAACTCTTCGGCGACGGTCTCGTAAAAATCCCGTCCACGGTATTTCACCAGCGAGACATCGTGCCTCCCCGTCGTGACCTCCACCCCTTCAAGCACGCCACGGCACAAAACAGCATCGCCGTCGATGATGACACACGCCTCTTTGCGCCTGTCCTCCGATAGGTCAAGCCGCACGCGTTCGGAGGCCGAGGTCACGATGGCGCGGGCGACAAGCGTGTGGGGTGCGATGGGCACCACCACGAACCCCCGATGCCCGGGGGCGACAACCGGCCCTCCCGCCGAGAGCGCATAGGCGGTGGATCCGGTGGCGGTCGCCACCACCACCCCGTCCGCCCGCAGGCTGGCGACCCGGCAACCCGCAACGGTGATGTCGACTGAGATGACCTGCGGCCCCGACCGGGAGACCACCACCTCGTTCATCGCACGGTAGGTGTCGGCAAGCCTGCCGTCCGCCCACACATCTGCCGAGATCGTCGCCCGCCGCTCAACGGCCGCATCCCCGGCAAGCGCCGCTGCCACCGCATCAAGCATGTGCGCAGACTCCGCGCCGGACAAAAAGCCAAGCCGCCCGAATTTGATCCCCAGGATAGGGGTCTCGACCTCCCCAAGCACGTGGAACGCCCTGAGTATCGTCCCGTCCCCGCCGAGGGCAACGGCCAGGTCAGGCTCGCCGATCTCGGAGAACGGCACCACCGATGCCTCCAGCCGAGAAAACCCGGCCAGCTCGGCATCTTTTGCCGATACGACCGGCTCCACACCCTGGGCAGCAAGCCATGCGGCAAGATCGGAGGCCGCCGCCACAGCAGACCCGCTCAAGACATTTGGAACGATCAGCGCCCGCACGTCATCCTCCAAGCACCTCATGCGCCCGAGTGACGACCGTTTCCGGCCTCACATCGGTCGCCACGCCCGACCGCGAGCACCACAACAAGAACTCGATGTTCCCCTTTGGGCCAGTGATGGGCGAGAACGTGAGTCCCCGCACGACGAGCCCGTTTTTCTCGGCAAGCTGCACGAGCAGCGTGAGCACCTCGGTGTGCATGGCCGCATCACGCACAACGCCCCTTTTTCCCACATTGCCCTTACCCGCTTCAAACTGCGGCTTTACCAGAGCCAGCAGATCCCCGTCAGTGCCGAGGAACGAAACCAGCTTGGAGATGATCCTTTCAAGGGAGATGAACGAGACATCGCACACCACGATATCAAAAGGAGCGCCGAGCGCGGAGGGGTCGGCATCCCGCACATTGGTGCGCTCGACGACCGTGACCCTCTCATCGGTCCTGAGGCTCCAGGCAAGCTGCCCATAGCCGACGTCCAAGGCGAGAACGCTCTCGGCACCGTTTTGGAGCAGGCAGTCGGAGAACCCACCGGTGCTCGCGCCTACATCGATCGCTCGGCGGCCTGCGACCGGCACCTGGAAGGCTGCCAACGCCCCGCTGAGCTTCTCCCCGCCACGGGAGACGAACCGAGGGCGCTCCGTCAGGGTGATGTCCGCAGCCTCCTCCACGAGCTGGCCGGCCTTTCGCACGGGCTCGCCGTTCACGCGCACCGTGCCGGCCAGAAGCGCCGCACGAGCCTTCTCGCGTGAGGGCAGTATCCCCCGTTCGGCCAGCAGGGCATCGATGCGCCTCCGGGCCACCCCGCGCTCACCTCGAACCGGATGAGATGCTGGGCACAGGGATGGGCTCTGCCGCCTTCACCGCGGCGGTGTCCGGAGCGGCACCGGCATCCGAAAGCTGCTGCATCCTGCCAAGGACAGCCGAGCAGACGTTTTCCGGAGTAATGCCTATCTCTTTCATAAGGATGTCCGTGGCACCGTGCGAGACAAAACAGTCCGGCACCGCAAAGCGAAGGAGCGGAGGACGCTCGGGCGCATCTGCCATCACCTCGGCGACCGCCGCGCCAAAGCCACCCGCGCCGACGTTCTCCTCGATGGTGGCGAGCAGCCTGTGCGAGCCGGCCGCCTGCAGGATCATCTTCGTGTCAAGCGGCTTTACCCAGCGTGCGTTTATGATGCTTGCGTCCAGCCCCTCTGCCGCAAGCAGCTCCGCTGCTGCCTCGGCGATAACGGTCATCCTCCCCACGCCGATCAAGGCGATGTCTTTCCCCCTGCGACGGACCTCGGCACGACCGGGCTCCCACACCTCGCAGGATTCCGGCAGACCGATACCGGTGGTCGCACTGCGCGGATAGCACAACGCGACCGGCGTGTCAGCAGAGACCGCGGTGTGCAACGCATGCGCGAGCTCGGCCTCATCAGCTGGTGCGATCACCTGCAGGTTTGGTATCGAGCGCAGGTAGGTCAGCGAGAAGACCCCGTGGTGCGTCGGGCCGTCCTCGCCGACGAGCCCCGCACGGTCAAGGCAAAAAACCACATGCAGGTTCTGTAGCGCCACGTCTGTGATGAGCTGGTCGTACGCACGCTGCATGAAGGTCGAGTAGATGGCAACGACCGGGATCCGCCCGCCCAAGGCAAGTCCAGCCGCAAGCCCGACTGCATGCCCCTCGGCGATCCCGACATCGTAAAAACGCTCAGGGAACCGCTCGGCAAAGCGGTCAAGCCCCGTACCAGCGGGCATCGCCGCCGTGATCGCCACGATGCGCCCGTTAGCCGCCGCCTCGGTGAGCAGGGCACGTGAGAACGCCTCCGTGTAGCTTATCGCCGCCACATCGCCGCCACCGTTAGCTTTGCCTGTCTCGACCGAGAACGGCCCGACCCCGTGGAAAGCATCGGGCTGCTCCTCGGCATGCGCGTAACCGGCTCCTTTTCTTGTCGCAGCGTGGACGAGCACCGGCCCGTCGGTGCGCTTTGCGGCGCGCACCGCGGACTCCACCGCCGCGATGTCATGCCCATCGATAGGGCCGATATACTTGAGCCCGAGCTCTTCGAAAAGCATCCCCGGCACAAGCAGCTGCTTGACCGAGTCCTTGACCGCCTCACCAGCATCGACCATCGCCTTGCCGAGCGGCATGACAGCAAGCCTCGACTCGACACCGTCGCGCAGCCGCTGGTAACGCCGGTCAAGCCTCACGCGCGCAAGGTAACGGGCGAGCGCACCGACGTTCTTCGAGATCGACATTTCGTTATCGTTGAGCACGATTACAAGCCTTGTGCCGAGATGCCCGAGATGGTTGAGCGCCTCGAACGACATCCCGCCGGTCATCGAGCCGTCGCCGATGACGATAAGCACCGTCTCGTCGCCGCCTGATGCATCCCGCGCAAGGGCGAGCCCCAGCCCGACCGATATCGAGTCCGACGCATGCCCGGTATCAAAGGTGTCGAACAGCGGGGACTCGCACCGTTTCGGAAAACCGCAGATGCCGCCGTACTGCCTCAAGCTATCGAACCTGTCGCGCCGACCGGTGACAAGCTTGTGCACGTAGGACTGATGCCCGACATCAAAGATGATGCGATCCTTCGGGCAGTCAAGCGCACGGTGTATGCCGAGAGTGAGCTCGACCACGCCGAGGTTGGGCGCAAGGTGCCCTCCGGTCCGAGAGACCGTGGTGATGAGCTCTTCCCGGATCTCAGCAGCAAGCCGAGTAAGCTCGGCAACGCCGAGCGGCCTTAGGTCGCACGGTGCCTCAATCCGATCGAGTATGCGCTCTTTTTCCACCCTCAGTCCCTCAATCGGCACTCACAGCATCCGCGCCCTCGCCGGTCGGCTCCTCTGCCTCCGCATCCTCCGCGGTCGGCTCTTCATCCTCCGCGCCTTCTGCAGCCTCCTCGACCGGCTCCTCTATCGCTGCATCCTCGCCGGTCGGCTCTTCATCCTCCGCGCCTTCAGCGGCCTGCTCCTCAGGCCCAGCGTCTTCACCGGCAACCGGTGCCGCTGCGGCCTCCCACTCGGCACGGTCTATAAGCTCGGTGCACTGGTTGGCAAGCCGGACGCCCTCCTCGAGGAGATCAAGGCTTTTATCCAGCGAGACGTCTTTTTTCCGCACCTGCGACACGATCTCCTCAAGACGGATCCGTGTCTGCGTGAAGCTGTAGTCATCCTCGGGCATTGCCGCTCACACTCCACCTTCTTGCTGCTCGGCGATCCTGCCTAAGACCCCGTTCACAAACTTGGACGAATCGTCCCCGCCGTAGACCTTCGCAAGCTCGACCGCCTCGTTTATCGCCACGCTCGGCGGCACATCCCCGGGTGCCGTCAGCTCGTAGACAGCGATCCTCAAGATATTGCGGTCCACAATGGGCATGCGTCCGACCGACCAGTTCTCGGAGGTTGTCGCGATTGCCGAGTCGATCTCAGATATCCCGGACTCGACCCCTAATGCGAGCTGGCGGCTGTAATCATCCGGCTCCCCATCTTCTCGCGAGTACGCCGAGCTGTCGAGGATGTGGCCGACGCTCATCCCGACGACCTCCCGTTGGTAGAGCAGCTGGAGCGCTTGCCTGCGCGCCCTATGACGAAAGGCCCCTGCCATCAATCGATGAAGACGAGGCCGTCCACGTATACATCGACCACCGTCGCATCAATCCCGACCTGGCTCGATAAGGCACCGGCGACCGCTGACTGGACACCTGCGGCAACCTCGTGGATCTTGTACCCGTGGAAGGTGTGTATGTGTACGCTTGCCGCCAGGCTCCCATCGTCGAGGACCACGACATCGACGGCACGGGCAGCGCCTTTGCGCCGACCCCGCTGCACAAGCCCAACCAAACCCGAGGCACCTACGCTCGCCACGCCCTCGACGTTCTCGGCAGCTACCGTGACAATCGTGTCAAGCACCCCGGGAGCCACCCCAAGCCCATCCAGACGGATCTCATCAGACATGTCAACGACTCCTAGCAGGCCCCGTCACCTCAGACGTCGCCCATTTCGGTATCTACGAAGTCAGTATAAGCCTCGCCGCGCCCAAATGCCTCTGTCTCAAGCACCCGTTGATGAAATGGAACCGTGGTCTTGATGCCCGTGACGACGAACTCGCCGAGGGCACGCTTGGCCCTGGCAAGCGCATCCTGCCGAGAAGGGCCCCAGACGACCAGCTTCGCCAACAAGGAATCGTAGTACGGGGGCACCTGATACCCGGAGTAAAGATGGCTGTCGACCCGCACCCCGGGCCCACCGGAGGGGTTGAACGCCTCCACCGTGCCCGGGCTCGGCCTGAAGGCGTTTGCAGGATCCTCCGCGTTGATGCGGAACTCGATCGCATGGCCGCGCAGCTCGACCTCGCTCTGCTTGGCAGGCTGCATCTTAAGCCCCGCTGCGATCCGGATCTGCTCGCGGACGATATCGATGCCGCATATCTGCTCGGTCACCGGATGCTCGACCTGGATCCGCGTGTTCATCTCCATGAAGTAGAACGAGCCGTCGCCATCAAGCAGGAACTCCACCGTGCCGGCATTCTCATAGCCCATCGCCCGAACGAGCGAGACCGCTGCCGCGCCCATGGCCTCCCGCATCTCAGGCGACAGCGCGGACGACGGTGCCTCCTCGATGAGCTTCTGGTGACGACGCTGGATCGAGCAGTCGCGCTCGAACAGATGGATCGCATTGCCATGCGTGTCCGCAAGCACCTGGAACTCTATGTGCCGAGGACGGGTCAGGTACTTCTCAAGATAGACGGTATCATCGCCAAAGGCCGCCGCCGCCTCTGTCTTGGCCGCGGTGAACCTTGCCTCAAGCACGTCCGCGCTCTCGGCGATCCGCATGCCCTTCCCGCCGCCTCCTGCCGAGGCCTTGATCAGAACGGGAAAGCCGACACGCTCGGCAAACGCAAGCGCCTCGGCAGCGGTCTTCACAGGGCCATCGCTGCCAGGCACCGTGGGCACGCCCGCCTGCGCAACACTGCTTCGGGCCGCCGCCTTGTTGCCCATGCGCTCGATCGCCTCGGGCGAAGGGCCGATGAACACGATGCCCTCCTCGGCACACGCCCGGGCGAAATCGGCGTTCTCTGCAAGGAAGCCGTAGCCGGGGTGGATCGCCTGCGCACCCGAGTTGCGCGCCGCCCCAATGATATTGGGGACGCTGAGATACGAGTGCACGGAGGGGGCGGGTCCTATGCAGACCCGATGGTCCGCCATGCGCACCGGCAGCGAGTCGGCATCGGCCTGCGAGTAGATCGCCACGGTCTCGATGCCCATCTCACGCGCAGTACGGATGACACGTAGCGCGACCTCGCCACGGTTAGCGACAAGTATGCGGTCGAAAAGCGCGCCCACCGGACTCACGCAGGCTCGTAATAGAAGAGCACCGTGCCATACTCGACCGGCTCGGCATTGGCAACCGCGACCTCTTTGATGATGCCGTCCTCGTCGATGGTTATCTCATTCATGAGCTTCATCGCCTCGACTATGCAGAGGGACTGGCCCTTCTCGGCCTTGTCCCCCACCTGGATAAACGGGGGTGCCCCAGGCGAAGGCGCCTCATAAAACGTCCCCACCATCGGCGCGACCACCGACTTCCATGTCTCCGGTCGGGCCGATGCGGAGGCCGGGGCCTCGCCGCCGCCTGCGGTCGTTGCCGCCGAGGACACGGCTGCACCAGGTGCGGCCGCGATTGTCGCTGCGGCAGCGGCTGCAACAGCGCTGCTCTTGCGCACAGCGATCCTGCTCTCGCCCTCCTCGACAACGATCTCAGCTACATCGGATGTCTCGACCAACTTCACAAGCTCTCGTATCTGGTTGACGTCCACTGGATCGTCCTCTCTCACAGTCAAGATCTCTTCGCTCATCATGAAGACAGCTTTTTCTGCACCCTCTTTGTGGGCCGTAAGGTACGTGCGCGCCTCGTTCGGGAAGAGTGCATACATGAGCACGTCTTCCTCGGTCCTTGCAAGGTCCCCTATCGCCTCGGCAGCCTCATCCATCGTCTGATGCACGAGCGAGCCGGGCCGCACATCAGGGGCAAGCGGCTCTTCATCGCCGAGGACCTTCGCCACGATCTCCTTGTTCATGGGCCCAGGCGCCTTGCCGTAGTACCCCCTGATGTAATCCTTCATCTCATTGGGGACGATCACCCAGCGCTTCCCCGTGAGCACGTTCATGACCGCCTGCGTGCCGACGATCTGGGAAAGCGGCGTCACGAGCGGCGGGTAGCCGACCTCGGCCCGGACCTTGGGGATCTCGTCAAGCAAGTCCGGAAGGCGGTCGGTGGCCTTTTGGATCTCCAGCTGGCTGATGAGGTTTGACATCATCCCACCAGGGACCTGGTGGTTGAACACCTCCATCTGCAAAAGCGAGGTGACCCCGCGCGCAAGCCCCTTGCGCCTGCGTACCTCTTCCCAATAGGCCGCTATCTCGAAGAGCAGGTCGAGATCGAGCCCTGAGTCGAACGAGCTCTCCTTGAGCGCGGCGACGATCATCTCTACTGCGGGCTGGCTGTTGCCAAAGGCGAGCGCCACGACTGCCGTGTCGACGATGTCGGCCCCGGCCTCGGCCGCCTTGAGGTAGTTCATCGGTGCCATGCCGCCGATGTAGTGGCAGTGCAAATGGATGGGAAGCCCGACCTCGTCTTTTAATACCTGCACCATCTTCTCGGTACGGAAAGGCGTGAGCATGCCCGCCATATCCTTGATGCAGATGCTGTCAGCGCCCATCTCCTTGAGCTGATGGGCATAGTCCAGGTAGTTGTCCAAGGTGTGCACCGGCGAGACCGTATAGCTGATCGCGCCCTCGAAATGGGCACCTGCCTCTTTGATGGCCTCAGCGGCGACCTCTACGTTCCGCCTATCGTTGAGCGCATCGAAGACGCGGAAGACATGGATCCCGTTGCGTTTTGTCGCCCGCACAAACGCACGCACGATGTCGTCGCTGTAGTGGCGGTAGCCAACCAGGTTCTGCCCGCGCAAGAGCATCTGAAGAGGCGTTTTCGGACAGTGCTGCTTGATGATCCGCAGCCGGTCCCATGGGTTCTCGTCTAAAAAGCGCAGGCAAGCATCGAAGGTGGCTCCTCCCCAGACCTCCAACGACCAATAGCCGACCGCATCCATCTTTGGGAGGATCGGCAACATGTCACCGATCTCCATGCGCGTTGCCCAAAGCGACTGATGGGCGTCTCGAAGCGTAGTATCCGTTATGTGTACAGGTCGCATCGTCGACCTCCCCCTATCGCTCGTCTAGCACGGGTTACCTGACATGAGTTGCCTGACGCAAGACACAATTACCTGACGCGACACAATTACCTGACGTGAGCTGCCTAGCACGGGCCACCAAACAAACGCGGGCCCGCCTAACACAGGCTGCCCGATGCGAGCCGCCTAACACAAGCTGCTAAACAGCGTATTGCGCAAAGGTTACGCAATCTAAGCCGAATGCGCAAAGTTAATCAATATTTTAAAGTATGCGCTTTTAAGGATCAGACACGCGTGATATAGCGCCCATCACGGGTATCTATCCTTAAAACGTCCCCCGTGTTCACAAACATGGGAACCGCCACGATGGCACCGGTCTCAAGCGTAGCAGGCTTTGTGGAGCCTTGGACCGTATCGCCTTTAAACCCGGGATCCGTCTCGATGACCTCCAGCTCGACGAACATAGGCGGCTCAACGCCCATGTACTCCCCATCGGCAGTAAGCACTGTGGCCTCATCGTTCTCCTTGAGCCACTTTGCCGCATCACCTATAAATCCGGCATCAAGCTCGATCTGGTCATAGGTGCCATTATCCATAAAGTAATAAGTCGCACCGTCGGTATAAAGGTACTGGAGGTTCTTGGTCTCCACGCGCACATCGTCGAACTTCTCGCCTGCCCTGAACGTGTAGTCGACCACACGACCGGATTGGAGTTCTTTGAGCTTAGTGCGCACAAACGCGCCGCCCTTCCCCGGCTTTACATGCTGGAAATCCGTGATCACCCAGCGCTTGCCTTCATGGATAATACACATGCCATTCTTGAACTGAGCGGTGCTGATCGGCACGTCGCTTGACTCCTTTTCGCCCAACCTACTTAAAGCTCGATGAGGTCTTTGGGTGTACCGGTAAGGACCCGGGCCCCTTCTTTTCCGACCACTACTAGATCCTCTATTCTAACACCGCAGACACCTGGTTCATAAACTCCCGGCTCAACGGTGGCCACATGCCCGCACTCAAGCGGGGTAGATGTGTTTTTTGGGCCGAGGACCGGGAGCTCATGGACCTCTCGGCCGACCCCGTGCCCGAGGCCATGGGTGAACAGGTCCTCTAGCCCGGCCTCGGCAAGCACCGAGCGCGCCGCCGAGTCGACGGCTGCCGCGTACGCGCCCTCGTGTATGGCCGCGATGCCCGCTTGGTTCGCCGCAAGGACCGCATGGTACAGCTCGCGGTGATGATCGGACGCGGCCCCGACCGAGACGGTCCGGGTCATATCAGAGCAGTAGCCGTCGAGCCTGGCACCGAAGTCAAGCGTTATGAGGTCGCCTTTCTGGATGCTGCGCCCGCCTGCGACCGCATGGGGCTTGGCCGCGTTACGCCCGCTGGCAACGATCGTCGGAAAGGCCGCCTGCGCCCCATGGCGCACTAAGAACACATCGATCCCAAGGGCGATCTCCTTCTCGGTGACCCCAGGGCGGATCAGACCCACGATGTGGGCAAAGGCATTATCGGTAAGCCGCTGGGCTCGGGCGATCCGCTCGACCTCCTCCGGCTCCTTCACCGCACGGATCCCCGCAACAAGACCGCTCGTGACTACGGCGCGCCCCTCAAGCTCGGCTGCGATCTCCGCGTACTCGCGATATGCGAGCGTGTCTTCGATGGCGATCCTTTGCGCGCCTGAAGCCGCGATCATCTCGGCTACCTCTGCCGAGGAGAGGCCAGTGCCCGACTTTGGCACCAGCACCTCCCAGGGCGTATCCGCCGCAGCCTCTGCGACAGCCTCTGCGTAAAGGATGCCCGCAACGAACACTGCGGCACCAGCGTCGGTGGCGACGGCGACATCGGCGGCACCGGAGCCAGCGTCGGCATCAGCATTGGCGGCGGCGGTGCCGGTGCCTGCGCCGTCGCCGGGACCGATGCCGGTGCCGACAGCGACCGTCACGAATGCGGCGTTGCCCGCGGACGCGTCTAGGGCATCGTCGAATGACGTCAGGTAGGCAAGGTTGACCGGGTCTGTGACGAGCAGGGCATCGAGACCCTCGGCAAGAAGCCGCTCGCGCAGGCGCTCAAGGCGTGTTTTGGGCTCAAGGCGCACGCCGGATGTCATGCGCCCTCTCCGACCGCTTTTCCTGCCAAGGCCACCGCGGCGCGCAACGCTAGGGCATAGCTCTGGATCCCGAAGCCGGACACCTGGCCGGCGCACACCGGGGTAATGACGCTTTTGTGGCGGAACCCCTCACGCGCAAAGAGGTTGGAGAGGTGGCACTCCACGACCGGCGGGTCGATCGCCGAGATACCGTCACGCAGCGCATACGAGTAGTGGGTGAACGCGCCGGGGTTGAACACCGCCGCCTGGCTCGATGCGTGCGCCCTGTGCAGGGCATCGATCAACTCGCCTTCGTGGTTGCTCTGATAAAACTCCAGCTCAACGCCAAGCTCGCCGCCTAAAGCAACGAGCATCTCCTCCACATCCTTGAGTGTCTCCGTTCCATAAACGTGCGGCTCGCGCGACCCAAGCATATTCAGGTTCGGCCCGCTGAGCACCAGTATCCGCATCATTTCTCGGCACTTCCCTTCGTCTTTGCCCATTGCTGCAAGTGCGCCAGCAATACCCTGTCGGGGATCGCGGCGCATTCCCAGACCCCCGGCGCGCTCAAAAGAACCATGCGCACCAAGCCAGAATGCGCCTTCTTGTCGGCGCGCATCGCCTCAAGCAGGCTTGAGGCCGACAGCGGGGTGTCAAGGCCCCCGACATCAAGCGCCCCGATGCCGAGCAGGTCCAGCAGCCGGTCAAGCCTGCGCACGAACCCGACATCGGCACCGGACACATCGGCAGCAACCCGGGCGGCGAACCTCATGCCCTCGGCGATCGCCTCGCCATGAGAGAACACGCCGTAGCCTGCCACTTTCTCGATGGCATGGCCGAGCGTATGGCCATAGTTCAGGCACTCCCGCACGCCCGTTTCACGCTCATCGCGTGCCACAACGCCCGCCTTAAAGCCGACGCACCGCCTGACCATCTCCTCCATAGCCGCCGGCACCTCCGCCGCCCCCGAGGCTCCCGTTACGCCCGTGTCTGCCGCCCCCGAAGGGCCCGCCGAGAGCGCCTCGGCATGCCCCTCAAGCCAGCCCGTGAACCCCTCGCCGCCAAGCAGGGCGCTCTTCGCCACCTCGGCAAGCCCGCTCTTCCATTCGCGCTCGGGCAGCGTGGCAAGCGTGGCGATGTCGGCAAAGACCAGCGCGGGCTGCTTGAAGACCCCGGCGAGGTTCTTTCCCGCCTCCAGATCGATCCCCGTTTTCCCGCCGATCGACGAGTCCACCATCGCGAGCAGGGTGGTCGGCACCGCGATATAGGGCACCCCGCGCATATAGACACCCGCGACGAACCCCGCAAGGTCGCCGACCACGCCTCCACCCACGCCAACGATCGGCTCCCTGCGCGAGATGCCCACCTCGGCCACCGCCTCAAGCACGCGTCCAGCGATGTCCCAGTTCTTTGATGCCTCTCCCGCAGCGACCTGCATGTCGGTGACCTGGAAACCGGCCGTTACGAGCGAGGCTCCTGCGTGGATCGCATGCTTTCCGGCAGCGACGACCGAATCCGTGAGCAGCACCAGGCTCTCCGCGTCGCTTACGCCACGTACGCTTTCGCCCAGCTCATGCAAGATCCCTGAGCCGATGACTACGTCGTAGCCTGCCGCCTCGGCGGTCTTACCGGCAGCCGCGCTGGCGACCTCAACCCTGACGACCTCGCTCATACCCCTCCTCCAATCCTGACGATCTCTGCAGCGATATCTTCAACGTTGCACCCGTCGGTCTCGATGACCGCATCGGCAACCTCTCGGTAGAACGGCTCGCGAGATTTAAGCAGAGTGGCGACCTCGGTAGGCTTGGAGTCAGCCGCGAGCAGCGGTCTGGAGCCTGACCTTGCCGCCGCCACCGTGCGGACGAGAGCCTCTTTCGCCGAGACCGCCAGATAAACGACAGTCCCAAGCTCGCGGAGCAGCGCCCGGTTCTCTTCGCGCAACACCACCCCGCCACCGGTCGCTACCACCGATGCGGACATGCGCCCCACGTCTGCCAGGGCGCAAGACTCCGCATCCCGAAACGCCGCCTCGCCGTGCTCGGCAAACACCTCGGCGGCGCTTGTGCCAAAAGCCTCCTCGACGAACTCATCGAGATCCACGAACGGCCGGCTCAAGAGCCCAGCCGCACACCGCCCGACGGTGGACTTCCCCGCTGTCATGAAGCCGACGAGCAGCAGATGCGACCCTCGGCGCGAGCATGGCGCTCGGCCTGCCGGATCAGGCATCCCGCATGTGGCCTGCGATCCGGATATCATTGCGACCCAGGCATCATGGCATCACGCGGGAGCGATACCGCTCAAGGGCAGCCACGATGTCTTTGACCGACGTGTTCCCAAAGGCATCGAGGTACGCCCGGGCAAGCACGAAGGCGACCTCTGCCTCGGCGACCACCGCAGCAGCTGGAACCGCGCAAACGTCGCTGCGCTCCCTGCTTGCGTCAACAGGCCCATGCGTCAGAATGTCCACGCTCCCCAGCGGGCGTGCGAGCGTAGGAACCGGCTTCATCGCGCAGCGCACCACCAGCTGCTCCCCGTTGGTCATGCCGCCCTCGACCCCGCCTGCTCGGTTGGTCGGACGCCAAAAACCCCGCTGCCGCCCATACCTGATCTCATCGTGCACCGCACTCCCCGGCAAGGCCGCCGAGCAAAACCCGTCCCCGATCTCGACCCCTTTGACCGCCGGAATCGAGAACATGGCGGGACCGAGGGCCGCGTCAAGCCGACTCCCCGCCTGCGCATAGCCTCCCAGACCGGGCACCAAGCCGTTCGCGGTAACCACGAATATCCCGCCGAGCGACTCCCCATCCGCGCAAGCACGATCGATCTCGGTGCGCATGCGTGCGCTTGCCGTCCCATCGGGGCAGCGGACATTGCTCGCCTCGACCGCCTCGGCCACATCGCCGGTGATAGCGGCAGGGTCGATATCCGCCGAGCACCTCCCGATCGCCTGAACATAAGAGCCCACACTAACACCGAGATGGGTGAGCAGCGCCTTTGCGATGCCACCTGCAGCGACTCGGGCGGCTGTCTCGCGTGCGCTCGCCCGCTCCAGCACATCGCGCACGTCATCCGTTCCGATGCGCAGGGCTCCAGGCAAGTCGGCATGGCCAGGGCGTGGTGCTGTCTCGGCGATCCCGACCGGTTTGATCCCTGAAGATGCCATGACATCGAGCCAGTTGTCCCAGTCACGGTTTGCTACCGTGAGGCACACCGGACTCCCTATCGTGGTGCCGAAGCGGATCCCAGAAAGCACCGTCACGCGATCGCTTTCGATGCGCTGACGGCCCCCTCGGCCATATCCGGCTTGCCGTCGGGCAAGGTCCCGGTCGATCAGGGCCGTGTCTACCGCGATACCGGCAGGCACGTCCTCGATGATCGCCGCAAGCGCACGCCCATGGGATTCTCCGGCGGTGACATAACGCATCTGCCCTCATGTCCTTTCGCCAGCGCGATCAGCCTCACGCACCATGCAATATCGGTTTTACGGACGCAGCCTGTTTTGCCCATGCGACCGATGGCGCGAGGACAATCGACGACACAGATTCTACCAAACACCAAAAAAGACAGCCGCCCTGTAGCAGCTGCCTCCTTTGATCGATCGGTTTTATGGCCGTCAGGAAAACCTTGCGGATTTGCCGCATTGACGGCGCACTGCTGGCGCGCCATTGCCATTGCGCCCCATTGATACGCCGCTAGCACTATTAGCACACCACTGACGCACTGCTGGCGCACCGCTGGCGTGCTGTCAGCGCACCCTATTGACGCACCACCGACACGCTATTTCGTGATCCCCTGCCCGACGCTGATCGTGACCAGGGCATCGCCGTAAAGCATGTCCACCGACGGCCCATGGATCTTAACAATCCGCCAGGGAGTGCCGGCGAGGGTCTCGCCTTCAGCCACTTCGTACGTCTCGCCGTTCCAAAGAAGTATCGCAACGGGTTTGCCATCCGTGGTGCCGCCGATATTTTGCAGGATCAGCGTGTTCGCCGGGATGCTCTTCGTATTGTTGCCTTGGTTGTTGCTGCCAGAGTTGTTATTGTTCGAATTGTTGTTGTTGCCCTGGTTGTTGCCCGGGCTGTTGTTCCCCGGGTTGGTGCTGCTAGTCGGATTGGTGCTGCTAGCCGGAACCACCACCGGAGGCTTTACCGTCGGAGCAAACATGTTGCGGAAGGTGAAGCTGCTCTTGATCGACTTTACCTCTTTCGGCGCTGCCGGCGGCGCTACGGTATCCGTGCTCTTCTCAGACGGTTTTGCCGTCCCTGTTCCTTCAGACGATTTCGGTTGCCCGCTCGAACTGCCACTGGGAGCTGGAACGGTCCTGGTTGTCGGTGTCGATGCCTTTGCACTTTGCATAAGCGCCGGCTCCGAACTCGGGAAGACAAAGATGACGAGCACAACGGCAGCCACTACAAGCACGACGACAAATGCCAGCCCTACAACAAGAGCCGTACTCGCACTGTTCTTTTTAGGGATATCCATCAGACCCTCGCCCGAAGGAGAACCTGGGTCAGGAGGAGTGGGGTTGTGTGTGTCCATCTTTAGATTACCGTCCCTCATTGGTCGGGGTACTCGAATCAGTAGTGCTCTCGGGCTGGGTTGAGGTGGAAAGGCTTGGAACGGAAGCCGACGGGCCGCCTTCACTCGGTATGATGTAGGTCTCTATAATGAGATCCGTCTTCACCGAGTACTTCTCCTCAATCTTAGTGACCGCATCGTTCTTGCCCGCTTCCTCACCTAATATCCCGACCCGAACGCTAACGATACGGATCTGGCGTCCCAGCTTAGGAAGGCCCTGGACAAAATTGACCGTGTTCTGCCATGTGCCCCAGATAGTCATCCTGATAGGGATAGTGGAAAACCCCTCGTTTGGTGCCGGGTTCTCGGGCTGGATCTCCCTGAGCTGGACCTTGTTCTCGTACGCCTTATCCTGCAGCTCGATGATGAGGCTCGGAAGATCCGGGTTCTCCGGCACTGCCGAGATAAGCTCGAGCGAGGACGCGTCGACAAAGACCGCGTTCTTCTTTGTGCCCTGCCGAGCGCTCAAAAGGTTTCGCGCCTGAGCCAGCTCATCACTGGCTTTCTCTGTCTGAGATTGAAGGCTCATTATCTGGGTCACCTGCGGCACGATGAGCGCAGCAGCCGCAAGGACAACGACAAGCAACGTGACGACGCCGGTGAGAATAAGTTTGACTCTTGGAGAGAGGTTCATTTTTGTAGCCTCCCTTAGTTGCCAGGTGCGGGAACGGGTGCAGGGACAGGTGACGCACTCGCTTCATCAGAGACCGGCATCTCCGATTTCTTGATGAGCTTGCCGTTCACCGTGAACTCGATCACCTGCACTGAACCTGATGAGCTGGCACCCTGGAAGTTAGAGAAGGATGCGCTCGAGGCTCTTGAGAGCCAGACATCCTTAAGCCCTTTCAGACTGTTTATGCGGACAAGCACGGCCGCAAGTGCCTTATAGCTGTCATCCAAGTTGTTCTTTGACGATTCAGGCGTGTAGCCACGTAAAGTGAGCCCATCGTCTTGATGGAGCTGCAAGTCAGTCACCCAAGCCTTATCGGGAAGGATATACGACAACTCCTCCATTAAGATGCCCATCGCAATACGGTCTTTAAGGGCGCGGGTAACGACTTGCTCTCTAGCCTCAAGCGTCGCTTGCTGCTGCTCAAAGATCGCCAAGGCATCCGCTTGGCGCTTGGTGTTAGCCGTGTCCTGCTCTATCCCTTGGAGCGTTTCCTGGCAGCTCACCACATACATTCGGAGGGCACCGGCACCTCCAAGCACAACCAAAAGCAATATGATGCCAATGGCAATGATCGGGAAATAGAAGCGCTCATACTTGCGACGCTCCAGTATCTCTGAAGGGAGTAGGTTTACGCGCACCATCTTTAATCAACACCCCCCATGGCAAGACCGATCGCCACGGCGCAACCAGCACGATCTGCAAGCACCGCCTGTTCGACAGCGCCACTCGCACGTACCCGGGAAAGCGGGTCAGCAGCAACAATCTGCGTCTGAAGGCCCTTTTCAAGGTACCGTGCCAAGTCATCCATCTTCATCCCGGTCCCCAAAAGGAGGATCCGCCTGATGGTCTGCACCTGGACGGCCTGCGTCAGATAATAATCGAGCGAACGGCGCACCTCGGCAATGAACTTGCTTGCCTCCTTGCCAAGAACCTCACGCGCCACGCGCACCATCTCAGGATCCATCCCCTCGACCGGCATATCAACCCCGTCGTTGCTTGACAGGCCGACCCTGAGCTTGATGGCCTCCGCCTCGTCAAAGGTGACACCAAGCGCGTTTGCAACCGCCTGGGTGAACTGGTTGCCACCGATAGCAGAAACACGGGTGAAGCGTGGCACGCCCCGCTCGACGACTGCTATGTTGGTAAGACCAGAAGTAACCTGGATGATGCCGGTCGCTGCCCCTTGTGCATCTTCTGGCATGACCGAGGCATCCGGCGGAAGCAGCGCACGCGCAAGGGCGAATGTGCCCACATCGATCTGTTTAAGCGTAAGGCCTGCGCCTGTGACCGCCGAGACCGCCGCCGAGATCATGTCCCGCTGCGCAGCGACGAGCAAAACCTCCATCATGTGCTCATCGGAAGGCGTCACATACTCGCCGATCTTCTCGTGCGAGAGTATGGCACCCTCTATCGGGATCGGGATATAGTCCTGAGCCTGATACTGGATAGCACCGGCAAGCTCGCCTGCCTCCATAAACGGCAGATCTACAAGGCGGACGACGACCTTTTGGTTTGACACACCGGTGGCCACGTCTTTTGAGCGGATGCCCGCCCGCTTCCAGAGGTCACGGATCGCCGCGGTGACTGCAGCGGGATCGACTATCTCACCCTCGACCACCGCCCCATACGGCATCGGCACCGCCCCATAGGCGGTCAATGTGAAAGTGCCGCCCGATGACGGCTTGACTGAAGCGGCTCGCACATACTGCGCCCCGATATCGAGGCCGACAGGCGGCAATGCAGAGCCAAAGAGACCCGGAGCCAACGCGTCCTCCCTCATTCACTGCTACAACATACTGGTCCGATAAGTGCTTTTACGAGCGATGGTCCAACTTAAAAGGTTACCACTTTAAATAATATCGACAACCCTTTTTATATTCTTTAGCTGCCTACGCTACCCCTCAAGCCATGAGCTGACCTTGTATGAGCCATCCTTGATCCGCGGGTACATGGGCGGGGGCGTGATCGCAAGTCTGGGGTCGTAGGTGTAAGTCCGCTCGCGAAACCCAGCTATCACCTCGCCCTCCGGTGAGAACCGCACATAGTCCATACCGTCCCTGGTGGTTTGGGAGCCGATTATGGTCAGGCTTCTTTTTATCCTGCCCTCAATGAGATCAGCGCGCGTTGTGCCGTTTGCAGCAAGAAGCGCCGCCTGAATGACCAGATCCTCTGGCATTGCCTCACGCCACGATGGGACTATAACGGAATGTCTGGCAATAAGCCCGAGCACACCCTGACCCCCAGGGCTGGATTCTACATTGTCGATTATATATATGTTATTTGCCACAATCGTCAGCGCACACGAATACTCTCCACTAACCCAAACAGTATCGTCGAAGCATAAAACGCCCGAGGATGGCGCTGAGATAGTCGCTTCCGGTTGCGTGGTAAGCTCACCAGTCCCAATATCCACATTGGAGACTTTATCGATCAGTACCTGGCTGCCGCTGAGTGTGACCTGGTAGCCTTTGTTCCCATCCACACCGTCAGTTGCTCTGTAATATCCGCTGCCTGATTCTCTTGCATCCCCATACATTTTTTCGATGTCGCTGCCTATCGACGCAAAATCGATCGCCGGTGTCTCCTGGAACTCTCCCCCTCTAAAAGTTCCTGATCCAGTAATTTCCTTGTGCGCCTCAGCGCGACCAGCTATGCTCCCAGCATTGCTTAGATCGCCATTGGTCCGCACACTCCCGTTCATAACGGATTCGCTGTCGAGAGTGAGACTCACGTGTGAGACTATCTGGTAGTCTGCAAATGAAGGCTGCCGTATCTCAGCGACAACGGTGCGCGTAACACCAAGACTCGGAATCGTCCCCACCGATGTAACTGTGAGCGGCTTTATGGGAACTGAGTGATACTCAGCGCGTGTTGCTTCCACCTCCCAGGTACTGCCGTCACCCATGTCGACCGGGCCAAGACGTGGTATAAAGTCCTCGCCGGTGCGTGCAAGCTCGTGCACATAGGCATTGACACCGGCATCAGCAACGTGCATCGCCTTATTGCGAGCCTGGAACTTCGATGCCTCAAACGCATGTTGGGTAGCAGCGGTAAGCAGCATCGTTACCACAATGAAAAGGATCGTGATGACTAGCGTAACACTAAAAAGGATCCAGCCATCGTCCCGGCCAACCTTTGCGCACCGGTTATCCATGGCAATTCCCCCCAATAGGCTCAAGGCTGATCACACCGTGAGTCGAACGGACCTTGACAAGCGTGCGCGTGTCGACAACAGCAACTGCTGGGCCTGAAATTCCCTCATTACGGAAATGGATATCTACTGCCGAGACAGCTGAACCTTCCCATGTGACGTTCTCGTCAGAGTCAAGGTAGGAGAAAACATCGTCTTTCCATCCGTCCTCAAGCCTACCAATGAGTGTTGTAACCTGCTCGGCCTCATCCGAGAACTCATACGGATAGACCGGGGTGAGTGATCGACGGACAGTCCTGTTTATCCGTCGATTGTCTTCGACACGGTAGCTAACCAGCTCCGGGATGTTGTCGTGATCGATGTCTGCGTAAAACTCACACTCCCGGTCACGCGCTGTAAGAAACGCGCCCTCCCCAGAGCTGATCTCTGTCGCCTGCCGCATATCGCGAGCCATACGGTCAACCGTTATGCGCGCCTCACGGGCTGCAACACCACGGGCCTCGACCTTATTCGACCAGGAGTTCACGGCGGTGAACACCAGAAACATCAGGCCGATGACCATCGTCATAAGCAGTGTGACCACAAGCATCTCAGTCAGCGTGAAGCCTTGGTCATCCCTGAGCCTCGATGTTATGGCACGTGTTGTCACCATATGAGTATCACCGTTGCTGTCGCGCCTTCAATAACGTTTACGATAATACCCGGATCGGGATACCACTTGCCAGTGCCGCTCTCATGCTGCACATAGTACCTGCCCTCCGTGAGGCCAAGGATCTTAAGCGTACCCACTCCCCTTTTCACGTCCTTCTCCCCCTCATAAACGATCTCCCTGTTCGACACCCTGGTGATGCGTACGTTTTGCCAGCCGTCCCAATACATTTGCTCTGGCGTAGCGCCAGACTTACCGTAGAACTGTTCCTTCGCGCATGTGACCTGCAAGCTACCCGAGGGCCCTGACAGGATGATCTCCACATTCATCTGGGAGCCTTCGTAGGTGATGTTTTTCTCCGCAGGCCAGTAGCCCTCCGCGCTCACTTTGATGATGTATGCACCGGAAGTGACAAGGTCAAACGACGCGAGCCCAGAGCTTGCTGTCTCCTTTGGTGAGCCTGCCACATCCATAGGAGTGAGGTTTTCCATGACGGGTCCTTGAACCTGCACCTTTGCCTTGGGCACCGGCAAACGATTGGGGTTCTTGACCGTGACGTTAAGCGTGCGTGCACGCGTAAGGATAACCGTTGCTTCGGCTGTCTCATCACTCGATTTTACTACAAGGCTTGCGTACCCCGGATTAGGATAGGAGTCATCATGCCATGCCATTACCCGGTATATTTGGTTGGGCAGAAGCTCCCTAAGAAAGTCCGCTTGTCCTTCGGCATCTGTATCCCGGTCACCGCCGAGGAAATTGTTGCCCGACAGCCTGACCGTAGCGCCACTGATCGGCTTTCCTTCGTCATCAACGACATGTACCTTGCCTGATGCCTTCCTCTCGGCATACACGGTAAATTTCAACATCGTGCCGGCCTCAACTTCTAGCCGATCCGGAAGTTCGTCGTAGTTCATGATGTAATCATCATTTACCGTTACAGCACGGTCGCTGATAAGCCCCGTAGGGACATACGCGAAAAGCGCCTCGCCAGGCTGGTTGCCAAGTTGTCCGGTGTATTGGGGTCGAAGAGAGCCCCCTGTCTCATGGGTTATCTCCACCCGCGCCCCATTTATTGGCTGTTCGGTCTCTCTGTCCTTCACCGTGACACACACGTGGCCGGTGTCCATATCGGTTGACTTTCCGGTAATCGCAGATTCGACCTTCACCTCGCTCTCGAGACCCTTGAAAAAAGGCTGCTCCCAGCTCACTATCGCTGTGACGACCTTGTATGTCGGCATATTGTCAGCATCTCGCGCATACACCACTTGCACGTCGACATCGGAAAGCCCCCTGAATCCTTCGTCGTCAAGAAACTGCTTTGCCCTCACATTGAGGTCGCCAAAGACAGGTGCTCCTATAGTATCCACGCCTACATAGTCGTAGTCCATTATGCGCGCCTGCTCGATAACCCTGTTGCCCAGGTTGACCGCACGTTCGCGCATGGTCGATTGTTGCGTGGATGCTGCGGCAAACTGAACCCCGCCGATGATCGCTGCCAAAGCAAAAAAGAGTATTGCTGTGGCAACCATCAGCTCGGCTACCGTGAATCCCTGCTCAGAGCGCTTGAGTTTTCTCGCTGTAATCATCATGTTCCACCAGCTCACATCTCGGCTCACATCTTCGAAGTGATGTCTGCTTCATTACACGCAGCCCTCACCGTCCCTATCGGCTCCTATACCGCTTGGCTTGAACCGTATCCTCCTTTGTAGTACCCCTGTCCTACTTGGTCAAGGTCGCTGTGATGCGCCCCGTTAAATAACCTGCATGTCCCTGCATTCCGTGCTCAGTAAGCCCTGTCGGGCCTATATACCCCGCATTTCCCCACAGGCTTCGCATGCCAGGATCAGCGGAACCCGACCAGGCCCGCGTACCACATCCAAAGCAGCTCTCCAAAAACCAAGACGATACCGGTCGCAAATGCAATGAACGGGCCAAACGGAACCTGCATGCGCGGCGATTTTGCCTGCCTCGAGACGAGCATCCAGACGGTACCTGTAAAACACGCAAGCAAGAACACCATCGCCACGTAAGGCCCGACAAAGAGGCCTATCGCCCCAAGAAGTTTTACATCCCCCATGCCAAACCCCTCTGCGTTGCGAACCATCGCATACACCTGTGCGATACACAGGCTAAGCCCTGCGCCAAGAAGAACCCCAAGCGTCGCTATCACGAACGGCTGGGACAGCAAGCCGCTTGCAGGGTGCGACGGAGCCGGGAGCAGCATCTTGCCCGAAAACTGAGAGGCAACAGCGGACACCGCCCCAGCAACGGCGAGCAGGCCAACCAGCACATTAGGAAGACGTTTGGTGTCGAGGTCGATAAGCGACAAAATGAGCAGCAGCGAGACGAGTACGATCGTTGTTGACGTACGCCAGTCCAGGTCAAAGAACACACCGGTGCCCACCCAAAGCAGACCCATGGCAGCCTCGACAAGCGGGTATCGCACAGATATCGGCTTGCCGCAGTCGCGACAGGATCCACGAAGAACTAACCAGCTGACCACTGGAATGTTGTCGTACCAGCGCACGGGACTGCCGCAGCTGGTGCAATGGGACGGCGGATTCGATAAGGACTCGTTACGCGGTAGGCGATAAATGACAACATTGGAAAAGCTGCCTGCCGCAAGGCCAAAAAACCCTAGGCAAAGCAGCCAAAACCAGTTCGGAAGTGTGCTCAACCCCAAGTGCCCCCTTCTTGGTGGGATGAAGTTCTGCGGCTAAAGGTGGCTTCTGGCTGTTTAGGTTACCACAACAATGCGCCCAAAATCGAGGAAGCCGGGGCATCAAGCCCCGGCCTCCTGCTGTCCATGCAGTAGTAGCTTTCAGGTACTTAAAACAAGACCTACGGAGTGGTCGGGTCTAGGGGTAGACGTGGGGATTCTTGGCATATTTGGGATCGGTCCCGAAAGAGCACACTGCAGCCTCGTTCGCAATAGTGTACACCCCCCCAGCTTGACATATGGGCTTGGCTTTGAGGAATTTTTGAAGCGGCCCTGCACCAGTGGTAAGAGCAGTCCAACCGGCATCATTAGTAGCAGCGGCAAAAAGCGTGTCGGTAGCAGGATCGTTACCCGGTAACTCTGCCCGCCACTGCTCAATAGCACCATCGACTGTGCGTAAATTTGCCTGGCATGAACGCTGCTGGGCAGTAGCACGAGCTGCATTAAAAACGGGAATAGCAACAGCAACAAGAATACCGATAATAAGAACGACAACCATGAGCTCGACAAGCGTGAAGCCCTCTTCCTTGCGGAACATCTTCATCATAGTGGTCGCACCTCCTTCCCCTTTTACGGGTTTGACAGTTTGCGGACGGCCTGCCCGTCCACCTTCTACATCAAAGGTTATCGGCAGTACCGCCCACAACTTTAGCAGGAACGATAACTTTCTTTCTCCCTTTGCTCTTCCTTCTCTTTGCCGGTTTTGCGCTAATTGATAAGCGTGATGACGGTGAACATCGGTAGATAGAGGGCTACGACCATGCTGCCCACAATAACGCCTAATGTAGCCATCATGAGCGGCTCGATGAGCGAGGTCAGGCCATCAACCGCCGACCCCACTTCATCGTCATAGAAATCCGCGATTTTTTCGAGCATGGCATCAAGCGCACCGGTCTCTTCGCCAACCGCAATCATCTGGGTGACCATCGAGGGAAAGACCTTGCTCTCGGAAAGCGGCTTGGCGATCGTCTCGCCTTCCTTGATCGCACTGCGCGCCCTCATGACCGCCCGGGCGATCACCTCGTTACCGGAGGTATCCGCGACGATCTCCAACGTCGTAAGAATAGGAACACCGGCGGACACAAGAGTCCCCGCTGTTCGGGTGAAGCGCGCAACAGCGATCTTACGCACCAAGGATCCAAAGACCGGAGCGTTCAAGCAGAACTGATCCCAGAAGAACTTGCCAGGGCCGCTACACCACCATCGGATCACAAAGATGAGCCCAATGGCGACCACAGCAGCAATTGCTCCGCTCCAACTCACAACAAAACTTGAGATGTTGACAAGCACCTGAGTCATAAAGGGCAGGTCACCGCCCATATCTTCAAACATCTTCTGAAACGTAGGTACGACAAAAATCATCATGAGGGCAAGAACGACCAACACGAGACCGCCCATCGCCACCGGGTATGTCATCGCGGACTTGACCTTGCCTTTAAGGCTTGCCTCCTGCTCGAAGTGATCCGCAACGCGGGCAAGGACCTGATCCAGCACGCCGCCCGTCTCACCGGCCTTTACCATGCTCACAAAGATAGGCGGAAAGACTTTAGGGTGCCGGGAAAGCGCGTCAGAAAGCGACTGACCCGCCTCAACGTCCTTGCCCAGCTGAGCGATAACCTGCCGCAAATAAGCGTTCTCCGTCTGGGCTGCAAGGATGCTCAAACATTTGGTGAGCGAGAGGCCTGCGTTGATCATCGTGGCGAACTGCCGCGAAAAGATCGTCACATCCTTTGACTTGATGCCACTTCCGATCGTGATGTTGTTAAGCGAGGCAAACCCGCTTTGGGGCTTGACGCTTAACACGACATAGCCCATCTGGGAGAGCCGTGCTGAGACGGCCTCCTTGTTCTCGCCCTGGATTTTCCCTTTGGTCGTCTTGCCTGCGTAGTCACGTACGGTATAAGTAAACCCTGCCATGATCGCTCCTCACGCGTGCCCTGCTGTGTTCACTGCTGCGTCTATACGATAACCCGCATGACCTCTTCGATCGAGGTCAGTCCTTCCCGCACTTTCTCCAGCCCGTCTTGCCTGAGCGTCCTCATCCCCTGCTCTATGGCGATCTTTTTGATCGCCTCGGCGGTCGATCCTTCCACGCACATGCGCCCGATCTCCTCGGACATCTGCAATACCTCGTGCACGCCGACCCGACCACTATAGCCCGTCTTGCCGCATTTCCTGCAACCACCGGCGCGGTAGACGGTCTTTGGCAGGTTATCGGCAGCAAAGCCCGCGTCGATTAAGGCATCCTTTCGGGGCCGCCATTCCTGCTTGCAGTCCGGGCAGAGCTTTCTTGCAAGCCTTTGGGCAAGCACGCAGTCAAGCGCCGAGGCGACCAGGAAGGGCTCGACACCCATCTCGGCAAGGCGCGTCACCGCACTTGCGGAGTCGTTCGTATGCAAGGTCGAGAGGACAAGGTGGCCGGTGAGCGCCGACTCGATGGCGATCTGGGCGGTCTCCTGATCCCTGATCTCACCGACAAGGATAACATCCGGCGAGCAGCGCAGGAACGAACGCAGGGCGCGGGCGAACGTCAGGCCGGCCCTCTGGTTGATCTGGCATTGGTTCACGCCGTCAAGACGGTACTCGACCGGATCCTCGGCGGTGAGGATATGACGACCAGGGTCGTTGAGCACGTTGATCGCCGCGTAAAGCGATGTCGACTTACCAGAACCGGTGGGGCCGGTCACCAGGATGGCCCCATAGGGCTTCTTGAACGAGGACTGGAAACGGTCGAGCGCGAACTGCGAGAAGCCCAGATCCGAGAGCTTGAGCATGATCGAGTCCTTGCGCAGGATACGCAAGACGACCCGCTCGCCATAGACCGTCGGAAGCGTTGACACACGGAAGTCGATGCGGCGGTTGCCGATCGTCACCGCGCAGTGGCCGTCCTGCGGGCGGCGGGAGTCTGCGATGTCCATCTCGGCCATGATCTTGAAACGGCTGGTGAGGGCCGCCTGCGTGCTCTTTGGGCTGGTCATGACCTCGTGGAGCACGCCGTCGATACGGAAGCGGATGCGCAGGTCGTTTTCCTGGGGCTCCACATGGATGTCGGAAGCGCGGTCTGTGACCGCTTTTTGGATGATGAAGTTCACGAGCTTGACGGCAGGGGACTCGGACTCGACATCCGTGAGGCTCTCAAGGTCCGTATCGGAAAGCGAATCGCTACCGGAGAAAAGGTCGTCTTCGCTTTGCTCGGCCTCTTTGTAGTACTCCTTGATGGCATCGACGATGCTGTCTTTTGTGGCAACGGCCGCCTTGACCTCAAGGCCGGTGGCCATACGCAGGTCGTCTAAGGCCATGATGTTTTGCGGGTCTGCCATCGCGACGAGGATCGACCCGTCGGACACCGAGACGGGCATGAGCGTATGGCGCTCCGCCATCTCCCTTGGAACCGCAGCGATAGCGCCGATCTCGGGCGGCTGCTCCTCGAAGTCGATGTAGTTCGCGCCCATCTGGCGCGACATGACCCGAAGCAGCTCGGGCTGGCTCACATAGCCAAGCTCAACAAGCACGCGCCCGATAGGGTTACCGGTTG